>NZ_JAGIOS010000001.1:1715000-2015000 GCF_017876815.1 Sinorhizobium meliloti | reverse complement strand
GCAGATGGCCTTCGCACGTTCGAAACGCGACTCGTAAGAGCTGGTCTTGACCTCGCGCCACTCGCTTGATGATGAACTGTTGCAGCCTGCCAGCACGGCTCCAAGCAAAATGAACGATAGCTTCCGCACCGTTCGCATCACAGCATGTAACTGTCGATCACCGGTATTTTGCCTTCCAGCGCTTTGCGCTTCGCCTGAGTAAGCGCGAACTGCCTGCCATCAAGATCCCGACCACGGATCATCTCTAAAGCAGTGCGGGTGATCCTGAATCTACCGCAGGTAGGGCAGGTGATCTCGGCGAAGTCCCCCAATCTCGGCAACGCCTCTTGCGCCGGCTCGTTGAGACGGGGCAGTCGCCATTTGTCCACTTCATGATGTCCTCCCTTTTGCATCAGTCGCACTGACTGCTTAGTGCGAAAGGTTCGCCTTATATTACGCCTTGGTGGCGCATGTCCCTCAGCAGGCAAACGGGCCTCGCGCTCTACCTTGAGCTGAGGCCCGTATACAGTATCCGACAAGCTACCCGCGTTCAATCCGGCGTCAATGACGTCTGCACTACCCAAGAGCCGCTTCCGCCGTCACGATTGACGAGACGGGCACCCGTGACGTCGTATCTGAAACCGCCACTGCCTACGCCGTTGGTGTCCAAAACGCTTGCCCGTGGACCAAAACTAGCGACCAAAAATATGTCATTCCGGTCGACCAAACCTGGATCATTGGTTTCACTTCGGGTACTAACAAGGATGTACCAGGCGGGGGTAATCCTTTCATCATCAAGAATATTGGTGGTACCCACGGGATAACCGTTAGTAGCCGCCGGTTTGGAGCTGAATAATGCCAGCAAATTTGTATTTTCATCGCTGGTATCTTCAACGCTGGTATTTTTAAGGCGAATCCGATCACCACTGTTAACGACTTGTCTAAGTTTCTGATCGCCGCCCGGCAATATTTTCCATAGCGTGAACTTGTTGGGGTCCGTATAGGCGCCAACAGTGCTCACAGCACCAGGTACGTTCGACGGCCCGCCAGTACCGAGATAGCCGCCCTTCAACTGTCCTCCGTATGAGTTGGCTATCCTCAACGTATCGCCGTACCTTAGATAACTATCTGCCATTTTTACGCTCCAGTTAGCGATGTGACGATCGAAGCGATCGCACCATCAGAGATTTAATAAGCCAATCCCAAATTGCCTGAACCGAGAAGTGAGTATGGAAGCCTGCTGCCGTTAGGCGACGGCTCGGGCCTTCTGCTATCGTCAAAAGTTCGACCTTTTCGACCTAGGTCCACCACTCAGAGCATTAGGTAAGCATTGGTCGAATAAGCATGGGCAAACTACAACCTTTCGTCGCTCCTATACAACTATGAGTTTTTTGGGGTTTCGCGCGGCACTCGCACGGCCGTTAGATTTTTAATCACGGCTCCTGGGCGGATATCTTTGAAAACACTTCGAGTTTGAGCGCGGTCGGAGCCTCTGGGCGGTGTTTTAGGGGTTCGCAAATTTATTGCTGCACTCGCGTGGGCATTCACGCCCAGGCCTGAGCTTTGCCAACCTTCTGAGGTTCTGCGCGCTGGCTGCGAGCAAGAGTTCATCTTGTCGCTTGGCAGATAAATGGGTTCTTCCTCAATTTCTGTATTTCTGTGGTCAATACGGCCTCTCATTGATCAAGACCTATTTGCCCATTCTCTGCCCGATGGACATGATGCGCCGAGGCTGACTTTGGAGCTTGCGGCGGGCGTCGCAGCAATGAGCGACGATGTCCTGGTAGATTTTGCGATGCGGTTTGAGAGCCAGTTCCGTGCTGGTGATCGTTCAAACGTGATGGCAGACCGGGAGCCTTGCCATTGATCAGCCCTTCGGGGCCATGCGCATTGAAGCGCATGGCCCGGTCAATCTTAACGCCGCGCACCCGCGTCGCCTAACTCCTAAATTACGCACGTATTACCCTCCGAAGTACCACCGGCCTCTCTGCACCCTTCCACGAAGTTCTGGTGTTCTGCCTCACGGCCCAACTCACAGACTTTGTCCTCAGGCGCGCACACGACTTGCGTGAAACCGTAGACGGCGCCGGCGCTTGCGGTCGGACCCTGAGCAGTCGTCGCCAGGACCAGCGCGGTCCCAGCAAGTATTGTGCGCAGCCAGCAAGACCGAAATTGCGGCGATGCCGCGAGACCTGCGTGGGTCTTGTCTGATGATCTTTTCATTGGAGTTTCCCTGTTTCGTGAGGTGTTTGCGTATGGTCTGCGTCGCTCGCGACGCCGTGATCGGGCACATTGGAATTTCATGACGTTTGCCACTTCAATCGCTCCCGTCTGCTGTCCGGATAACAAACCTTCTAGCAATCCCCGTTGACAGCAACCTGAACGCTGCCGCGACTCACTTAGCTCCATAGCTTCCTCCGTTCGGTTCAATGCTTGACGATGCGAGTGCGCAAAAGCGCCTCGCTTGGGTTCACTGGATCGTTGCTGAAATCGGGGGGATCGTGGTCGGGCTGATGGTGGCGCTTCGCGCGCGCGGCTCCGAGTCTAGAGCTACAAGATTCTTGCTTATTATGGACTCTGGATTCTGGAGTCATGCTGCGAGCATTGCTTGTGCCGAATTCCGCTTTATTTTCAGCAGTTTTCGACCACCGAGCCGCCGACATCTTTTTTCCCTTTTTGCTCCACTTTTCTTCACGTACCATTTTCCGGGAGTAGATCGTGCCCCTCGAATTGACGCTAAAAACGCCCGCTTTTTGCAGTTCGGCCAGCAGCTTTTCGACCCGCCTCGGCGTGCCGTTTGTCAGCGTGGCGAGCGTCTGTGCATCGACCTTCTGGCGACCTAGCTTGAGATGACCGCGAGGCTTAGCGGCATCCATGAGGCAAAGCATGTCCACCCAGAGGCCGCGCGCGGCATAGCTGCATGTGCGCAAGGCGGGGTCTCCGAGCCAGTCGGACGGATAGAAGCGCATCCACCGTTCCGCCGTCATGCTGCCGCCTCGGCAAATAGGAGGCGGAGTTTTTGCGAGCAGGTCGCGGCCCATCTGGCGATGCATGCGGCCTCGGCCTCGTCCTCGTTGCCGGCCGCGATCCGAAGCGCCTTGCAATAGGCCCTCGCTTGCGCCTTGGCGTCGGCGCGCGACAGCTTGCCGCCGCCCTTGCCATAGATCGCGGCGCGCCATGTGGCCGGCGGGACCGACTCATGCGGAATGCGGTAGCTGATTGCCTCGCCCCGGATGATGCCTTGGATTTCCGGCAAGAGCAGCTGATCGGCGTTGACGGTCCAGATGGCGGGATCGTCGCCGCCGAGCCCGAGCAGATCGGGGTTAGGCTTCTTGGGATAGGCCGAGATGCGCCGCCGGGCGCGCTCCCACACGATGAAATCGGGGCGGCGATCTTTCGGCCCGACCAACCGCTTGAACTGGCGCGCGAACAGTTCGCATTTTTCCTCGGGATCGCCCGCGTCCTTGCACGAAAACGAGCCGCAGCGCATGTCTCGCTCGTCACCGGGGTATTCGTAGAGCGCGAACCCGGTGCGTGTTATGGACTGGTCGAGGCCGAGGATCAGCATTATCAGGCCGCCCGCAACTCGCCGTATTCTTCCAAAGCGTCGGCGTGTGCCAGCTTGCGCGCGGCCTCAGACCGAAGCCGGTTGACGTTAAAGGCAATGTCGTCGCGATTCAGACATTCGAGTTTCACATATTCGGGGTCATCCTTGGATGAGCGCGCCGTTGGATAGCGGGCCTGTAGATCGGGGAAAAGATCATGCGCCTCCCCATCATCTTCCGGCTCGAAGCGCTTTCGGCAGAATTCCCGCGCGATCTGGCGTAGCTCCAAGTGGCAACCGAGATAGACCAGAGGCGGCGCCTCCCGATCCGGGTCAAGCTCGGTCATTGCCTCGGTCGCCAGCCACGACGGGCTCACGCGGGCTTCATCTTTCCGCCGCTCATACACGGCGGACAGAATTTCGCGCAGCCTCGCGGCCTCCGATGTTCCCTTGTTCGGCATTTGACGCCTCCAATTGGTTGAGCCATTCACAGACGCGCGGTACCAGCCGGCGCATATCTGCCCGCATGTGATCCGCCATTTCCGCCCAAACGCGGTCGGGATCGTCGGCCAGAATTCCGTTCCGTTCGAAGTCCTTCATGCGGCCCCAAAGCCATAGGGCGGCGCTGTCCATGGGCTTCGATCGCTTTTCAGCAATCTTCGCGATGATGCTGTTCGCGGTCGGCACGCCCGGCTCGGCGAGTGCCGCCTCGAATTCCTCTTTGGGAACCGCAGCGAGCTTTTGCCAGCGCTCGTCCTGATCTTTTGAAATCCCGAGTTCGGCGCGGCGCTCCGCATTGGTCGAAACCTTCCCGGCTTGGTCGGGAGGGTTTTTTGCAGGTCGCCCGCCCCTGCTTTTTTCCTCTTGGCGCCGCAGCTCGCCGGCCTTGCGCTCGGCCCGGAGCCGGATTTCACACGCGCGGCGTTCCGCTTCGATGTTTTTCGCTTGCCGGGAATAGACCTCCAACGCCAGCGCCTTGTCCCGGATATCCTTGACCTCATCGATTTGGTAGGCCTCATCGATGGCCCGGCACATGGCATCGTATCGGGCGAGTTCCGCAGTCATTGCGCCGCCTCCACGTAACTTTTTGCGATTTCATTTGAGGGGCGGCCGATGAAGTGCGGGCCGCCAGAATGCCGGCGGTCGAAGCGGTGCCACGCACAGGAATCCTTGGCTTGGTGCTTCGTGTCAGGTATCCACTTGAGCCGGCCGACAGAGACGATGTGGGAGCAATAATCGAGGTAGGGCGCCGCTTGCTTGGTGTGCGCCCAATCGGCATCAAACAGGAGCCATGTCGGCAGGATATCGGAAAAGCGCTCAATCATCGGATGGAGCGCCGCCCGCGTCCACGGCGGGTTCGTCACGACGGCGTCGGCGCCTTGGAAAGTGTTTGGATCGCAGGTCAGGGCGTCGAAGCCGTCGCGCAGATCGCGGGCAAAAGCGCAAAGGAAGCCAAAGCGGCATAGATGCGCAACCAGATTGCCGGCGCCCGCGCACGGTTCGACAAAGGTCACGATCCCCTCGGCGCGAAGATGCGGGAGCACTGGCGTGACCCCCTTCAAGGGCGTGGCGTAATCGTCCGCCTTGCGCCGGGGGAAGTCGGAACGCTTACCCATGGCGCGGCGCCCGAGGCTGATAGCCGATCAGCTGATGATAGGGGCACCATTTCTCGCCCTTGCGGGTGCCGGCGCCGCAAAATAGATGCTGATCCGGGGCGGCCCCATGGGGGCTCGCCGGCCAATGGCAATCGCCGCGCTTCAACTCGGCTAGCGGCACAAGCCGCATGGGTGGCGGCGGCAGCTGGAGGACCGGCGCCGGGTTCTCTTTCCCGGTCGAGCGCGCGCCTTTCTTCACCGGCCACCTCCTCGGGCTTGCGGCTTTGGGCGGGCGCTTCATCAGCGTCCTTAATCGGTCATTGCGGAAAATCCGGCCGATGGCCGCGCCTCGGGAAATCCCCATCGCTTGGCCGATCTTTGCGGCCGACCAGCCCTTTTTGAGCATCTCGGCCACCTTGTCCCGGTCGGCCTCTTTCCAGATTACTTTCTCGGGTTGCATGGCGGCGGCCCCCCTATTCGGCGGCTTCGGCCGGATCGGCCTCGTGGTCGTCCTCGGGATCGTTCTCGCCATCATCAGCGGCGGCCAGATCGGCGGCCTTCTGCACGCGATCGGCCTGCTTCTTTTCCATGGCGGACTGTAGGTTAGCGGCCATTTCCGCCTGCGCCTCTTTCCAGCCCTTCGCCCATGCCCGGCCCTGTGCCGAATTCTCGTCATAGGGGTTGGTGTCGGCGTTGACGGCTTCATATCCAGCCCTTTCGCCCTCCCGCCATGCGCGATCGACGGCCCGCTCGCGGTCGAAGTCGAATTCTGATTGAGCGCCGATCGGAAGTGCGAAGTAGCCGCCGATCTCGGCGCGCCGCTTCTGCTCATTGACGATGACGGAAGGGTCCTCGATCTGGGCGCAGCGGAGGCCGAAATCGATGTCGGCGAGGACGATGCCGTCCGCCTTGGCCTGCTTGCGAAGCTTTAGGCGCTCGGCGTTCTCGGCTTTGCATATCTCGGTTTGTTTCAGGATGGCGCCGAAGTGGTGCATGTAGAGGGCCTTTTGCTCGGCTGGCGTAAGGTCCTTGGAATTATCGCCGATGGTGGCGGGCATTGGGGGCCTCCTCTTGGGTTAGGGGCGGCCACCGCGTCGCGAGGGCGCCGTGGAGGGAAGGAAAGCCCCACGGCGGGAGAGTGGGGGCGCGGTGGCCTTTCCCGCCGGCCGGGGCATGGTCGGCGGACACATCAGGCGGCTATTCCGCCGCCTCCTTATTCGCTGGCGCCGGGCCGAATACGTCGGGGCGCAGAATGTGGCAGGAAATGCCGGTTTCCCTTTCGACGCGCAGCACGTGCTTTGCCGGGATGATTTTCCAGGCATGGACCAGCTGGCGCGAAACGCCGAGCCGTTGGGCAAGGAACTTCGCCCCGCCTGCGCGCGTTTTGGCGGCCTCACATGCAATGGCGCGAGGATCAGTGGATAAATTTTCTTTGCTCACGTTCATGCTACAAATGTAAACAACATTTTCACGAGGGATCAAGACATTTTGAGAATTTCACGGTGACAAGTTAAGCTGGCGTGTGGCATGGTTGAACCTAGGTGGGGGAAATGCACCTGTGACGAGTGCGAAAAGGAAAGTAGGGAGCCGCGCTGAACTAGCGGCGGGAAAAAAAAGGGAGGCTGAGAAGCATGCAGAGCTTATCCAGCTTGGCAAACGCATCAGATTTCTCAGGAAAGAAATTCTCGGATATCACCGACAATCTGATTTCGCTGAACGCCTTGGGGTGACCCGAGGCGCCGTAGGAAATTGGGAGATCGGCGTCGGGATGAAGCGCGATCACCTGATGATGATCGCCAAGGAATTCAACATTTCGTGGGTCTGGCTTGCCGAGGGGAAAGGCACCCCGATCGCAAAGCCGAGCATCGATGCGAAGCTGGAACTGCTGCCGCCGGAGGAATACGAAACGCTCTATGAGCACTTTCAGACCATGATTGACAACCGGCTGCGAGCATTAGGACGGAAGGAGCCAGGGGGCGACAAGGACTCGGGTCTTGACTTGCCCGAGGTGACTAAAGCGGGGGAATATTCAAAGCGGCGGAAACCAACTTTATGAGAGGATTCATGCGGTTATGGGTAGACTCTTGGTATCGTCAGCAATTGATTCAGAGGATGGACTTCCCCCGGCCCTGACAAATTTTCACGTCGTTGCTGTGGGCGATCATTTCGTCGCCCACCTGCAAACGGAGGACGGCCGGCGAATGGCCGTTTTGATCCGATCGTTTGACGACGCCGCTTGGCTCCAGCATGAGGCCAGCCAAGCCCTCGCAGCGATGATCTCCAGCGTTCGAAATGCCCCCTACCCGGCCCGGCAATTCGCCGAGGTGATCCGGCGCGCCGCGCGCCCGGACGTGCAGAGGAGCCATGTCCGGTTCAACCCGGCCGCCGAGCAATTCAATTACCACCTTCATTTCCCACGGCGCGCGCCGATCTCGATGACGCTGACCGACGCCGATATCGACATTATGCGCGCCAAGCAGCAGGCCGCCCGGTCCATCGCGCGAGCCGATCGATAATACACCTTTGGATATCTTGACGCCGCCCGATGCCGCCAGAAGCGCTTCGGGGGCGATTCTCCGCGCAGGTCTCGTTCGACCTTAGCCAGCGAAGAGATTCCTCCCATTTTGCAAATATCATTTACACGCCTCTTGCGGGTATGTGCAATTATTGTTTTCATAAAGATCTCCATCAAAGGGAGGACTTCGTGCAAAACGATTGGGATAAATGGCAGGCCGCGCTCGCCGATCCGAGCAAGATTGGCACCGGAAAACTCACCATTCATCCAGGCGAGCCTTGGACCGGCTATTTCCGAGTCCGCCGCAAGGACGGCGATTGGGAGCCGGTGCAGTTTTGGCGGGGCGCTGACGGCGATTGGTACGCGACGCGATCCGGCCGCCCCGTCGATCGCGAGCAGATCGAGGATTTGTTTCTGTGGGCGGTCAAGCAGCCTATCAGCGAGGAAGCGTTTGACCGCGCCAAGGCCGGCAACGGATGGGCCGACGAGCCCGAGCGGCCAGCGGCCGGCTTTGGCCACAACAGCGGCGCCGGGGCTGATGAATACGAGGCTCTGCGGATCGAATGGGTCGGCGAAAGGGAACAGGCCCTCGCCTTCCTGAAAAAACCGATTGCCAGCAAGGAGGAAGCCGACAAGGCGGCCATATGGGCGCGGCGGCTCAAAGATATCGCCAATCGGGCCGACAAGCTGCACGCCGATGAAAAGGCGCCGGTTCTCGTCAAGGCCCGGAAGATCGACTCCAAATGGCGCGAATTGCGCGAGGAGCCCGAGGGGCTGCAGAAGCTCCTGAAACGCCATCAGCTTGCGTGGCTCCAAGAGCAGGACCGGATTGAAAAGGAGCGCGTGCGGGCCGCCGCCGCCGAAGCCGAGCGCTTGCGCCGCGAGGCCGAGGAAACGTTGAGCAAGGCAAAGACGCCCGAGGCCGAGCGCGAGGCCGGCGAAAAGCTGGCCGCCGCGAAAGAGGCCGAACGCGAGGCGGAATACAGGCGCCCGCAAGCCGGGCGGACTGGCGCGAAGACATCGCTGCGCACCCGCCGCGTCGGCCGGATCGTGGATAACGACACCTTCCTCGCCTCGATCAAGGACAGCCAAGAAATCAAGGACGCCGCCGATAAGGCCTGCGCGCGCTTGGCGAAAGCCAACGTCGCGGTGCCTGGAATGGAGATTGTCGAGGAAAGGACAGTCGTATGAACCAGCTTGCAAAAGCGCCACGCCGGTCGGTGCTGATCGATATGGCCGGGCAATTCGGCATGGAGGCCGATGCCTTCGAAATGACGGTGCGGGCGCAATGCTCGCCGACGCCAAAAAAGGGCGAGCAATTCCGGCCGCTGACCCGCGAGGAATTTGCCGCGTTCCTACTGGTCGCCAAGAAATACGACCTTAACCCGCTGACGCGCGAGATTTTCGCCTATCCGAAGCGCGGCGGCGGCGTCGTGCCGATCGTCTCGATTGACGGGTGGATCAACCTCGTCAATTCGCATCCGGCTTGCGATGGCTTTGAATTCACGTGGGAGCGCGATGCCAACGGCGATCCGATTTCTTGTACGTGCATCATGCATCGCAAGGACCGAAGCCACCCGACCGCCGTCACCGAATACCTCGCCGAGTGCTGGCGCGACACCGATCCATGGAAAATGAAGAACCGCATGTTGCGCCACAAGGCGCTGATGCAATGCGCCCGCTATGCCTTCGGCTTTGCCGGCATCTACGACGAGGACGAGGGCCGGCGGATCGCCGAAGACCAGAACATTGCCCTATTGCCGCCAGCGCCGCGCGCGCCGCGCATAGGTCAGCAGAGCCCTGCTGGTGAAAAAATCCAGACGGCGCAGGGTGACGCGACGGAGGTCGAGTCAGGGACCGGGCAGCCGCCGGTAGACTCGGCCTCCCCCCTTGATGACGAGCCCGACCCCGATCGCGAGGAAATGGGCGGCGTCGATGCCGACGCAATCCCCGACGCGGAATTCTTTGACGAACTGCGCGACCGGCTGGCCGAGGCGAAAGACGCCGCGAGCGTGGAGGAAGTCTGGACCGAGCTTGACCCCATGGCGCGGTTCGAAGGCTCCGACCTTGATCAAGAGATTTGCCAGAAGATCAAAGCGCGCCGCCTGCGCGAGATGGAAAAGGAGGATCCGAAATGAGACCGACGTTCGACAATGCCGCCCTGATCGATTGGTTGGCCGCGCAGGACCCGGAGCAATATTATGATTACATCAGCTGCCGCGAGTGCTTGCTGGCGCAATATCTCCGCTGCCGTGGCTTCCCCCATGCGTTCGTCGACTCCGAACGGGCGCATCTGCGCCGCTATGGGCTGGACGCGCGCGATTTGCCGCCCGGCTGGAACCGAGTAGCGCAGCCCAAGCCATGGACGTTCGGCGCCGCCCTCGTCCGCGCAAGGGAGGTGCTGAAAAAATGAGCCGGCGCGAATTCAAGCATATGCCCTCCCGCATCGCCCGGTTGCCTCGCGACAAGCGAGGCTTCCCCATCCCGAAGTTTGTCGGCGTCGTGGACAAGAAAGGCGAACCGGATTTTCGCCTCGTCAGCCACGACCACATGGCCGCAAGCGTCAGGCGGAACCTTTGCTGGATTTGCGGCGATGTCATGGGCACCCGCAAGGCGTTCGCCCTCGGCCCGATGTGCTGCATAAACCGGGTATCTTCCGAGCCACCATCGCATTACGACTGCGCGGTCTTTGCCGCCAAGGCATGCCCCTTTCTTTCCAATCCCAACGCCAAGCGCCGCGAGCGCGATCTGCCCGAGGCCCGCGAGGTCGCCGGGATCATGATCGAGCGCAATCCCGGCGTGACCGCGATTTGGGTCACGCGCTTCTATAGCCTGATGCAGGTTTCAAACGGCGTCCTGTTCTTCGTCGGCGAGCCGGAAGGGCTCGAATTCTATGCAGGCGGACGCGCCGCGACCCGCGCCGAAATCGAGGCGTCCATCGCCTCGGGCATTCCCCATCTGGAGGAGGTCGCCAAGCGCGACGGGCGCGGGGCGATGTCGGAACTCAAGCGCATGCGGAAACGCTTTGACGCCCTGCTGGCCGATCGGGTGCCAGCATGACGAAGGACGAGGAGCAATTGTGGCGTGCCGAGCAATACCAGCGCCTCGCCGCCCTCAATTACGAAAAGGCGCTGGAAAGCGACCGCGATGCCGACCGCCTGATCTACCAGAGGATGGGCGCGACCTATTCGCGGTTCTCACGGCGATTGATGGGAATAGAGCAATGAAGAACGATATCCCCCCGCTCCGACTGACAGTCGGCCCCGGCAAGCTTACGCCGGCCGATGCCTTTTCCGCCGAAAGGCTCGAGTCGTACCGGCATGGCACGACGATGTTCGTCCAGCCGATCACCGATCCGCAAAGCAAGAAGCGCCGCAAATTTTGGGCGATCCTCGGACTCGTTATCAGGAATTGCAACACGCCCTGGCGCACCGTTAAAGACGCCGCGAACGCGATAAAGCGGACGTTCGGGCTGATGGACGACGGCGGCAAGGCCGGCAACGTGCGGATCATGTACCCGCGCAGCCTGAATGATCTGACCGAGCCCGAATTTGAGGAATTCTACGAAGACGCCATGCTGTATTTGCAGCGCGTGACTGGCATCGATCCCGAGACGCTTTCCAATGAGTCGCCCGATCCCGGCGACGATGAACCGCCGGCCTCATCCTCAAGCGAGGCCGACGCAGGCAGCGGCGGTGGCGAATCCCCCAATCCCGAAGGCAACCCCGCCGCCACTGCCACCCCGCATCGGGACGAATGCATCGCGAAGTTTCTGCAATTCGCGACCGATGAGGAAACCTCGGCGCAGTGGAAGCTCGAAAACCTCGCCCCGACCGTCAAGGCGGCGTGGGTGCAACAGTTGCCCGACGATATCCCCTTTGTTGAGGCGTGCTGCCGAACGGCGGAACAGCTAATTCGGGGCGATATCAAAGGCCCGGAGGCGACCCGCTATCTCCATGCGCTGGCCGCCAAGCCAAAGGAGAACGGCAATGGTCGTCACGAAGGAAGAGGCAAAGGAAATCTGCGATCAGGTCAATCTGATCGTTGACGCGATTAAGCCGCACTTGGCCGGCCACCCGCCGGAGGTCCAGAGCGTCGTGCTTGCCGATCTGGTCGCCACCTTCATTGCCGGATGGTCGCCGGGCATGCGCAAGAAGATGCTCGACGCCCTTATCAAGAACGTCGGCGATCTGATCCACGTCAACGAGATGATCCTTTTCGGCCCAGAGGGGCACCCGGATAGGGAGATGACACGCCAATGATCAGCTACCGCGAAAAAGCAAATTGCGCCGCCCGCGAGGTCAAGCAGCGGCGGTGGGTCTATTCCCGGCTCGTCGCCGAGGGCCGCATGCGGCAGCAATCCGCCGAGCATGAAATCGAGGTTATGCAGGCAATCGCGGACGACTATTCGCGGTGGGCCGATGAGGAGGAATTGCAGACGAGGTTGCCGCTATGACCGCCCCGAAATCCGACACGATCTATTACCCGCCGCGCGGCCTAAGCCGGGAAGAGGCCGCGCGCTATATCGGCGTCGGCCTGACAAAGTTTGACGAGATGGTAAGGGACCGCCGGATGCCGAAAGCCCGCGCGATCGATGGCCGGCGGGTATGGGATCGCGTGGAATTGGACATCGCTTTCAGCGAATTGCCTCATCAAGAGCGCGGCAATTATTTTGATCGCGCTTTTTCATAGGAGAGTGCGCACCCTGCGTTGCAACGTTTTGCGCACTATGCGCAGAGTGCGGTCCCCAATCAAGGGGAAAGGAACCGCAAGATGCAAGACCAGATGACTCCAGAAGCCCTAGCCAGCGCCGTCAAGGAATGGCGCGGAAAGAGGCTTTCCGCCGACACCGCCGCCCGCCTGCTCGGGCTCCCCACCCGCACTCTACAGGGGATCGAGCAGGGGCGCGGCTTCCGCTATCCGAAAACGCTTTTGCTTGCCATGCAAGCGATATCGAGGCCGTGGCCGCTTGGAGGACGCGACGATGCCTAAGCATCCCGATTATCCCCATGTTTCATCCTTCACAGATCGCCACGGCAAAACTCGCTGGCGGTTCCGAAAGGCCGGTCACAAGGACACCGTTATTCCCGGCGAGCCCCACTCAGCCGAATTCGACGCCGCCTATGAGGCGATTGTCGGCGGGCGCCCCGCAAAGACCAACGTGATTTTGCTGGCCGGCGGCGTCCGCCCGCGAAGTATCAAGCATGCTTACAAACTGCTGAAAGAGTCGGGCGCATGGCTGAAACTCGATTTCTCGACGCGCGACCGCTACGGGCGCCTGATCGAGACGCTGCTGACGCGCAAGGCGGGCAGTGAAATCATCGGCGACGGCCCCCTTGCAGAGGTCAAGCGCACGCACGTTAAACAATGGCTGCAGTTCCACAAAGACACGCCGACCATGCAGAAAATCATGCTGATCTGCATTTCGAAACTGATCATGATCGGCATCGAAAACGAGTGGATAACAGCTGACCCCACCTACAAGATGATGAAGGACTATCGGCACGATACAGACGGCCACGCGACTTGGACGCCCGAGCAATGTGATCAGTTTGAACAGTTCTATCCCCTCGGCAGCACGCCTCGCGTTGCCTTCGCATTGGGGGTCTGGCTTGGCCTGCGCGCCTCCGATATCGCTCGCCTGCGATGGGATCATCTGACGACAAAACGCATGATAATCAACGGGGAAGAGCGCACCGTCGAGGGCTTCGAAATCCTGCCTTTCAAGGGCCGGAAAAAGAAAAAAGGGCAGACGGTTTTCCTGCCAATCACACCCGAACTAGCGCACGAACTTGCGCCGCTTTCGCGCGACACTGACTTTGTATTGCTTTCATCTTGGAAGCGGGGTTACAGCCCTCGCACTCTATCGGGCCGGATGATTCAATGGGTGCGCGCTGCTGGCTTGCCCGCCGGACGGCTTGCTGGCGACCTCGCCCTTTCGTGCCATGGCCTGAGAAAAGCCCTCGGCATGAGAATGGCGGAAACTGGAGCATCAACGCGCGAAATGATGGACGTTCTCGGCCATAACAGCCCATCGCAGGCAGAGCTATATTCGCGCAAGGCGCGGCAAGTGCATCTAGCAATCAATGCCATGGACAAGGTCGCCGCTGGCGAGGCAAAAAGGAGAAAGGCGCCCGGCTTGAAGATTGTAAAGTAGGCGCTTGGATAACCCCATTTGGATAACCCTTGGATAACCCGCCCTTAACCCTTTGTTAACTAAACGACTTCGAAAAACATTTGGTAAACCGATTGTTAAGATGATCCGTTCAAATTGTCGGAGCACCCCGATTTCAGGTGGGTTCCTGGAAGCCGATAAGGTGCACTCGTTCCAAATGCTAGTGCGTCCCGCGCGCATGCTTGTGAAAATGGCCCGTGCCGGCACCGACGGCGCAGCCGATGGAAGAGCCGGTCATGACGGCCGGCGCGCGAGCCGCTTTCGCGCCCCGACGGAGGAAACGATGCAGCCGATGATGAAGACCACCCTGATGGCTGTCCGCGCTATTGTGACCATGATGGCCCTGGTGGCCGGCACCCTGATCGCCGGCACCTCTGGCGCACAGGCGCAATCGCAAAACTCAAGCCAGTACACGATGCAGGAGATCGTCGACGCCGGTCATGGTTTCTTCGGCGAAACGTCCGGGGGCCTTGCCAAGGTCGTCGAGCGCGCCTTCGAGCGCTACGGCCTGCCGAACGGCTATATCCTCGGCCAGGAAGGATCCGGTGCCTTCATCGCCGGCGTCACCTATGGCGAGGGCGAGCTCCATACCAAGAATGTGGGGCAGCACAGCGTCTTCTGGCAGGGCCCGTCACTCGGGCTCGACTGGGGCGGCCAGGGCAGCCGCGCCATGATGCTCGTCTACAATCTGCCGAGCGTCCCGGCTCTTTACAAGCGCTTCGGCGGCGTCTCCGGTTCGGCTTACGTGGTCGCCGGCGTCGGCATGACGGTGCTGACGGACGAACATGTCGTGGTGGTGCCGATCCGCACCGGCATCGGCGCGAGGCTCGGTATCAATGTCGGCTATCTCAAGCTGACGCAGCAGCCGACCTGGAACCCCTTCTGAGGCGCCCGCGGCACGGCGCCGATGAACTGCCCTTCGAAAAGACGTGCAAGCTTGCGGTAATTGTTGCAGCATTTCCTGCATCATGCTTACTGCATGAACGCGAATGACTGCCTGCTGCAGACCCGGTCCACACTGAAACGGCCCGCACGTGATTGAATATGCGCTCCTCTTTGCCCTGGGCTTCCTGACGGCGGTCGTCATCGGCCTTCTCGTCGCACCCGCCATCCAAAGGCGCATCGTGCGCTTTGCGGAGGACAGGCTGAAGGCAACGATGCCTCTGAGCCCGCAGGAAGTGCGCGCGCAAAGGGATGCGGCGCGCGCGACTTATGCCGTCGAAAACGCCAAGACGCTTCAGGCGCTGCGCCGCGAGCGCGACAAGGCTGTCGCGCTGATGGTTCAGCATGAAAGAACCCTGAGGGACACGCGCCATCTGGTGAGCGAAAACACCGAACTTCAGGCGCAGCTGGCGGATATGAACGTCGAGGCGGCCACCATGCGCTCTGCCATCCGTCAACTGGAGCAACGCCTGGAAAGCATGGAGGCGGCTGCCAAGAGCTCGGCACGAGAGAACGGTGCGAATTCCGAGACCGTGCGCTCGCTGCAGAGCCGGATCGACAAGCAGAGCGCGGACCTCGACGGCCTCAAGATAGACCTTGCGGCGCGCGACACCGAAATCGAGCACTTGAAGAGCCGGATGAGAGCGATGCATGACGAGCGCGAGACTTTGCGCGCCAACCTGAAGGCAGAAACCGCCCGCGCCGGGGAAATGGAGCTGCGCCTCACCGGAGACGAGGCACGCATGCATCAACTCGAAAACCGGCTCGCCCGCGAAACGGCGGCCAATGCCGACCGCGAAAGTGCCCTCGAACAGCGCGCGGCAGAGATCGCCCATTTGAGGTCGCAGGTCAAAACGCGCGGTGCGAAGCGTTCGAAGCATGCGGACGGGCACGACGCCGCGACGGAAGGCCTCGACACGACCGCGCTTTCCGACGATCTCAGAAACCGGGCGACAGCGCTCTCCGAACGCCTTGTCGGCTCCAAATCGGCTGCTCACGACGAGGCGCTCCGCGAGGAGATGGCCGAGATCGCGGCTGGCATGGTCACCCTGACGGCGACGCGCGAGGGCGACACCTCGCCCATCCACGGCCTTCTTGCCGGCGAGGATGCCGAAGGGCAGGCAGGCCGAAGGAGCCTGGCGCGGCGGGTGAAGGAGATGCTGGAGCCCGAATGAGATCAGGGCGCCTGGCGAAGGCGGCATGCCCCTCATCCGCCTGCCGGCACCTCCTCCCCGCAAGCGGGGCGAAGGCACAAGCGGCGATGTCTCGCCTGGATTGTCCTCCCTGGAGATCAGCTTTCAAGCCTGCGGCTGGCCCCTTCTCCCCGCATGGCGGGGAGAAGGTCGCGGCAGCGGGATGAGGGGCAGCATCCGCACCCATCTTGCCTAAACGCTCGCCGTTGCGCTCAAATCCTGCCGTTGATGCTTGCAACCTGATGCAGCGCTATGCCCGCCGCCATCGCCACGTTGAGGCTGTCCAGGCCGGGCCGCTGCCGGATGCGGGCCGTGCGGATTTGCGAAAGGATCGTTTCGGGCAGTCCCTCGCCTTCGGTGCCGACAAGCAATGCGGTGCGCGGCGCCGGCGGGATTGCGTTGATGTCGGCGGTGCCGCGCGGGGACAAACCCCAGACGACGAAACCTGCCGTCTGAAGACGTTCGATCAGCTCCGCCGCCGTACCCTCGCGCGCGAAGGGCAGCGTCAGCACCGACCCCACGGATACGCGGATTGCCTTGCGGTACATCGGATCGCAGCTCGTCGAGTCCATCAGCACCGCATCGACCCCGAAGGCCGCAGCGTTGCGAAAGAGCGATCCCATATTGTCGTGGTTCGATATGCCGCAGGCGGCGAGCACGAGGCTCGACTGCGGTAAGCCTGCAATCAGCGCATCGCGGCCCGGCGCGGCATCGCGCCGGCCGAGCGCCAGCACGCCGCGATGCATGTTGAACCCGGCGATCGCGTCGAAGACGCGGCTGGCGGCCACATAGACCGGAACGTCCGGCGGAAACTGCGCGAGCAGCTCCGCGACGCCGGCGACCCGGCTCTCGAGGAGCAGGATCGCCTCGGCTGCGATGCCGCGCCCTTCGCGATGCGCAGCCGCAAGCATCCTGAGCACCACGGTCCCCTCGGCGATGAAGCGGCCCTGCCGTCCCGTCAGATCGCGCTCCTTGATCGACAGGAACCCGGCTATGCGCGGGTCCGCCGGGTCGTCGATGCGAAGGAGAGGCTCAGTCATGTCGTCAGTTGGTCCTGACCGTGACGTCGGCGACGATGCGGCCAGCCTTGATGTCGAAAACGATCGCACGCGGCTCCGCACCGGGCAAACTGCCGTAGAAGACGAGCTGCGAGCCGGAAAGCGCCACATTGCTCACCGAGAAGCCGGCCGGCAGCGCCGCAATGGCACTTACCGGCGCATCGCCGGGCACGCTCAGGGCCGGCTGCGCCGCCTCGGCGCTTCCGTCCGTGCGGGTCAGCTTGTAGACAATCGCCCCGAGGACGGCCATAAGCATCACCAGCATCACGCCGGCCGAGACGAGTTGCAGGCGCACCATCTTGCGACGGACGTTCTCCATCGCGGGGTCAAGCGGCTTGTCTTCCTGTTCTTCAGGCTCGATTGCGGTCATGGTCGGCTTTCTATCGGAATTGGAACGGAATGAACGATCCCTTTAAACAAGCGCCCGGCAATAGGAAAGTCCTGACGGCAGGCGATGACGCGGCCGGGCGCCTCGACGCCTTCCTGACGGAAGCGCTTGCGGGCGAGTTTTCGCGCAATCGCATCAAGAGCCTGATCGAGCAAGGAGCCGTCTCGATCAACGGCGCGACCGTCACCGAACCGAAGCGAAAGGTTCATCCCGGCGACTCCTTCCGGATTGCACTGCCCGAGCCGGAGGATCCCGAACCCAAGGGTGAGGCGATCCCGCTCGACGTGCTTTACGAGGATGCCGACCTGATCGTACTGGTCAAGCCGGCCGGTCTGGTCGTGCATCCGGGCGCCGGCAATTGGACGGGAACCCTCGTCAACGCGCTCATCCACCATTGCGGCGACAGCCTTTCCGGCATCGGCGGCGTCAAGCGCCCCGGTATCGTGCATCGCCTCGACAAGGACACGAGCGGCGTCATGGTGGTCGCGAAGAACGATGCCGCACACCGCCACCTTTCGGATCAGTTCGCCGACCATGGCCGCAACGGGCCGCTCGAGCGCGCCTATCGCGCCGTAGTCTGGGGCCGGCCGCGCCAATTGAAGGGCAAGATCGACGCACCGCTGGGGCGGGCGGGCGACCGGACGAAACGGGCCGTCAAACGCGAAGACAGCGACGATGCACGCGAGGCGATCACGCATTACGAGGTGGTCGAGCGCTATCACGAGAAACCGGACGGCACCTCTCTCGCCTCCACCGTCGAGTGCCATCTGGAGACCGGGCGTACGCACCAGATCCGCGTGCACATGGCCCATATCGGTCATCCGCTCATCGGCGATCCGGATTACGGCGCGGCCTTCCGCACCAAGGCCAATCTGCTGCCGGAACCGGCGAGGGCCGCCGTCAATCGCTTTCCGCGACAGGCCCTGCACGCCTTCATGCTGCAATTCGAACACCCCGCAACCGGCGAGACCATGCATTTCGAAACGCCCGTGCCGGCGGATATGCAGGAATTGATCGCGGCGCTGCGGGCCGGAGCCCCTTGAATTTGCGTGTGAAGATTCCGATCTTATAGGCGTTTCAATTCGCCGATTTCTTTCTCCAGTTTCACGACAGCGTGAAACTGGATTCCTTGAATCATGCTTTCGCCGCACTTATCTATTAGCCTCGTGGGGTCTTGGATGAAGACCCACAGGCCCGGCCTGCCGTCCCGGAGGCCGGCGACGCACAAAGGGGGTGCTTCATGGCCCGCAATACCTTGCCGACCATTGCTGCTGGAGAGGGCGGTCTCAACCGCTATCTCGACGAGATTCGCAAATTTCCCATGCTCGAGCCGCAGGAAGAGTACATGCTCGCCAAGCGGTATCAGGAGCATGACGACCGCAAGGCCGCGCACAAGCTCGTAACGAGCCATCTTCGCCTCGTCGCCAAGATCGCGATGGGTTATCGCGGCTACGGTCTGCCGATCGGCGAAGTCATTTCCGAAGGCAATGTCGGCCTGATGCAGGCGGTCAAGAAGTTCGAGCCCGATCGCGGCTTCCGCCTCGCGACCTACGCCATGTGGTGGATCAAGGCTGCCATCCAGGAATATATCCTGCGTTCGTGGTCTCTGGTCAAAATGGGCACGACGGCCAACCAGAAACGCCTGTTCTTCAACCTGAGACGGCTGAAAGGCCGCATCCAGGCGCTCGATGAAGGCGATCTCAAGCCGGAACAGGTGAAGGAGATCGCCACGACCCTGAAGGTCAGTGAGGAAGAGGTCGTCTCGATGAACCGTCGCCTTTCGGGCGACGCTTCGCTCAACGCGCCGATCAAGGCGAGCGAAGGCGATTCCGGCCAGTGGCAGGATTGGCTGGTGGACGATCACGACAATCAGGAACAAATCCTGATCGAACAGGACGAGCTCGAGAGCCGCCGCGCACTGCTGGCCAATGCCATGAAGGTTCTGAACGATCGTGAGCGCCGGATCTTCGAGGCCCGCCGCCTCACCGAGGAACCGATAACTCTGGAGGATCTTTCGACCGAGTTCGACATCAGCCGCGAGCGCGTGCGGCAGATCGAGGTTCGTGCCTTCGAAAAGGTGCAGGAGGCCGTGCGCAAGGCTGCGCTGGAACGAGCCAGTGCGCTGCGCGTGGTTGAAGGCGCTTAAAGGACCACTCATTTCTCGACAAACGAAAATCCCGGCTGGACACCCAGCCGGGATTTTTTCATGTCTTCATGTGCTCTGAAACCACGCACTACCGGACGGAAAACCGTTACCCACTTTTCCGGGAAGTGCTCTACTGCCCGCTGGAAGCTGTGCTGCCGGGACTGCCCCATGCCTGCAAGGCCTTGTTGAAGGCGTCCGCTCCGCCCTGCCCCTTCTCCAAGGTGAGGAGCGCGCGGCGGCCGTTGCGATAGGTGATGGGGATATCGATCCAGCTGCGGCTGCGCAGAAGCTCGGTGTTGTTGCTGACCGCTTCGGCAAAATCGTTGAGCGCGATCATGTGGAAATCGTCGGTGATCTTCGCCGGGACTGCGATCAGCGGATCGCCGCGGTCCTGCTCGGTTCGCTTCATCGAAACGCGCTGGACGCCGTCGATGGCGCCGCCCTCGAAGCTCTCGGGCAGCGAAAACACGAACTCGATCACGTGACTTGCGGGCAAGGACGGATCGGCATTTCGCTTGATGGTCATCAGTGCCGTGAGGCCACGATCGGGAACCGTGATCTGCGCCTGGATCGCGGGCTCGGGCTTGGCATCGCCGCCGGGCGATTCCTCCTTGATCGACCAGGCAACGGTGCCGGGGATCGCGGTCGGTGAGGACTGGCCGAGCCTCTCTTCATAGAGGAACATCTTCTCGCCATCGGCGACGGAAACCTCGGGCTGCGCTGCCTCGCTGGCGGCCTGGCCGGGCCCCGGCGAGGCTGTCTGATCCGCTGCCGCCTGCTGCACGCCGGCATTGGCGTTCGGCGGCTCTACCGCATGCGTCCGTGCGGCGACGGATTTGCCTTCCTGAGAAGCTGCCGTCTCGTTCGCGACGGCAGGTCCCTCGTCCATTTCCGTTCCATCGGCAAGCAGCCGCTGAGTGAACTTGGTGGATGCAGCATCCGAAAGCGCTGCATTTTCCTCGATGCCGGACTGTTCGGCCGGTCGGTTCGCCGGCTCGGCCTCGCTACCGGGCGTCGCCGGTGCCGGTGCCTCGGCGGGATCACCCGGCATGAGCTTCGCGACCATGCCCGTGAGCCAGGCATTGCCCGCCTCTCTGTTCTGCCAGTAGGCGTAGCCGCCGGCGCCGAGGAGAAGCACGACCGCCGCGCCGATCGACAGGCGCTTGATGCTGAACCGGCTGGGCTTGGGCGTGGTGCGATAGGAAGTGGGGCGAGCAGGGACCGCCGGCGGCGCGGCAAGGCTGCTGTCTTTGTCCTTGTTGCTCGTCGGACCATTCGCCGTTCGCCCGTCGTCGTCAAAACCGAGCAGATCATCGACATGGTCCCAGGCCGTGCCGGCACGCTCTTCCTGGTTCGCGGCCGCCGGAGCCTTCTCGACGGGCCACGACCATTCGGAAATTTCCGGCTCGTCGGCCGGCCGGTCCTTCTTGCCTTCGGTTCCTTGGGCAAAGGGGTCGCTGTCGTCGAATGACCAGGAGCGCGCTGCGTCGGCCTCGCCGCCCTGCTGCTGCGTTTCCGCCTTTTCCGGCTCGACCGGATGTATGCCAAGCCGTTCAGGCTCGGCCGGCGATGTCTCGTCCTGCCTATGGTCTTCCGGCTCGGCCGGGGTCTCGCTCGGCCGTGCGGGGGTGGTATCCTCCCATTCGGGCAAGGCCCACTCGGATGGTCCCGGCCTGTCCGGCACATCCTCGGCCTGGACCTCCATCGGCGCCGGCTCGGCCGGATGCGTTTCGATCTCTGCCTCATCGCGGCTGACATCCTGCGAATCGGGCCCGGCGGCCGTCACGTCTTCGGCCGGATGTTCCTGCTGCGCATCGGCCTCGGCAACCGGCTGCTGTTCCTCGGCCGGCTCATCCCGTTGCGGAACGGCGGGGGCAGCGTCTACCGGCTCCTCATCGTGAAGCGGTGCCCCTTCGCGCGTGTCGACCGTGGGCGCCTCGGCAACCGGTGCAGGCGGCTCCTCATAGGGGGCCGCTTGCACCAGATCTTCAGGTTCTTCGGGGGCGGCGTCCGAAGCAGGCTCTTCGACCGGAGTTGGAGCGGTCTGTTCCGCTTCGACGGATGCGGCCGGCAGTGCCTCGGGCTCCGCCTCCTGTGTTACCGGTGTGGCGGCCTCGTCGCTCGGCGGTGCTTCGAGCGTATCCGGCTCGATAGCTTCGGTCTCCTCGACCGGCGGCAGGGCTTCGGCGTGTTCGCTTTCAACCTCGGAGATTGCCTGTTCCAGCTTGTTGAGCTGGCGGTTGATCATGTCGTCCGAGGGCCTTGGATTCATGCTCTCGAGCTGACGGCGTACGGCACCGCGCGCCTTCTCGTAGACCCTGCCTCGCATTTCCAGTGTGTTTTCCGACAGGCCGTCGACCGTCCTGCGAATAACTGCAACAAAATCCGCCATCAGTACTTTCTCAATTTCGAGACCCGCGGCAATTGCCGCGTCGCCGCTTTCCCTGCGCCGACACTAGTCCTCAAAAGGGTCCGTCACAAGTATCGTGTCGTCCCGTTCCGGGCTGGTCGAAAGTAGCGCGACCGGCGCGCCGATCAGTTCCTCGACCTGGCGAACATACTTGATCGCCTGCGCCGGAAGATCGGCCCAACTGCGGGCACCCACCGTCGATTCTTTCCATCCCTCGAGCGTGATATAGACCGGCTTTGCCGAAGCTTGCTGTGCCTGACTTGCGGGAAGATGATCGATCTGCTGTCCATCCAGAGTATAGCCGACGCAAATCTTCAACTCATCCAGCCCGTCGAGCACGTCGAGCTTGGTGAGCGCTATGCCCGTGATGCCGTTGGCGGCGACCGACTGGCGCACCAGCGCAGCATCGAACCAGCCGCAGCGGCGCTTACGACCCGTCACCGTCCCGAATTCATGGCCGCGCTCTCCAAGGAAGCGGCCGATTTCATCGTCGAGTTCGGTCGGGAACGGCCCCTCGCCGACGCGCGTCGTATAGGCCTTGGTGATGCCGAGGATATAGCCGAGCGAACCGGGGCCCATGCCCGAGCCGGCGGCGGCCTGACCGGCGACCGTGTTCGACGAGGTCACGAAGGGATAGGTGCCGTGATCGATATCCAGCAGCGTGCCCTGCGCGCCTTCGAAAAGGATCCGTGCGCCCTTGCGGCGCTCCCGGTCCAGGAGCAGCCAGATCGTGTCCATGAACGGCAGCACGCGCTCGGCAACCGACGACAGCTCGTCCATGATCGCCTGATGGCTGATTTCCGCCTCACCGAGGCCGCGGCGCAACGCGTTGTGATGCGTCAGCAGTCGATCGACCTTGGCCGGAAGGGTGTCGAGATCGGCGAGATCCATGACGCGGATCGCGCGGCGGCCGACCTTGTCCTCGTAGGCCGGACCGATGCCGCGGCGGGTCGTGCCGATCTTCGTGCCGCTGTTGGAAGCCGCATCCTCGCGTATGCCGTCGAGCTCGCGGTGGAGCGAGAGAATGAGCGTGGCATTGTCGGCGATGCGCAGGTTCTCGGGCGTGACCTTGACGCCCTGGGCCGCAAGCTTGTCGATCTCGGCGAGCAATGCATGGGGGTCGATCACCACGCCATTGCCGATGACGGCGAGCTTGCCGGGACGGACGACACCCGAAGGCAGCAGCGACAGCTTGTAGCTGACGCCGTCGATCACCAGCGTGTGGCCGGCATTGTGGCCGCCCTGGAAGCGCACCACGATGTCGGCGCGCTCCGAGAGCCAATCCACGATCTTGCCTTTGCCTTCGTCGCCCCACTGGGATCCGACCACCACGACATTCGTCATAATTCTCTTCCTGTTCACGCGCGCATGCGGACGGTGCGCTGTTCTCAAACCCGCGCATCTATACTGTGTTGTCTTTCGGAAAGCGACCCCGTTATGAGCGGTGGTCAGTCCTTTTTGAATGACAAACCGCGGATTTAACGCCTATATCTCGAACTCTCGTGCCATTCCGGCAATCCTCCTCCATCCCGCACGGACCGTATCATCGTGAACGCCAGGGCCTATTTCTATCTCGGTATTACCGCGCTCTTTTGGGGCGGCAATTCGGTAGCGGGCAAGATGGCCGTCGGGCACGTCAGCCCGATGATGCTGACGACCTTGCGCTGGTTGCTCGCGCTTGCGGTCATCCTGGTCCTGATGACGCCGCAGATCCGCCGCGACTGGCAAAAGATCCGCCAGCACTGGCTGCAGCTGCTTGCCTATGGCGCCGTCGGCTTCACCATGTTCAATGCGTTCCTGTATTCCGCGGTGCAATACACCAGCGCCATCAATGCCGTCATCCTTCAGGCCGGCATTCCGATGCTGATCTTCATCTTCAATTTCGCGCTTTTCAAGATGAAGGCGTCGCTCGCCCAGGTCATCGGCTTTACCGTCACATTGGTCGGCGTGCTCATTACCGCCGCCCATGGCGATCTCGCGAGCCTCATGCGCCTGAGCTTCAATTTCGGCGACGCGCTGATGATCCTCGCCTGCATCGTCTATGCCGCATATACGGTTGCGCTGCGGTGGAAACCGGCGATGCATTGGCAGAGCTTCATAGCCGCCCCGGCCTTCGGGGCGCTGCTGAGCGCCATACCGCTCCTCTTGTGGGAGATGGGGAAAGGCACGGCGATCATGCCGGATGCGACCGGCTGGGCGATCGTGATCTATGCGGCGATCTTCCCCTCGCTGATGTCGCAGGTTCTCTATGTTCGCGGCGTCGAGATGATCGGCGCCAACCGTGCCGGTCTGTTCATCAACGCCATTCCGGTGTTCGGGACCCTTCTCTCCGTCCTTCTGGTCGGCGAGATATTTCACCCGTTTCATCTCGCGGCGTTGGCACTCGTCCTCGGCGGCATCGCCATCGCCGAACGCGGCCGGCCGAAGCTGCCGCGGTGACATAAAGGCTCGCATGTTCGCGCGCGTGAGAAATCGCGCCGCGCTGTAGTAACCCGCCCCTCATCCGCCTGCCGGCCCCTTCTCCCCACACGATGGGGAAAGGTGCCGGCAGGCCGGATGAGGGGGGCGACCGTGCTCAGTCGATATTGAACACCAGCGGCTTTGCCTGGCGGATCGCTTCGTTCGCCCGCAGCTTGTCGAGCACGATCTCCGAAACCGGGCCATCGACGTAAAGCAGCGCGATTGCATCGCCGCCCTGTTTCTCACGGCCGAGCTGGAAGTTGGCGATGTTGACGCCCGCGTCGCCGAGGGTCGATCCGATGAAGCCGATCATGCCGGGAACGTCGGTGTTGGTGATGTAGACCATGTGATTGCCGACATCCGCATCGAGATTGATGCCCTTGATCTGGATGAAGCGCGGCTTGCCGTCGGAAAAGACGGTACCTGCGACCGAGCGGGTCTGGTTCGCCGTCTTTACAGTCAACTTGATGTAGCCGTCGAAGACGCCGGTCTTGTCGCGCTTGACCTCGGAAAGGATCACACCCTTTTCCTTGACCATGACCGGCGCCGAAACCATGTTGACGTCGGCCACCTGCGGGCGGATCAGGCCGGCAAGCGCCGCGCTCGTCAGCGCCTTGGTGTTCATCGCCGCGGTCGAGCCGTCGTAGAGTATCTCGATCTCCTTGATCGCACTTTCGGTGACCTGCCCGACAAAGGCCCCGAGAACGTCCGCGAGTCGGATGAAGGGCTTTAGGATCGGCGCCTCTTCCGCCGTGATCGACGGCATGTTGATGGCGTTGGTGACCGCACCCTTGACGAGATACTCCGACATCTGCTCGGCGACCTGCAGAGCGACGTTCTCCTGCGCCTCGGTGGTCGATGCGCCGAGATGCGGGGTGCAGACGACGTTCGGCAGGCCGAAGAGCGGGCTCTCGGTGGCGGGCTCGACCTCGAAGACGTCGAAGCCTGCGCCGGCGACGTGGCCGGCCTTGAGGGCCTCCGCAAGCGCCTTTTCATCGACGAGACCGCCGCGGGCGCAGTTGATGATACGCACGCCCGGCTTGGCCTTCGCGATCGCCTCCGCGTTCAGGATGTTGCGGGTCTTGTCCGTCAGCGGCACGTGCAGGCTGATGAAGTCTGCCTGGGCGAGGAGTTCGTCGAGCTCGACCTTGACGACCCCCATTTCCTCCGCCCGCTCCTTCGACAGGAACGGATCATAGGCGATGACGTGCATCTTGAGACCGATCGCGCGGGCGCAGACGATCGAGCCGATATTGCCGGCGCCGATGACGCCGAGCACCTTGCCGGTGATCTCGACACCCATGAACTTCGACTTTTCCCACTTGCCGGCCTGGGTCGAGCCGTCGGCAGCGGGAAGCTGGCGGGCAACCGCGAACATCAAGGCGATCGCATGCTCGGCGGTGGTGATCGAGTTGCCGAAGGGCGTGTTCATGACGATGATGCCGCGGCGCGAAGCGGCGGGAATGTCGACATTGTCGACGCCGATGCCGGCGCGGCCGACGACCTTGAGATTGGTCGCGGCGGCGATCAGCTTTTCGGTCACCTTGGTGGCTGAGCGGATGGCGAGGCCGTCGTAATTGCCGATGATCTCGGCAAGCTTCTCCTTGTCCTTGCCAAGCTTCGGCTGGAAATCCACTTCCACGCCATGGTCGCGGAATATCTGGACAGCGGTTTCCGACAGTTCATCGGATACGAGAACGCGAGGTGCCATGAAGGCCTCCTTGAAAAAACAGGTCTGAACCATTGGGGATTAGGCTTCGCCCTCAGGGAGAGCGAAGCGGATCGCATCGGATCAGGCGGCAGCCTGCGAAAGCGTCGCCTTCTGGGTCTCGAAAGCCCAGGCAAGCCACGGCATCAGCGCTTCCATGTCGGACGTCTCGATCGTCGCGCCCGCCCATATGCGAAGCCCGGACGGCGCATCGCGATAGTGGCCGATGTCGAATGCGACGCCTTCCTTCTCGAGGAGGGCCACGACGCCCTTGGCGAAGGCGGCCTGTGCGTCCGCGTCGAGCGCCGACACATCATTGTCGGCGATCTTCAGGCAGACCGACGTATTGGAGCGGGTTTCGGGCTTCACCGCGAGGTTGGCGATCCAGTCGTTGGCTGCAACGAAACGGTGAATGACCTCGGCATTGGCATCGGCGCGGGCCATCAGACCTTCGAGGCCACCGACCGACTTCGCCCAGAGAAGCGCGTCGATATAGTCCTCGACGCAGAGCATGGACGGCGTATTGATCGTCTCGCCGGTGAAGATACCTTCGATGAGCTTGCCGCCCTTGGTCATGCGGAAGATCTTCGGCAGCGGCCAGGCGGGGACATAGGTCTCCAGCCGTTCGACGGCGCGGGGGCTGAGGATCAGCACGCCATGGGCGCCCTCTCCACCGAGCACCTTCTGCCAGGAGAAAGTCACGACGTCGAGCTTGGCGAAATCGAGCGCCTGCGCGAAGGCGGCGGAGGTCGCATCGCAGATGGTCAGGCCCTTGCGATCCGCGGGAATGAAATCGGCATTCGGGACACGCACGCCGGAGGTCGTGCCGTTCCAGGTGAAGACCACGTCGCGGTCGAAATCGACCTTGGACAGGTCCGGGAGCTCGCCGTAATCGGCTTCGAGGCGGCGTACGTCGGAGAGCTTCAACTGCTTGACGACGTCGGTCACCCAGCCGGCACCAAAGCTCTCCCAGGCCAGCATGTCGACGCCGCGGGCGCCGAGCAGCGACCAGAGCGCCATTTCAACGGCACCGGTATCCGAAGCGGGGACGATACCGATACGGTAGTCGGCCGGAACTTCGAGAATTTCGCGGGTAAGGTCGATCGCTTGCTTGAGCTTCGTCTTTCCGATCTTGGCACGGTGCGAGCGACCGAGCGGGGCATCGGAGAGAGCTTCGAGCGTCCAACCGGGACGCTTGGCGCAAGGACCAGAAGAAAAATGAGTATTGGCCGGGCGCATGGCCGGCTTGGCAGGCTTCGTCATATGCTATCCTCTCAGATAGAAGCCCCTCGTTGGGGAGGGGTGTCCCGCCGCCGGGAATATTGCGGCTCGGAGAGGAAGTCAAGCGGTCGCGTCGCGATTGAAGAAACTTTTGCCGTTTCGAGCAAACCCGCTCTGCATCACCAAAGCGCGAAACGCAGGCCGACTCGGAACTCATGGCGTGAGAGTCCGTCGTCATGACCCTTCGCGCCCCCGGAGCCAAACATGTCGCCATCCGCGATTTGCGAATAGCGATAGCCCGCATCGAACTTCAGCCGATCCGTGACATCGTAGGAGACACCCGCCATGAGGGCGTAGGTAAAGCGCCAGCTGTCCCGCCCGCCGTAGGAAGCACCGCCCGCCGCCCCGGAGCAGGCCCCGCCTGCCCCGACGCAAGTCGAGGTTTCATGGGTCGTTTTCCAGTCGATCCGGGTTGCTCCGATACCGGCACCGAGATACGGCGTGAAACCGGCAAGCGTCGCCAGATCGAGATAACCGTTTGCCATCAGGCCGAGCGCGGAAAAATTGGCGCTGTGGGAAAGGGCACACCTTGTCCCAGCGCCCTCGCCCGCGCACGGACTGGCGGACAGCGACGACCCGTCGAAGCGGCCCTCGAAATATTCGGCCGTCAGGTCGGCACGAATGACGTCGGTGAATTGATAGCCGAGACCGATCGTGGCGGAGGGCGGCTTGTCGAAGCGTGCGTTGTCGAAGGAAACTTCTCCCGTGCCGCCAAAGGAGCGGTAGAAGGGATCGCCCTCGTCCAGCCAGGCCGCGTAGCCGATGTCGCCACGCAGATAAAGGCGGCCGCCGCCGGTCGCTTCCGGCGAAATCGTTATCTCGGGCGCGTCGAGCAGTTCTTCGTCGGCGGCCTGTGCGGAGAACGGCGCCAACAGGCCGGCGCAGAACGCCATGCTGCAAAATCCCCGTCGCCAATCCATGCCATGCCCTTTCGCTCGGCCAAGCTGCGGGCTTGCGCATATGGGGACGCAAAGCGCTGCAGCATGAAGCTGACCATTCGCGTTAACTATTGCAGGCACGGGTTAACTATGGGTTAACCATGTCTCTTAGGAATGTGGAAAGGGCGACAAAACGGAAGGGCCGCCCCATGGGACGGCCCTTCGAAACTCCGCAGTCTAGGTCTAGCTCGGATCACTTGTATACGATCGGCTCGGCCGGCGGCACATAGGCCGCTTCGCAATTGTTGCCGAAGGAATAGCGCAAGCCGGCGCGCGCCTCGTGCACATAGATGTCCTTGTCGTAGGCCGGGCCGCTGTTGAGATTGTAGCCGAACATGTTGCCGCCGTTGATATGGCGGAAGCGGTAGCCGACATCGGCCTTGAGATTGCAGGTGAGATCTACGGAGGTACCGGCCATCAGCGCATAGGTGAAGCGCCAATCGCTTTCGCCCTTGTGCTCGATCGTCGGGTCGCAGTTGCTCGGATCCGTGACGTCGCAACTCGTGTTGCGCAGCGTTCCCCACTTTACCCGGGTGCCACCGATACCGGCACCGACATAGGGCGTGAAGGCGCCGTAGGTCCCGAGGTCCACATAGGCATTGGCGAGCAGGCTCCAGGCGGACATCGATGCGACATCGTTCGAGACGCAATTGACGGCAACCCCGCAACCGCCGCTGGTAGAACCGTTGAAGTCGGACTCGCCGAGGTAGTCGAGCGTGACGTCGGCGCGCAGATAGCTGTTGATCTGGTATCCGACACCGCCGCCAAGGACGTAGGAATCATCCACATCGGCGCGGTCGAAATCGACCAGGTTGCTGTTCGAGCCCTGGAAATAGTGGGCCCCGCGCAAATCGTTCCACGCGTAGCCGACGTCGCCGCGCAAATACCAGCCGCTGGCTTCGACCACCTCCACAGGCTGCTCGACGAACGGCGCTTCCACGGGCGGCTGATAGACGTCCGCTGCATATACCGGCGTGCCGCTCAGCAGAGCCGCAGCAACGCCCCTAAAAATCTTCTTCATGCCCCAACCCCAATACATTAGAGTATTCTTGAACGGCTGACGGATCATAGTCGCAGCGGTTCCGTATGCTTCGACGCATAATGAAGGGGAATGGTTAATCCCTGATTAACTACAAAAATTTACCTTGAATATTAACTGTCGGCAGTATTCGGTCGTCGCAGCCAACAATAGTTGCCCCTCATCCGCCTGCCGTCACCTTCTCCCCGCGCGCGGGGAGAAGGTGACTCGTGGCAACGGTTTCACTCCCTGACGCCGGGAGGCGATGGCGTACGAGGGCAGGCCCCTTGTCCTTTCGCCCCGCTTGCGGGGAGAAGGTGACTCGTGGCAACGGTTTCACTCCCTGACGCCGGGAGGCGATGGTGTTCGAGGGGCAGGCCGCTTGTCCCTTCGCCCCGCTTGCGGGGAGAAGGTGGCCGGCAGGCCGGATGAGGGGCAAAGGCTACTTCTTCAGGCAGCGTTGCGCACGCCGCCGATCACGTTGACGAGTTCGTCGACGATGCGCTCGACCTGACCGCGGTCGTCGCCTTCCGCCATGACGCGGATCAGCGGTTCGGTGCCGGAGGGCCGGATGAGCAGCCGCCCGTTCTTGGCGAGCTGCGCCTCTGCTTCGGCGATCGCCTGCTGCACGGCCGCATCCTCCAGGGGCTTGCCGGCCGACACGCGAACGTTCTTCAGGACCTGCGGCACCGGCTCGAAACGACGGCAGATTTCGCTCACCGTCTTGCCCTGGCGCTTGACGACCGCGAGGATCTGCAGCGCCGCGACGAGGCCGTCGCCGGTCGTGCCGAAATCGGAAAGCACGATATGGCCCGATTGTTCGCCACCGACGTTCAGGCCGTCCTGACGCATCTGCTCGACGACGTAGCGGTCGCCCACCTTCGTGCGGTGAAGCTTGAGCCGGCGCGCCTGAAGGTAGCGTTCGAGGCCGAGATTCGACATGACTGTCGCGGCAATGCCGCCGCCCTTGAGCATGCCGTCTGCCGCCCAGCTGTCGGCGATGACCGCCATGAGCTGGTCCCCGTCGATGACCGCCCCCTCCTCGTCGACGATCAGAACACGGTCGGCGTCTCCGTCGAGCGCGATGCCGATATCCGCCCTCACCTCGTGCACCTTCTTCTGAAGCGCCGCCGGATGCGTCGATCCGCATTCGAGGTTGATGTTGACGCCGTTCGGTTCGGTCCCGATCGTAACGACTTCGGCGCCGAGTTCCCAAAGGGCGGAGGGCGCGACCTTGTAGGCGGCACCGTTTGCGCAGTCGATGGCGATCCGGAGACCTTTCAGCGTGACGTCGCGCGGCAGCGTCCGCTTGGCCTGCTCGATATAACGGTAGATGTCACCGTCGACGCGCTTGGCCCGGCCGATATCCTCCGGCTTGGCGAGCTGCCCGGACATGTCCTGCTCCAGCAGGTCCTCGATCTTTTGCTCGATGTCATCCGAAAGCTTGTAGCCGTCGGGTCCGAAGAGCTTGATGCCGTTGTCGCGAAACGCATTGTGCGAGGCGGAGATCATCACGCCGATATCGGCCCTCAGCGACCGCGTCAGCATGGCGACGCCTGGCGTCGGGATCGGGCCGAGCAGAAAGACGTCGAGCCCCGCCGCCGTGAAGCCCGCGACCATCGCGTTCTCGAGCATATAGCCGGAGAGGCGCGTATCCTTGCCGATCACCACCCGGTGTCGGTGAGCGCCGTTTCTGAAAATGGTTCCCACTGCAATGCCGACCCGCATGGCGAGGTCCGGCGTCATCGGAAATATATTGGACTGGCCGCGAATGCCGTCGGTGCCGAAATATCTGCGCTTCATAAAAACTCCATTGTCCTGCTTCGGCATCGTCTCTTGTGCCGGCCGCGTCTGCCTGCGTGTTCCGCTATTGTTTTTCATAGTTCCGCGACCCCGCCTGCAGATCTGCGCCATATTTGCCATAAAACCGCAATATACGGCACCGATCATAACATCAGAAATCATTACAGCGCGTTACAACTGGATCTTTCAACGCTTCGGCCGGGTCGCCTGAAGCATGAACGCAAAACCGGCGCGCACCACTGCTTCATTGAAACCGTGAGCATCCAAAAAATGCCGCCGCCCCTTCCGGAGCGGCGGCATTTGATTTGCGCATGTGTAGGAACCTACTGCGGCTGCGGTTCGAACCCGCCTTCAGGCTCTTCGCCCTTCGTGCCGGCTTCCTTCTTCGTACCGGCCGAAGGCACTGCGGAGCCGCGATGCGGCGGTGTATCGTCCCCAAGATCGCGCGCCGGCTTCTCGCCGCGGATCAGAGCCTTGATCTCGTCGCCGGTCAGCGTCTCGTATTCGAGCAAGCCTTCCGCGAGAGCCACGAATTCATGGTTCTTTTCGACGAGGATGCGGCGTGCCGTCTCATAGGCCTCGTCGATCAGCCGGCGGATTTCGTTGTCGATTTTCTGCGCGGTCGATTCCGAAACGTTCTTCTGCTGCGCGACGGAATGGCCGAGGAAAACCTCCTGCTGATTCTCGCCATAGGCGACCTGTCCGAGCTGGTCGGAGAAGCCCCACTGCGTCACCATCGCCCGGGCAAGCTTCGTCGCCTGCTCGATATCGGAGGATGCGCCCGAGGTGATGTTCTCCTTGCCGAAGGTCAGTTCCTCGGCAACGCGTCCGCCCATCATGATGGCGAGACGCGAGATCATCCACTTGTAGCTCATCGAGTAGCGGTCGCCCTCGGGCAGCTGCATCACCATGCCGAGCGCACGGCCCCGGGGAATGATCGTCGCCTTGTGCAACGGATCGGCCGAGGGGACGTTGAGCGCAAGGATCGCATGGCCCGCCTCGTGATAGGCGGTCAGCTTCTTCTCGGCTTCGGTCATGGCCGAGGAGCGGCGCTCGGCGCCCATCATGATCTTGTCCTTGGCGTCCTCGAACTCCTGCATGGTAACGAGACGCTTGTTGCGCCGCGCCGCCATCAGCGCCGATTCGTTGACGAGATTCATGAGATCGGCGCCCGAGAAGCCCGGCGTGCCGCGCGCCAGCACCTTGAGGTCCACGTTCGGTGCGAGCGGCACGTTGCGGACATGCACCTTCAGGATCCGCTCGCGGCCGTTGATGTCCGGGTTCGGCACGACGACCTGGCGGTCGAAGCGGCCCGGACGCAGCAGCGCCGGGTCGAGCACGTCCGGCCGGTTCGTCGCGGCGATGAGGATGATGCCCTCGTTCGCCTCGAAGCCGTCCATCTCGACCAGCAGCTGGTTCAGCGTCTGCTCGCGCTCGTCGTTGCCGCCGCCAAGACCGGCGCCGCGATGACGGCCAACCGCATCGATTTCGTCGATGAAGATGATGCAGGGCGCGTTCTTCTTCGCCTGCTCGAACATGTCGCGGACGCGCGATGCGCCGACACCGACGAACATTTCGACGAAGTCCGAACCCGAGATCGTGAAGAAGGGCACGTTCGCCTCACCGGCCACCGAGCGGGCAAGCAGCGTCTTACCGGTGCCGGGCGGTCCGACCAGCAGCACGCCGCGCGGGATGCGGCCACCGAGACGCTGGAACTTCTGCGGGTCGCGCAGGAATTCGACGATTTCCTCCAGGTCCTGCTTCGCCTCGTCGACACCAGCGACGTCGTCGAAGGTCACGCGGCCATGCGCTTCCGTCAAAAGCTTTGCCTTGGACTTTCCGAAACCCATCGCGCCGCGCGAGCCGCCTTGCATCTGCCGCATGAAGAACAGCCAGACGCCGAGGATCAGGAGCATCGGCAACAGCGTTCCGATATAGCTGAGGAAGCCCGACGAGCCGTCCGTCTCCGGCCGAACCGTGACCGTGACGTCCTTGGCTTCCAGCCGCTCCGTCAGCGCCGTGTCGACGGCGGGCGCATAGGTCTGGAAGGTCGCCCCGCTCTCGGTGTAGCTGCCGATCACCTTCGAACCGGTGATCACCACGTCCTTCACGCGGCTCGCGTCGACGTCCTTGAGGAACTGCGAGAATGGAATTTCACGCGAGCCTGCTCGTTCGGTCGGCTGCTGGAACATGCTGAATAGCGCTATCAGGAGAAGCGCTATGATTGCCCAAAGGGCAAAATTTCGAAAATTAGGGTTCATCGAACTCCCCGGAACCTGTCGCAGCCCGCGCATTTGCCGGACTGTATTCTTGTCCCTAACATAGGTGTCCGGGGTGACCTTGCCAAGGAAAACCGCCGGTTACGTTTCCATTTCTATCAAAACATCGTGCACCGGCGGCGCGGGGTATCGATCACGCCCAAACGACACGGCGACCGCATCCGCCATGATCCTGTCGAAACCCGGCAAAAAGGTGTCGTAAAGCCCGATGTGGTACTCGACTTGCGCCGGAGCCTCGCCGAAGGCGAGCCCCGCGCCGTCCGTCGACGCGATTTCTGGTGCCACCGTGGACCCCCGCTTGGCAATCCCCGCCGGCAGCCCTGCGTCAATAAGCCTCTTGGTCCACAACCTCCCCGAAGCGTCCGCGGCGACCGTAACCGCAGGCCCGCGGCTCTTTACCGTGAACCGCCCATCCCAAGCGCCCTGCCGGCCCGGTCCAACGGCGAGCACCGGCAGGTTGCGCGCCTCTCGATAGAGATAGAGACCGCTTGCTCGCCGGTCGAAGACGACCCGTCCCGCCGTCATGCGGCCAGGCTCACCCGATCGCAGGAACTGCGAAAGCCGCTGCACCGTGGCGAAAGCGGGCATGTGCTCGCGCCCGCCGAGAACCGACGCGACCGTCAGGAGCGCACGGCGCCAGTCCGGATCGTCGATCTCCCCGGCATGCCGCGCCGAGACCTCCGCGACGAGCGCCTCGTGAACGCGGATACGCTTCTCGATCAGGGCGGCGGCTCTGGCGGAAGAGGCGGCGCGCTGGCGCCCGTTGCCCAAGGGCGTCGGCATCCCTCCGGATGTCGCTATACGGGCACGCACCCGGACCCGCTCGAAGGCGGGGTTTGCATTGCTCGGATCGTCGATCCAGGAGACGCCGCGTGCCTGGAGAAAGCTGCGGATCTCGGCGCGCGCCAAGCCGAGAAACGGCCGCAACACCCAGATACGCCGTCCGTATAACATGGACGCGGCCATGCCGGCGCCGCCATGCCCCTCGCCCTGCCCGTCTCCGGCACCATCACCCTTGCCGCGGGCAATGCGCATGGCGACGGTCTCCTGCTGGTCGTCGCGGGTATGGCCGATCGCGATGCAATCGGCGCCGAGCGCGTCGGCGGCCTCGGCCAGCAATTCGTAGCGCTTGTTTCGAGCCGCCGCCTGAATGCCGGTCGACGGCTTCGCGCCCTCCCAGCGGCAGATACGGTGGGCAATGCCGAGCGCAGCACAAAAGGCCGCCACATCTTCGGCTTCACAAGCCGACTGCGGCCTCAGCGCATGGTCGACAGTGCAGGCGGCAAGGGAAAATCCGCGTCGCTCATCTGCGGCGATCGCCGAATGCAGGGCTACAAGCAGCCCCATCGAGTCGCTGCCACCGGAGACGGCAACCAGGATCCTGCGGGGCGTGATAAAGGATCGGAGAAAATTTCGGGCCGTATCGAGGACGGCATGGGGCATCTGGGCCCGCCTCAGCAGCCGAAACGGCTCTGCTCGCTCGCCACCTTCGCCTTCACGGCGGGTGATGCTTTCGGATAGCGCTTGTTGACCTCGCGCAGCGTGGCGCAGGCGGTCTCCTTGTTGTCGAGGGCGCCGAGGGACATGCCGAGCTTCAAGAGCATTTCCGGAGCCTTCGGTGACTTGCCGTGGCTCTGATGCGCGTTGAGGAAGGTCTTGGCCGCGTCGCTGTACTTGCCTTGCGAATACTGTGCCTCGCCCATCCAGAAGCTCGCATCCGCCGCCTTGTCGCCGCTTGGAAAGGCATCGAGGTAATCGCGGAATTCCTGCTCTGCGATGCTGTAATCGCCGGAAAGCACGTGGCTGTAGCCTGCTTGGTAGAGATCGCCCGGATCGCTGAGAGACGCGGTCGCCTGTCCGCTGTCCGGCACGCTTCCCGGATTGTCGTTGAGGCCACCGCCCTGGGTCGCAAGCCCTGTATCGACGCCGGGCAGAGTGGCGTTGGCCCCGGGCTCTACGCCCGCCGTTGCCGAGACGGGGTTGCCGTTCTCGTCGAAAATGATCTGCCCCAGCGTCGCCGGCGCGGGCGCGGCGCCCGGCGCGTTGGGATCGACACCCGCCATATCGGCGCCGCCGGCAGCCGGAGCGCCCGACGGCCGGCTATCCGTCACCCCGGGGGTGACGGACGCCTGATCATTCGATTTCGGCGTTTCAAGCGCGCCGCTCTTCTTGGAGGAGGACCTGCCGTTTTCCAGATCCTGGAAGCGGAACTCGTTGTCCTCCTGGAACTTCCGGATCTGCTCCTGCATCTGCAGGAGCTGGAAGCTCATTTCCTCGATACGCCCATTGAGGGAGCGGATCTGTTCCTCGAGTTGACCGACCCGCGCAATATCGGGTGATTGCACCTTCATTACCGGAAGGTCGCCCTTGCTGCCGGCATCGGTCTGCGTCGTGCGGGCAAAGAGCCCGGAAAGCGGCATGGCATCTGCTGTAGAGCCGAGACCCGCAAGGGTCACGAGGCCAAGCAGTCCTGCCACGACAAATTTCTTCATTTCATTTGTCCTGTTCGTAACCGATTATCCCGCCCTGGATCGCGTTGCGCAGTACATTTGCCGATTCCGAGGCGGGGTGCCGCACAGTTTTCCAACTCCCGTGAAAAAGCAACGGAGTTCGGCCAAAGTGTGGTAAAAAAGAAAGGGCGGCCCGTAGACCGCCCCTCGAATTCACCTTCTATGCCGAATAATCAGCTGCCGGCGCCACCGAGCACGGTAACGGCGCGGCGGTTCTGCGACCAGCAGGAGATGTCGTCGCAGACGGCGACCGGCTTTTCCTTGCCGTAGGAGATCGTGCGCATGCGGTTTCCGGGGACGCCGCGGCTGACGAGATAGTCGCGGGTCGCGGCAGCACGGCGGGCGCCGAGCGCCAGGTTGTATTCGCGGGTGCCGCGCTCGTCGGCATGGCCTTCGATGGTGATTCCGTAGTTCGGATATTTTGCCAGCCACTGGGCTTGGCGGTCGAGCGTCGCCTGCGCGTCGGCACGGATCGACGTCGAATCCGTATCGAAGAAGATGCGGTCGCCGACGTTGACGGTGAAGTCCTGCTGCGAGCCCGGGGTCGCCGCGCCTGCGCCGAGACCGAGGCCGGCAGCATCGTTCGGCAGGTTCTTCTTCGAAGCGCAGCCAGCAAGGGCAAGCGTCATGACGAGCGCGATCATGACCGGATTGCGGGCGATGGTCTGCATGCGGCTTGCTGCCGGGGTGTCAATTCGGCTCATGGGCCGGGTCTCCTTGAGAAGTGTCAAATTCACGGTTGCCAGACTGTAACCGGAAGCGGTTAATTGCTTTTCAACGGATATGGTTAACAAATCGACAATGTGCGTCGGGGCGCCTGCTACACCAGCACTTTGCGGCGAGAAAGCGGCACATTCGCCTCATTCCCTGCCATAACTGTGGACGCGCGATCACGAAGAATTTCGGGCCGTATTGGCCCGAAATCTTTGAATCTCATCATTTCTCTCGATTGGGCTCGCGGCGGATGCCCTATTCCATCAGCGGCGACCAGGCCGGATCCGAGGCGAAGCCCTGCGTCTGGACAAGCTGCTCGTTATAGCCCGTCAGATCGATCGAATAGAGCTGCGGGCCGCCCGCACCGGCGTTCTGACGGAAAAACATCAGGACACGGCCGTTCGGCGCCCAGGTGGGGCCTTCATTGTGAAAGCCGGTGGTGAGAATGCGCTCGCCCGACCCGTCCGGCTTCATGACGCCGATCGAGAACTTCCCGCCCGACTGCTTGGTGAAGGCGATGAGGTCGCCGCGCGGAGACCAGACGGGCGTCGAATAGGAACCGTCGCCGAAGGAAATGCGCGTCTGGCCGGAGCCGTCGGCGCCCATGACGTAGAGCTGCTGCTTGCCGCCGCGGTCGCTTTCGAAGACGATCCGGCTGCCGTCCGGCGAATAGGAGGGAGAGGTGTCGATCGCCGCGGTGTTGGTGAGCCGCGTCGTCGTGCGCGAGCGCAGATCCATCGTATAGATGTTGGCGTTGCCTTCCTGCTGCAGGCTCATGATCACCCGCTGGCCATCCGGCGAGAAACGCGGGGCGAAGGTCATGCCCGGGAAATTGCCGACCACCTCGCGCTGCCCCGTTTCAAGCTGAAGCAGATAAACGCGCGGCTGCTGGTTCTCGAACGACATATAGGTGATTTCCTGACGGTTCGGCGAGAAGCGCGGCGTCAGCACGATGTCGTTGGAATTGGTGAGCGCCCGGGAATTGGCCCCGTCCTGGTCCATGATGGCGAGTTGGCGCTTGCGCGCATTCTTCGGCCCGCTTTCGGCGACGTAGACGATGCGCGTGTCGAAATACCCCTTCTCGCCGGTGATCCTCTCATAGATCGCGTCGGCAATGATGTGGGCGACCCGGCGCCAGTTCTCCGGCTGGGTGTAGAACTGCTGACCGAGCATCTGCTGGCCGGCAAAGGTATCCCAAAGGCGGAACTCCGCCTTCAGCCTGCCGTCGCCTTCCTGCGTGACGCGGCCGATGACGAGCGCCTGCGCGTTGATCACTTTCCAGTCCTCGAAACGCGGTGTGGCATCGGGATTGGAGATCTTCTCGATGAAGGCGCCCTTGTCGATCGGCGCGAAAAGCCCGGAGCGCTTTAGGTCGGCGGCAATCACGCCGGAGATCTTCTGGGCGAGTTCGCCCTGCAGGAAGTCCGTGATCGCGATCGGCAGCGGCTCGACGTTACCCTTGTTGATGTTGATCTCGACGAGCGCATTTGCCGGCGAGGCAATGAGCCCGCAGCCGGCGACCAGCACCATCAGGAGGCGGAAAAAATTGCGTCTCAGCATTTCCATAAAGCCTTTCAGCCTTTCGTGTTCCGAGCAGGATGAGGCGCAATATTCCGCCCACAACCGGCCCAACCTGTCTAGAGCATCGAGCTCGGGTCGAAGTTGACGACGACCTCGCTCCACGAATCGTATTTGTCGGCCGGCAGCCCCTTGAAGGGAACGGACTTCAGGATGGCCCGGCGTGCACCACCCATGAGTGCCCGCCGCGCCGCATCCGAGCCGCCGCTGGCTTCCACTTCCGGTTCGCCGATCAGGTCGCCGTTCGGGTCGAGCCGCATCGTCACCTTGATGCGGACATCCGCCGCGTCGGCCATTCCGGGAATGATCGACCAGTTGTTCTGGATCTGGCCGCGAAGCGCGTCCATTTCACTCTGCGAAAGCGTGTTGCCGCTCGTCGTCTTCTTGCCGCCGAGGGCCGCCTCCTCGGTCGAGCGCTTGGCGCCGCCGCCGGAGGATTCCTGCTTGTTGAGCAGCGCCGCGATCTCGTCGGCATTGAAGTCGCTCTCCTTCTGGGAGGACGCCTTCTTCTGCTCCTTCTTGACCTCTTCCTTCTTGCGCTCTGGCGTCTTGGCCGTCTGCGCGGGCTTTTCGACCTTGGGCTTCACCTGCGGCGTCGGCACCCTGTCCGGCAGAGCCTCGGCCTCGGGATTTTCCGCGGGCTGCTCTTCCGCCGGTGCCGGTTCCGGCTTCGTATCCGGCTTTACTTCCTGCTTGGGCTCGGGGAGTGCCGCCACTTCCGTCGCGGGCTCGGCGGCCGGCTTGGTCTCTTCGACCTTTTCGATCTCTTCCTTCACGGGATCGGGCGTCGGCGGGGCCTTTTCGGTCTTCTGCGGCGCTGCGGCCGACTCGTTCTCGACCGGCTTGACATTGGGCGTGGGCGGCGTCTTCAGGTCGACGTCGTTCTCGCCGACATTCTCGGCGTTCTCGACGGGCGTCGGCTTCTTGGTCGGAACGGGCGATGCCTTTTCCTTGGCCGGAGCCTTCTTGTCGCCCTGCTGGATCTGCGTGATCGACTCGACCGGCACGATGTCGACCGGCAGCGCCTCGACGTCCGCGACCTCGAAATCGGCCGGGCTGCCAAGCGACACCAGCGCCCAGGTCAGGACCAGGGCGTGGAGGACAGCAGATGTAGCGATACTGCCCTTCATTCGGACGATCACTTCTCTTGTTCTTGAAGCGTTACGAGACCCAGGTTCTTGAAGCCTGCCGCGGAGATGCGTGCCATCACCTTCATCACGGTGCCGTAGTCGGCATTGGTGTCGCCGCGCACATAGATGCGCTCATTGTAGCCGGTCGTGGCGATCGCCTCGAGCTTCGGGACGACCTCGTCGATCGCTATCGGCGTCTCCTGCAGGAAGATCTCGCCCGCCGGGTTGACCGAGACGGTGATCGGCTGCGTATCGGCGTTCATGGCCTTCGCCTGCGTTTCCGGCAGATCGATCGGCACGCCGACCGTCATCATCGGCGCAGCCACCATGAAGATGATGAGGAGAACCAGCATGACGTCGACGAGCGGCGTGACGTTGATCTCGCTGATCGCGCTTCTTCTGCCGCCGCGGCGGCGGCGCCCGCCGCCCGACCCCTTGGCTCCGCCAACTGCCATACCCATCAGCGTGGTCTCCGTGCTTTGAGGTCGTTATTGCGCGGCTTGGCGAGAAGGCTGCAGCTTCTCGTCGATCTGTCGCGACAGGATGGCGGAGAACTCGTCGGCAAAGGCTTCCATGCGTGCCGTCAGCTTGCCGGCATCGGCGGTGAACTTGTTGTAGGCGATAACGGCAGGAATGGCGGCGAGCAGACCGATGGCGGTCGCAAGCAGCGCTTCGGCGATACCGGGAGCAACGACGGCGAGGTTGGTGGACTTGGAACCGGCGATGGCCTGGAACGAGGTCATGATACCGACGACGGTGCCGAAAAGGCCGATGAAGGGGGCAGCCGAGCCGATCGTCGCCAGCGAGCCGAGCCTTGCCTCGAGCGCTTCGGATTCACGGGCGAGCGTCACGTCCATCGCGCGGTCGATCCGCATCTGCAGGCCGATCGGCGCGCGCGCGCCGCGCTCAAAGCTTTTCTTCCATTCGCGCATGGCCGAAACGAAGATCGCGCCCATTCCGCTCGTCTGCCTGTCCGAGAGGGTCCGATAGAGCTCCTCCAGCGACTGACCCGACCAGAATACCTGCTCGAAATTATCGAGCTGCCGGCGGACACGCCCGTAATTCAGGCTCTTGTCGACGACGATAGCCCAGGTCCAGACCGAGGCGGCGATGAGCCCCAGCATGACCAGCTTCACGACCAAGCCCGCTTGCATGAAGAGCGACCAGAGGGTCACGTCGCTCGTCGCGGCCAATCCAACCTGTTCCATCGATTTCAGTCCCCGAATCCAAACACCCGGCAGAGCAACTCATGCTCGTGACCGGGTCGCCCAAATGTCCTGCAGCAGGAATGCCCCGGTATTGCCACCGATCGCGGCATTGCGATCTACTCGCTTCAGCCTGCCTTCTTGCCGTCAATTTTGGTCAAAGGATGACGTGCACTGCACAAATCCTGATACACGGATTAAGACACCATTATGGTTAAGGGAGTATTACCGCGCGCGCAGTTCGAGTGAGCTTGCGCAATACGGAACTTCGCAGCAGGTCGCACGTTTCGGTGCCATGAGCCCCTGGTCCCCGAAACATATAGCCTTCCAGCCGAAATCGGGCTGACGATCCATGGCCGCTCGCAATGAACCGCTTTCCGAATATAACCGGCGCCGCGATTTCACGCGGACGAGCGAACCCAAGGGAGCGGTCGCTCGGCGCAGCGGGGACAACAGGATGCGGTTCCTGGTTCAGAAGCACGCTGCGACCCGCCTGCATTACGACTTCCGCCTGGAATGGGAGGGCGTGCTGAAGAGCTGGGCGGTCACACGCGGCCCGAGCCTCAACCCCGAAGACAAGCGCCTGGCCGTGCGTACCGAAGACCACCCGCTTGCCTATGGCGACTTCGAAGGAACGATACCGAAGGGAGAGTATGGCGGCGGTACCGTGATGCTCTGGGATACCGGCTGGTGGGAGCCGGAGGATGACCCGTCGAAAGCCCTGAAGAAGGGCAAGCTCTCCTTCAAGCTGCATGGCAGCCGAATGAAGGGCGGCTGGGCGCTGGTGCGCATGCGGCCACGCGAAGGCGAAAAGCGCGAGAACTGGCTGCTCGTCAAGGAAACGGACGATGTCGCCTCCGATGACGGCGAGAGCCTGATCAACGAGAACATCACCAGCATCGTTACCGGCCGGACGATGGAGGAGATCGCCGAAGGCAGGGGCGAGAAGCGGGCGCGGGTCTGGCATTCCAACAAAAGCATCTCGGCCAATCTCAAGGCCGGCGCGATCGCCGAAAACGGCAATGCAGGCAAGCGCGCGACGCGAAAAGCCTCCGGCAAGCTGCCCGCCTTCAAGGCACCGCAGCTGGCGACTCTGGTGACCAAGGTGCCCGCCGGCGACGCATGGCTGAACGAAGCCAAGTTCGACGGCTACCGTCTTGTCTGCGCCGTCGGTGCCGGCACCGTGCGCTGCTACACGCGCAACGGCCTCGACTGGACCGAGAAGTTCCCGGCAATTGCCGCCGCCCTTGCCGAACTCGACTGCCAGTCCGCTCTGATCGATGGCGAAGTGGTGGCGCTTTCGGAAGGCGGATCGACCTTCTCGGCCCTGCAGAAGGCGCTTAGAACGGGGGCCAGCACACGGCTTTACGCTTTCGATCTCATCGAGCTCGACGGCAAGGATCTGAGCCGGAAGCCGCTCGTGGAACGCAAGGAACGGCTCGAAGCGCTGCTCCAAACGCTCGGCGCCACCTCTACCGTACAATTCAGCGAGCATGTCCGCGGCAATGGCGAGCACGTGCTTTCCGCGATATGCAAGGCCGGCCAGGAGGGTATAATCGCCAAGGAGGCCGATGCCCCCTATCGCAGCGGGCGCAGCCGAAGCTGGCTCAAGGTGAAATGCACGAAGCGCCAGGAGTTCGTGATCGGTGGCTATACCCCGTCTTCAAAGAAGGGGCGTGCCTTCGCCTCGCTGCTCGTCGGGACCTTCGAAGGCGGGAAGCTGATCTACCGTGGCGGCGTCGGCACCGGTTTCAGCGGAAAGACAATGGAGGACCTCGCCGCGGCCTTCGCAAAGCGCAAGCGCGATACGTCGCCCTTCGACAGCGTGCCGCGAGAGAGAATGCGAAATTCGGTATGGCTTGAGCCGGACCTGGTGGCGGAGGTGGATTTCGCCGAATTCACGGCCGACGGACATGTCCGTCACGGTTCATTCGAGGGATTGCGCGAGGACAAGGAGGCCAGGGCCGTGAAACTGGAGACACCGAAGCCGGCAGAAGCGGAGCCGGAGACCGCCAAGAGCAAATCTTCCGCCAGGACGCGCAAGACCCCGCCTGTGCAGGGAGACGCCGATGTCCTCGGCATCCGCATCTCCCATCCGGACCGGGTGCTCTTCGAAGGCCAGGGCATCACCAAGATCGATCTCGCCCGCTATTACGCCGTTGTCGCCGAGAGGATGCTCCCCTTTGCCGCCGATCACCCCGTTTCGCTGGTGCGCTGCCCGCAGGGCGGCGAGCGGCACTGTTTCTTCCAGAAACACGCAAGCGACGGCTTTCCCGAGGCGATCCGGGAAGTGCCGATTACCGAGTCATCGGGCGACACCGAGAACTATATGTACATCCACGATGCCAAGGGCCTCGTCGCCGCCGTGCAGATGGGGACGCTCGAGTTTCACATCTGGGGTTCAAGCATCGACCGGCTGGAGAAACCCGACCGTCTGGTCTTCGATCTCGACCCCGATCCGAGCGTCGACTTCGAGACAGTCAAGGCGGCAGCCCTCAGGCTCCGCGACGAACTCGCCGAGATCGGCCTGAAAACAGTGCCCATGGTGACCGGCGGCAAGGGCGTCCACGTCATCGTTCCGCTCCGCCCCCATGCCGAATGGGAGGAGGCCAAAGGCTTCGCGAAAGCGCTCGCGCGATCTATCGCCGAGCGCGATCCGGACAATTTCGTCGCCACCATGTCGAAGGCGAAGCGCAAGGGAAAGATTTTCATAGACTGGCTGAGAAACGATCGCGGCGCCACGGCGATCGCGCCCTATTCCACCCGCGCGCGCTCCGGCGGACCGGTCGCCACACCGGTCGGCTGGGACGAACTCCAAGGCCTCGAAGCCGCCAACGGGTTTCAGATTCCGGACATTATCGAGCGGATCGAAGCCGGGACCGATCCGTGGCGGGAGATCGGCAAGATCAGTCAGTCGCTGACGAAGAAGATATTGAACTCGGTCGAATGAGCCGGCCGCTCACGCGGAAGCCGCTTGCGCAGCCAGGAATTTCGTTGCCAGTGCCTCCGGCAGACGCCGTGGCCGTCCCTGACCGTTGACGACCGCAATGATTACCTTGGCCGCGATCAGCAGCGCGTCGCCGCGCCTGATCTGCTGCTGCAGGATCATTTTTGCGCCGCCGGCCTTTTCGGTCGCGGTCTCGATAGTCAGGACGTCGTCCATGCGCGCCGGCGCCTTGAAGTCGATTTCCATACGGTGGACGACGAAGACGAGGCCTTCCACGTCGCCTTCGATCGCCAGCGACGCCTGCTCGACGCCGAGAAGCCGCAGATAGTCGGTCCGGGCGCGCTCCATGAAATGCAGATAGCGCGCATGGTAGACGACGCCGGAAAAATCGGTGTCCTCGTAATAGACCCGCTGGATCAGTCGGTGGCCGGTCTCGGTCAGCTCGCCGGCAAGCGAAATCAGTGACATGGCATTCTCCGGGAGGATTTATTGCGTTTTCCTGTGCAGGAACAAAAAGACATTTGCAAGCACTGCAGCTTTGTCACAATCCTATCCTATCAGGACCCTGTCCTCTTCCCGAGCAGGAGAATCGTGCATGAAGATTGCAGTCCTCGGCGGTGATGGTTTCGTCGGCTGGCCCACCGCCCTGCATTTGTCCGATGCGGGCCACGAGGTTCACATCCTCGACAATCTCTCCCGCCGCTGGATCGACACGGAACTCGGCGTTCAATCCCTGACGCCGATGGATTCCATCCAGGAGCGCACGCGCATCTGGCACGCGGAAACCGGCCGGCGTATTCACTTCAATCTGATCGATCTCGCCCGCGACTACGAACTCCTGAAGAACTGGCTGGCGGAGCATCGGCCCGATGCGGTCGTCCACTTCGCCGAGCAGCGGGCCGCCCCCTATTCGATGAAGAGCGACAGGCACAAGAACTACACGGTCAACAACAACGTCAACGCGACCCACAATCTCCTGAACGCACTGGTCGAACTCGAACTCGATGCCCATCTCGTGCATCTCGGTACGATGGGCGTTTACGGCTATTCCACGATCGGGGCGGCGATCCCTGAAGGCTACCTGCCCGTCGGCATCGAGACCATGGGCGAAGAGACGGTGAACCAGGAAATCCTCTATCCTTCCAATCCGGGCTCCGTCTATCACATGACCAAGTGCCTGGATCAGCTGCTCTTCCAGTTCTATGCGAAGAATGACGGCCTCAGGATCACCGATCTGCATCAGGGCATCGTCTGGGGCACGCATACGGAGCAGACGCGGCGTCATCCGCAGCTCATCAACCGCTTCGACTATGACGGGGATTACGGAACCGTCCTCAATCGTTTCCTGATCCAGGCAGCAATCGACTATCCGCTGACGGTTCACGGAACCGGCGGCCAGACGCGCGCCTTCATCCATATTCAGGACTCGGTGCGCTGCACCGAGCTCGCGCTCAGGAACCCGCCGGCGCGCGGCAGCCGCGTCGAGATATTCAACCAGATGACGGAAACGCATCGCATCCGCGATCTCGCCGAGATGGTCGCACGCATGACCGGCGCGAAAATCGCCTGGCTGCCCAATCCGCGCAAGGAAGCGGCCGAGAACGAACTCGTGGTGCGGAACGAGAAATTCCTCGCGCTCGGCCTCAATCCGGTTCGCCTCGAAGACGGGCTGCTTTCGGAGATCGTCGACGTGGCGAAGAAATTCGCCTATCGCGTCGATCGCTCGCGCGTGCCGGCGGTTTCCGCCTGGACGAAGGACATCGCCCCCTTGATCAACCACGATCCGGAGGGCAAGCGGCTGAAATCGGTTTCATGAGCCGCGTCTTCGCCAGTCCGGAGGGGCTCAGTCCCTCCTCCACGGTGACTGCGCGCCACGCTTTCGTGACGCTCGTCACCAACAGCGACTACGCGCTCGGTGCGCGGGCCCTGCTCAGATCGATCCGTCTCACCCGGACGCCCGCAGATATCGTCGTGCTCCATACCGGCGGGGTGGATGCCGCCTCCCTCGAGCCGCTGACCGAATTCGACTGCCGCCTGATCCAAACCGACCTGCTGCCGCTTTCGGACGAATTCAACGCCCGGCATCAGCGCCGCAACGTGCATGAGCAGGCACCCTTCACAAAAGGACGCAAGCCCGATTTCCATTCGCCGCTCGACAATTTCTGCAAGATAAGGCTGTGGCAACTCGTCGAATACGAACGCTGCATCTTCATCGATGCCGACGCGATCGTGTTGCGCAACATCGACAAGCTGTTCCTCTATCCGGAATTTGCCGCAGCGCCGAACGTCTATGAGAGTCTCGCGGACTTCCACCGCCTGAACTCCGGCGTCTTCGTCGCCGAGCCGGCAGTCGCGACCTTCGAGAAGATGCTCGCGGCCCTCGATGCGCCGGACGCCTTCTGGCCGCGCACGGACCAGACCTTTCTGCAAAGCTTCTTCCCCGATTGGCATGGCCTGCCGGTGACGATGAACATGCTGCAATATGTGTGGTTCAACCTGCCTGAGCTTTGGGACTGGCGCTCGATCGGGGTGCTCCATTACCAGTACGAAAAGCCGTGGGAGAAGGATCATCCGCGCGCGGATGCGCTGCGCCCGCTGATCGATCTCTGGCACGCTTTTCTGACCGGCGAGCAGATTCCCGATATTGCCGGTCTTCCCAATCCGCAAGCCGGCCTCACGTCGCCATGACCCGCGTTCTCGTCTCCGGCGGCACCGGATTCGTCGGCCGCTTCATCATCGAGCACCTGCTGGCAAACGGCTATGAGGTCACGGTCGGTGGGCGCTCTCCGCCGCCTGCCGGCTTTTATTCGCAACCCGTGTCCCATGTGCCGCTCCGTCTCGATGCGGATGCGGACCAGGCCGGCGCCTTCGACGATATCTATTATTTCGTCCATGCGGCTTTCGAGCATGTCGAGGGCAGATATCGCGGAGGCGAGGGTGACGATCCCACGAGTTTCCGCCGCGCCAATCTCGACGGCTCCGTTCGCCTTTTCGAGGAAGCGCGCGCCGCCGGCGTACGGCGCTGCGTTTTCCTGTCGAGCCGCGCCGTCTATGGCGAGACGGCGCCGCCGATTGTCGCTGAGACGTCACCTGTCGAGCCGGACACGTTCTACGGACAGGTAAAGCTCGCCACCGAGAACGCCTTGAAATCGATGACCGACCACAGTTTCGTCACGACGAGCCTGCGCGTCACCGGTGTCTACGGCCCCGCGGGCTCGGGACGAAAACACAAGTGGAGCGATCTCTTTTCCGATTACATTGCCGGCCGACCGGTGCCAAGGCGCATCGGCACGGAAGTCCACGGCGACGATGTCGCCCAGGCCGTCCGCCTCATGCTCGAAACCGAACCGGCGAGAATATCCGGTCAGGTGTTCAACGTCTCCGACGTGCTGACCGACAACCGCGAGATCCTCTCCTTTCTCCAGGCTGCAACCGGCTGCCCGCACCCTCTGCCGCCGGCAGCGGAAGCGGCAGCATTCAAGACGATGTCGACGGAGAAGCTGCGCGCGCTCGGCTGGGTGCCGGGCGGAAGGGAAAGACTGGCTGCGACGATCCGGGAGCTTGCCGTGCAAGCTGTGACCGTTGAACCAAGATTTCGCCCCTCACCCTAACCCTCTCCCCGCGAGCGGGGAGAGGGGACATGCCCCCTGCGAATGCGCGGCCGATATTGGTTGCAATGACGAAACCGCGAGTCCCTTCTCCCCGCATGCGGGGAGAAGGTGGCGGCAGCCGGATGAGGGGCAATTCCGGTCATCCGAGATCGACGACCACAATTTCCGGCGGCACGCCGAAACGGATCGGTGCGATGGAGCAGCCAAGGCCGCCCGAGACGATGAGGTTGCGATCTCCCTCGACAATATGACCATAGGCGTACCGGTCGCCGAAACGCGATGGCACGACGGGCGAATGGCCGGCAAAGCGCACCTGTCCGCCATGCGTGTGACCGGATAGTGTCAATGCCACCCGCGAGGGCACCTTCGGAAAAATATCCGGCTCGTGCGCGAGCAGTATCACAGGCGCCTCGTCCGTCACCTGTGCAAGCGTGCCATCGAGATCGTCGAGTCCGCCCATCCACGCGCGTTTCCATTTCCGTCCCGGCAGGAGCGCAAGCTGGTCCTCGAGCCCTGCGAGCCAGAAGGGGAAGCCGCTCTTCTCAAGGCGGACCGCGCGATTGCCGTACACCTGAATGCCGACGCCGGCCAATGCCCGATGGCCGAAGGTATCGCCGCCGCCGCTCTTCTGGGCGGTCCTGTCTTCCCACCAATCATGATTTCCCATGATCGCATGGACGCCGAGGGGTGCCCTGAGCGTGGCAAGCGCCTTCGACCACTCGCTCGAATGGACATAGCGCGTCACGAGATTCATGCCGGAAGCGTAGTCGCCGAGAAGGACCGTCACGTCGCCGCCGAGGTCGTTGGCGCGCTCGCATATGGATGCGATGCGGCGCGCAGACATCCAGGGTTCGCAGGCATGAACATCCGCGAGCGCGACCAGGCGGAGCTTCAGGCCGGGGCTCCAGCCGGGTGGTGTCAGGGCGTAGCGGGCCACCCTCAGACGCGCAAGCGGTTCGATGCCGAAGGCGTAGCTGCCCAGGGCCACGGCGCTCACCAATCCACCGCCGAGGACCTTCATGAAGCCCCGCCGGGTGATCATTTCAGTCGTCCTCGAGCGTCAGCCGGAATTGGCTTGCCTCGACATCCCGTGGCGGATTGAGGCCGAGATGCTTCCAAGCATTCGCCGTGAGCACGCGGCCACGCGGCGTGCGCTGGATGAAGCCCTGCTGGATCAGATAGGGCTCGATGATGTCTTCGATCGCGTCGCGCGGCTCGGAAAGCCCGGCGGCGATCGTCTCGATCCCCACCGGCCCGCCGCCGAAATTCTGGGCGATCATCGTCAGATAGCGCCGGTCGAGCTGGTCGAGACCCATGCTGTCGACGAGCAGCCGGGTCAGCGCCTCGTCGGCAATCTTTAGCGTCACGGCCTCCGCCCGTGCGACCTCGGCGAAGTCGCGCACCCGGCGCAGGAGGCGGCCGGCGATGCGGGGCGTTCCGCGCGCCCGGCGGGCAATCTCGCGCGCGCCTTCGTCGGTCATGCCGAGACCCATCAGCCGCGCGCCACGCCGGACGATCAGCTCCAACTCCTCGACCGTATAGAAATTGAGCCGCACGGGGATGCCGAAGCGATCGCGCAGCGGCGTCGTCAGCAGTCCGAGGCGCGTCGTCGCCGCCACGAGGGTGAACTTTGCGAGATCGATCTTCACCGAACGGGCCGCCGGCCCCTCGCCGATGATGAGGTCGAGCTGGAAATCCTCCATGGCCGGATAGAGGATTTCCTCGACGGCCGGATTGAGGCGGTGGATTTCATCGATGAAGAGCACGTCGCGCTCTTCGAGATTGGTGAGCAGCGCCGCAAGGTCACCGGCCTTGGCGATCACCGGGCCGGAAGTCGAGCGAAAATTGACGCCGAGCTCCTTTGCCATGATCTGCGCCAGCGTCGTCTTGCCGAGCCCGGGCGGGCCGACGAAGAGCACGTGGTCGAGCGCTTCGCCGCGATTGCGCGCCGCCTCGATGAAGATCTTCAGATTGGCGCGGGCTTCAGCCTGGCCGGTGAACTCGTCGAGCGTCTGCGGGCGCATGGTCGCATCGAGGTCTTCGCCTCGCTTTTCCGGCGCGATCAGACGTGCGGCTTCGCTCATGTCATTGCTTCCGTTTCGGGCTGTCCGCGGCCATAGGGGTGCCGGTGTTGAGGCCGGTCACCGCCGCTGCCGCGCTCAACCATAATTGGGGCGCCCGGATCAATCCAGCGAGAACGGCCAGCGTCCCTCTACTCCAATGCTTTTGTGGCCGCAGGAAGGCTCGCCGCTTCCTCACCGCGACAGTTCCTTCAAGCCGAGGCGGATCAGCTTGGCGCTGTCGCCGCCCTCCCCGCCGTTTTTCAGCGCAGCCGCAACGGCGTTGGCCGCCTGGTCTCGCGAATAGCCGAGATTGGTGAGCGCCGAGACCGCGTCCGCAACCGGCGCTGCGGCAACGCCTTCGCCGAGCTCCTGCTTGAGGCCGATCGATGGTGCCATCTCGCCGGAGAAGGCCGGAGCCTTGTTCTTGAGTTCGGTGACGATGCGCACGGCAACTTTCGGACCCACGCCCGGCGCGCGCGAGATCGACGTCTTGTCCTGCAAGGCGATGGCATTGGCGAGTTCCCCGGGGGTCAGCGTGGAGAGCACCGCCAGCGCCACCTTGGATCCCACACCCTGAACGCTCTGAAGCAGGCGGAACCATTCGCGCTCCAACGCGCTCAGGAACCCGAACAGCTTCAGCTGATCCTCGCGCACATAGGTCTCGATGAAGAGTACGGCCGCCTCTCCAGCGCTTCCGAGCTTTCCGAGCGTGCGCGCGGAGCAATGGGCGACATACCCGACCCCATGCACGTCGAGAACCACGTGATCCTCGCCGATCTCGTCTATCGTGCCCTTGAGCTTGCCAATCATCCGGTTGCCCTCCAACGCCCTTTGACCTGCCGGCCAGAGGGCGCATCGCTTGCCGTCATATTCATTCGCACGACCTACCCCGCAAGCGCCGCAAGGCGGCTCGTGACTGCCTGCCTGTTATGGGCGTGGCAGATGGCGATGGCGAGCGCGTCGGCGGCATCGTTGCCTTTGAACTCGGCCTTGGGCATCAGGACTTTCAACATCATATGTATCTGCTGCTTTTCGCCGTGGCCGACGCCGATCACGGCTTTCTTGACGGCGTTCGGCGCATATTCCGCGACCCTCAAGCCCGCCCGGGCCGGCACCAGCATGGCGATGCCGCGCGCCTGGCCGAGCTTCAGCGTGGCGGTCGCATCTTTGTTGACGAAGGTCTGTTCGACAGCGGCCTCGTGCGGCTGGTAGCCGTGCACCACCTCGGCAAGCCCGTCATGCAACTGGCAGAGGCGGGAGGCAAGATCCAACTCGCCATCGGAAGTGACGGTGCCGGAAGCGACGAAACGCAGCGAATTGCCGAGCGTTTCGATGACCCCCCAGCCGGTGCGCCTCAAGCCCGGATCGATGCCGATGATGCGAATCGTATTCTGCATGCTTCACCCTATTTCGGTCGGCGGGACGCTGCCAGCAAAAAGTGAACAAAACAAAAACATTGCACAGAAATGGTGGCGTGCTGCCTAAAAGCGCCGGGGCACCCTTGGCGTAAGGAAACTTGAACCTACATTGCGGAAGATCAATTTCTCTTAATTGAAAGCCTCGCCATGATCCCCTTTTCCATTCTCGACCTGTCGCCGATCACCGAAGGGGGCAGCATCGCAGAGTCGCTCGAAAATTCGCAGCGGCTGGCAATCGCGGCGGAGGAGAATGGCTATCAGCGCTTCTGGCTGGCCGAACACCATGGCATGAAGGGCATTGCCAGCGCCGCGACGTCTCTCGTGATTTCGCATGTGGCTTCGGCCACGCGGACGATCCGCGTCGGCTCAGGTGGCATCATGCTGCCCAACCATTCACCGCTCGTCATCGCCGAGCAATTCGGCACGCTTGCGGCGCTTTACCCCGGCCGCATCGATCTCGGCCTCGGCCGCGCGCCCGGCACGGACATGAGAACGGCGCAGGCGCTCCGCCGCAACATGGAGGCGAGCGCCAACAATTTCCCCAACGATGTCGTGGAACTGCAGGCGCTGCTCGGCCCGGCGACCGAAGACCAGAAGATCATCGCCGTTCCGGGCGCGGATTCGAACGTGCCGATCTGGCTGCTCGGTTCGAGCCATTTCAGCGCCCATCTCGCCGGCATGCTCGGCCTTCCCTTCGCCTTCGCCTCGCATTTCGCGCCGGACATGCTGCTTTCCGCGCTCGAAATATACCGCGAGCGCTTCACCCCGTCGCCACAGCTCGACAAGCCGCATGTCATGGTGGGCGTCATGGGCGTCGCAGCGGACACGGACGAGGAGGCGAACCACCTCTTCACCTCCATGCAGCAATCCTTCGTCGCGCTTCGCCGCAATGCGCGCGGGCGCTTCCCGCCGCCGGTCAAATCGATGGACGGCCTCTGGAGCCAGGACGAGAAGATTTTCGTCGACCACGCAATGAGCTACGCGGTGGTCGGCGGCCCCGAGACGATCCGCCGAAAGATCGAGGCATTTGTGGATCTCACCAGGGCGGACGAGCTGATCGTCTCAATGCCGATCTTCGACATGGAAGCGCGGTTGCGTTCGGTGAAGCTTTTCGGCGGGGTCCGAAGAACGGGTTGAGTGCTCTGATCCAACCGGCCCGATACGCCCCCTCTGCCCTGCCGGGCATCTCCCGTCCTGCCCGACGGTGAACGCAGTGCGTGCACGCTGCCTAATTGAATTGAGTGGAACATCGCCGCTTGCCGATCTCCCCCCTTGCGGGGGAGATGGCCGGCAGGCCAGAGGGGGGTACCCTTCCTCTCCTCAGGCCGAAAGCTTCGCCAGGACCTCGTCGGAAACCTCGAAGTTCGAGTAGACGTTCTGGACATCGTCGTCGTCTTCGAGATTGTCGATGAGCTTCATCAGCGACTGTGCCTTTTCCTCGTCGACCGGCACGGTATTCTGCGGCTTCCAGACCGCCTTCACGGTCTCCGCCTCGCCGAGCGCGCCTTCGAGGGCCTTCGACACCTCGCCGATATCCTCGAAACCGCAGGTGATCGTGTGGCCTTCCTCATCCGTCTCGACGTCGTCGGCACCCGCTTCGATCGCGGCTTCCATGACCTTGTCGGCGTCGCCGGCGGAAAGCTTGTAGGTGATTTCACCGACGCGATCGAAGGAGAAGGAAACCGAACCGGTTTCGCCGAGCGCTCCGCCCGCCTTGGTGAAGGTGGATCGTACGTTGGAGGCGGTGCGGTTGCGGTTGTCCGTCAGCGCCTCGACGATGACCGCGACGCCGCCCGGGCCGTAGCCCTCGTAGCGGACTTCTTCGTAATTCTCGGCATCGCCGCCCGCAGCCTTCTTGACCGCGCGCTCGATATTGTCCTTCGGCATCGACTGCGCCTTGGCGTTCTGGATCGCCAGACGCAGACGCGGATTCATCGTCGGGTCGGGAAGACCGGTTTTTGCTGCGACGGTGATTTCGCGCGCGAGCTTGGAAAACATTTTGGAGCGCACCGCATCCTGACGGCCCTTGCGGTGCATGATGTTCTTGAACTGTGAATGGCCAGCCATGACGCCCTCTGCATGCGTGATTTTGGTGAGATCGGGCGCCTTATAGTTTCATTGCCGCGTCCAGTCCAGCAGTCGCGTCGTGTTTTCAGGAGGCGGGAAATGCGCTGCAGCGGTCCTCAAACGCCCTGCAGGACATAGATGAGCGGTCTGCTCGGCAGGGAACGCAGCGACACCTTCACGGAAGGCTCCGTGGCGAAGCGCTTGTCGAAGTCATCGCCGAACATCGCCAGAAAGTCGTTGGTCATCGGCCTGTGCATCGGCAGGATCAGCGCCGAGCGCAGCCGCGAGACGACACGGCTCATGCTCTCCGCGCCCATCGTCAGCCCGCCGTCCACCGGCACCATGAGCACGTCGAGCCGGCCGATCTGCCGGTAATGGCTTTCGTCGAGCTCGTGGTGCAGATGGCCGAGATGGCCGATACAGAGCCCGGCAATCTCGAAAATGAAGATCGAATTGCCGTCCCGTTCCATGCCCTCGAAGCCTGAACGGATATCCGTCGTCACATTGCGGATATAGGCGTCGCCGACGACGAGGTCATGATCCGCCGGCTCGCCATTGTCGCCCCAGCCATGCAGGACATGCGCGATCGCCGGATCAGGCGCCAGGGTGTAGTGGCTGGAATGGGCCCTGTTCATCGTCACCACCGTAGGCGGCGATGGGGTCCGGAACCAGCCGTTGTAGTCCGTGGCGATCGAAACCCCGCCCGGCGTTTCGATCAGGAAGGTCGAATGGCCGAGAAAGGTGATCGTCACCTCGCTCGTGTCGGCCGACGCCACCGGAGTGGCATCGGCGGCCGAGAAGCTGGCGAACGTCGCCGCCGGCGTGGCTGCCGCGATCGCCTGGCATTGGCTCACATGGGCTTTCGCCTGCTGCGCGTGAGCCGGTGTCGGCCAGAGCGCATGGATGAGCCAGATGACGGTCAGGGTGTAGGCAAGGTATCGCAGCAGCATCCTTCACCTCTCACATATGCGGGATGAAAAACTTGCTCTCTCATTCCGCCCGCATCCCGCGTTGCCGCTCATGCCGGGCGGCAGGCAGGATCATTCAAGGTCATGATCGCGTCCAGCGTCTAACGACGGACAACCGCTCACAATTACGTCATTGCCGATGCACCTGGTCTCCTCACTCTCCCGGCGCCGGCGCCGGCACAGCCGCCGGTGCGGGCTTGCGGCGCAGGGAGCGCAGGGCCACGTAGAAGACCGGCGTCAGGAACAGGCCGAGGAAGGTGACCCCGAGCATGCCGGCAAAGACCGCGGTACCGAGAGACTGGCGCATTTCGGCGCCGGGCCCCGTGGCGATGACCAGTGGCACGACGCCGAGAATGAAGGCGAAAGCGGTCATCAGGATCGGCCGCAGCCTGAGCCGGCTCGCATCGATCGCCGCCTCGATCGGCGTCTTGCCCTCCTCCTCGCCCTGGCGGGCGAATTCCACGATGAGGATCGCGTTCTTGGCGGCAAGACCGATAAGGACGATGAGCCCGATCTGGGTCAGCACATTGTTGTCGAAGCCCCGGATCGAAACGCCGAGAAGTGCCGCGAGGACGGCAAGCGGCACGATCAGGATGATGGCCAGCGGCAGCACCCAGCTTTCATATTGCGCCGAGAGCGCCAGGAAGACGAAGACCACCGAAAGAGCGAAGATGAAGACCGCAGTGTTGCCGGTCTGGCGCTCCTGCAAAGCGAGTTCCGTCCATTCGAAGGTCGTGCCCTGCGGCAGGATCTGACCTGCAAGCGCTTCCATCTTGTCGAGGGCGCTGCCCGTCGAGACGCCCGGCGCGGGATTGCCCTGAACGGGGACCGAAACATACATGTTGTAGCGCTGGACGAGCGCCGGTCCGCTCGTATCGCGGATTTCGACGAGCGTTCCGAGCGGCACCAGGGCGCCCGAGGCGGAGCGTACCTTGAGCGCGAGTATGTCCTCCCGCTCCAGCCGGAATTGCTGGTCGGCCTGGGCGCGGACCTGATAGACGCGGCCGAAGGCGTTGAAATCGTTGACGTAGGACGTCCCCAGATTGATCGAGAGCGTCTCGAAGATATTGGGGATCGGGACGTTCAGGGCCCGCGCCTTGTCGCGGTCGATCGCCAGGAAGAATTGCGGGCTGGAGGCCGTGAATGTGGTGAAGACGCCGGTCAGCCCCTCCGTCTGGTTGGCCGCTCCCATCATCTGATAGGCGAGCCCGAGCGCGCGGCGCATGTCGGCGCTCTGCCGGTCCATGATCTGCATCTTGAAGCCGCCCGAATTGCCGATGCCTCGCACGGAGGGTGGCGGAACGGCGATGATGAAAGCCTCCTGAATGCCTTGCATGGCACCGAAGATCTGGCCGATGATCTGTTCAGCACTCTGCTTTTGCTCGAGGCGTTCCTCGAAGCTGTCGAAGGGCGTGAAGATCACGCCGGAATTGGATGCATTGGTGAAGGTCGCGCCGTTGAAACCGGCAAAGGCGACTGCATCCTTGACGCCGGGTACCTCGCGGATCATCTCCGAGGCCCGCCGGACGACCTTATCGGTGCGCTCGAGAGAGGCGCCGTCCGGAAGCTGAATGACGACGATGGCATAGCCCTGGTCCATCGTGGGTATGAAGCCGCGGGGCACGACCTGCGCCATGTACCAGGTGGCTCCGAGCAGGGCGACGAAGACGAGGAGCGCCCCGGCCAGCGCGATCCGCGTCCTGACGAGGTGGCGCACCGTCCATGCATAGCCATCGGCCATGCGGTCGAAGCCGCGGTTGAAGCCGTTGGCAAACCCGCGGCCGAGCCGCGTCAGGGGATTGCGGCTCTCATGGTCGTGGTTCTCGTGCGGCCGCAACAGGATTGCGGCAAGCGCCGGCGAGAGCGTCAGGGAATTGACCGCGGAGATCACCGTCGCGACTGCGATCGTCACCGCGAATTGCAGGTAGAACTGCCCGGCAATACCGGGAATGAACGCGGTCGGCACGAACACAGCCGTCAGGACGAGCGAGATCGCGATAACCGCGGCGCCCACCTCGTCCATCGTCACATGCGCCGCCTCGCGCGGCGTCATCCCGCGCGCGAGGTTGCGCTCGACGTTCTCGACAACGACGATCGCGTCGTCGACCACGATGCCGATCGCGAGGACCAGACCGAAAAGCGTCAGCATGTTCAGCGAAAAACCGAAGGCATAGAGAAGCGCGAATGTGCCGACGAGCGAAACGGGGATGGCGACGATGGGAATGATCGCCGTGCGCCACGACTGCAGGAACACGATCACGACCAGGGCGACGAGAAGCGCGGCTTCCGCAATGGTCTTGTAGACCTCGTCGATGGATTCCGAGATGAATTCCGTCGGATTGTAGATGATCCTGTATTCGAGTCCTTCGGGAAAATCTCGCGAAAGTTCGGTCATCGTCGCCTGGATCGCATCGGCCGCAGCGAGCGCATTGCTGCCGGGGCGGGAGAAGATGCCGAGCGCGACGGCGGGGCTGCCGTTGAGATAGCTGTTGGTCACGTATTCGCGCGCACCGAGCTCGATGCGGGCGACGTCCTGCAACTGGACGAGCCTGCCTTCTTCGGTCGCTTTGACGATGACGTAGCGGAACTGACGAGCGTCGCTGAAGCGGCCGTCGGTGGTCACCGTATACTGAAAGGCGCTGTCGCTCGACATCGGCGGACCACCGATGGAGCCGCCCGAGACCTGGACGTTCTGCTCGCGCAGCGCGGAAACGACATCGCCTGCGGTCATGCCGTAGGCGGAGAGCTTCTGCGGGTCGAGCCAGATGCGCAGCGCATATTCACGCTCGCCGAAAAGAAGAACGTCGCCGACTCCGTCCAGCCGGACCAATATGTCGCGGATGCGCGTGCGGGCGTAGTTGGAAACATAAAGCTGGTCGTAGCGGTCGTTCGGCGAAAGCAGATGAACGACCATCATCAGATCCGGCGAGCTCTTCGTCGTGGTGACGCCGATGCGCCGGACTTCCTCGGGAAGCCGGGGCTCGGCGATCGAAACACGATTCTGCACCAGCACCTGTGCCTGATCGAGATCGGTCCCGAGCTTGAAGGTGATCGTCAGCGCCATCGAACCGTCAGCGGTGGCATAGGAGGACATGTAGAGCATGTTCTCCACGCCGTTGATCTCCTGCTCGAGCGGGGTAGCAACGGTATTGGCGACGGTCTCCGCATCCGCGCCCGGATAGGAGGCGCGCACGACGATGGTTGGCGGTGCGATCTCCGGATACTGCGCCACCGGAAGCTGAAAATAGGCGATGCTGCCGACGATCAGCAGAACGATCGATAGCACCGATGCGAAGATCGGTCTGTCGACAAAGAAATGCGCGAACCTCATTGGGCATTCTCCGCCGATTGCGCGGCCTCGGGGGGCAGGACGACGAGTTCGGGCTTGACCTTCACCCCCGGCCGGACGCGCATGAGGCCGTTGACGACGACTGTCTCGTCCCCCGTCAAGCCGCTGCGGATGACCCTGTAACCGTGGAGCCTCGGGCCAAGACGGACCGGTTTGGTGGCGACGCTGCCATCCTCGCCGACCACGTAGACGATGCGTTCGTTCTGGTCGGCAGCGATTGCCTCGTCAGGGACGAGAACCGCTCGATAGGTATTCGAGCCTTCGACTTCCACACGCCCGAACAGGCCGGGCTGCAGGACGAATTTGGGGTTCGCAAAGCGGGCGCGCACCCGCATCGTGCCGGTCTCGTTGTCGACCCGGTTCTCGGCGAAATCGAGCTTGCCTTCGAAAGGCGGCTCGTTGGCGTCGGCGATCGTGACGAGCACCGGGATGGAGCCGGCCCCTTCCTGCAGCGCGCTGCCGCGTTCCCGCGCCGTCCGCGCATAGGAAAGCAGCCGGCGCTCGTCGACATCGAAATAGAAATCGATCGGATCGAGCGAGACGATCGTCGTCAGTACCGTCTGGTCCGCCTGGACGAGATTGCCCGGGGAGATGAGCCGCCGGTCGACGCGGCCGCTCAGCGGCGCGGTGATGGTGGTGTAATCGAGATCGAGCCTGGCCCGCTCAACCGCCGCCTCGGCGCCGCGTACATTCGCCTGTGCCGAGAGCAGCGCCCGGCGGTCGTCGTCGAGCCTGGACACGGAGAGCGTGCCGGTTCCGGCGAGCGATTCCGTTCGCTTGAACGTGGTCTCCGCGAAGACGAGCGTCGATCGCGCTGCCTCGAGCGAGGCTTCCGCCTGGGAAAGAGCGGTGCGGAACGGCCGCTGGTCGATGACGAAGAGCTTGTCGCCCTTCTTCACCATGGCACCGTCGGTGAAGAAGACCTGATCGAGATAGCCCCCGACCCGCGCGCGGATCGAAACCTCGTCGACCGCCTCGAAGCGGCCGATGAATTCGTCGGCGTCGATGACGTCGCGCACGACCGGCTTGGCAACGGTCACCGTCGGCATTTGCGCGTCCTGCGCGACCGCCGGTGCCGAAACGAGAAGGGAGACGAATACGCCGGCGATGGCCGGCAGACGCCACTTTCGCAACATGCACGCTCTCCAAATTACCTGAACATCAGATCGCCGGCACCGGGGTCTGCAATTGGCGCGGCGACATTCCAATACCGGGGCGCTATAGCGACCTTTAAGCGTCCGACAGACGTGCGGCGCTATAGGGCTCGGTTGCACTAAGACGGGACGAGGGAAGGTATGGGCGCCTCCGCCCGCATCCCGCTTCAACTATTGGGCATGGAAACTTGCGAATAGCGGCCGCGTGGATTGCGGCTCTCATTTGGTCGCTAACCTGCCACCATTTGACAGGTCTGTCACCCTTGAAAAAAGGCAATTCGGCAGAGGCAGGGCGCGGCAGGATTGCAGGTGGAGAAACAGAAGCTCTGCCGCTCAAACCCAGAATTGCGGGATCGTCTCGGCCAGACGCGGGCCGATCCTGAGCGGCGCGATCTTCTCCGCCAATCCCGTCCGGTCCGAAATCTCGATCCCGACGCCGCAGATGGTCGCCGGGCCGGATGCCGCTTCGAAGCGGCCCTTGGGCATCTTCGAGATGAACCGGTTGAGCGGCTCTTCCTTGTCCATCCCCAAGGACGAGTCGTAGTCGCCGCACATGCCGGCATCGCTCATATAGCCGGTGCCACCGTTGAGTATCTGATGGTCCGCCGTCGGCACATGGGTGTGCGTGCCGACCACCAGGCTGGCACGCCCGTCGACGAAGTGGCCGAAGCATTGCTTCTCGCTCGTCGCCTCCGCGTGAAAATCGAAGACGACTGCATCGGCCTGCTCGCCGAGCGGGCAGGCGTCAAGGATCGCCTCGGCCGTCTTGAAGGGATCGTCGAGCTCGGGATGCATGAAGACCCGCCCCATGACATTGGCAACCAGAACGCGTGCGCCGTTTCGCGCGAAGAAAAGATTGGAACCGCGACCCGGCGTCCCCGCAGGATAGTTTGCCGGCCGCAGGAACTGATCGTGCCGCTCGCAGAAGACCACCGCCTCCTTCTGATCCCAGACGTGATTGCCGGTGGTCACTACATCGGCGCCGGCGCTGATCGTCTCGAGAAAGATGTCTTCGGTGATGCCGAACCCGCCGGCTGCGTTCTCGCCATTGACGATGACGAAGTCGAGCTTGAGATCGCTCACGAGTCCCGGGAGGCGCTCCCAGACGGCCATGCGGCCCGTCTTGCCCACCATATCCCCCAGAAACAGAAGTCGCATGCCGGTCAATCCCGCTTGGACCAAGGCAATTTGGATCGACACCAAATCGTGCACGTGGTCGGTTCCATGAATTTAGAACAGGATGTGGCGGAATCCGCGCAAAATATCCTCATCCCGCTCTGAAATGCCGAAAACCGCTCTCCGTCAATACGGCGTCCAGCGCCACGTCGTGCGGTTCAGCCGGCACTGATGCCACTTCCTGGCAGTCGAATGCAATCCCGATCAGGCGCGGCATGTGGCCTTTGCGACGCAGCCGCTCGATCGCCCGATCATAATAGCCGGCGCCGTAGCCGATCCGATGGCCCACGGCATCGAAGGCCGAAAGCGGTACGAGCATGATGTCCGGATCGACTTCCGGCGCATCGGGGCCGGGACCGGTGGTGCCGAAACCGGTTTCGACGACTGCGATGCCGTCGAGCAGTTCCCGGAAAACGATGTCCTTGCTGTCCAGGATCACCGGCAGGCAGAGGCGCGCACCGCGATCCCTGAGCCGCACCATCAGCGGCCGGACGTCGGCCTCCGAACGGATCGGCCAGAAGCCCGAGACGACATGTCCCGGATCGAGCGCGATAATGTCGCCGGCATGATCGGCCATGGCAAGGCTCGCCTCGATCCGCACTTCCGCCGGCATCGCATCGCGGAGCGCCAGCCGCTCCTTCCTCAACGCTGCCTTCAAATCCCTGGGTGACATCGAACCTTCCTTCCGGGCAGACCGAACCGCTTTTACATGATCGGAATGCCCCTGCCATAGCGCAAAACGGCCTCCGGCTGGAACCATGCGGCCGCCGCTTTTTGCAATACTTCGCGACTCGTTCGCGTATCGCGACGCTTTATGGAGCTTTCCCGGAGGGAGCTGATTTACAGCATCCAGTGCAGATGCCGAACCGCTTCACGCTGGCGCCGGGCTTCCTCGCATCCGAGACGATATGTGTCCGGGATAGCTGCGTCTGCCAGCAGGTGCGGGTCGGCGCGGCGGCTTACGATCGACCATTCCATGTAAAGGGTGAGCCCCAGCCGCCAACGCGCAAACGCCGTCGCAAGCGGCGGGGAGCTTCGAGCGGCAGGATGTGCTGGCACGACCAGAACGGGCATGGCGAGACCCTCGGGAGGAAAGCGACAGCCTCGATCCTCTCTCCTTTGTTGACATCTGACAAATGAATTGCAACCATGCCTGTCATCAAGTTTTCTTATGGCGACAGCATGTCAACTCCGCTCGACAGCGATCTGCTCAGAACCTTTCTCGCGGTCGCCGACACCGGCAACCTGACGCGGGCTGCCGATACGGTGCGGCGGACGCAGTCGGCCGTCAGCATGCAGATCCGCAAGCTCGAGGAGCTCATCGGCTCGGCGCTTTTCGAACGCCATTCGCGCGGCGTCATACTGACCGATGACGGGCGGCGGCTCGCCGACAATGCGCGCCGCATCGTCTCTCTTCTCGACGACACCGCGGCGGCCATGCGATCGCCGGCGCTCGAGGGTTCGGTCCGGATCGGGATTTCGGAGGAATACGTCAACTCCACGCTTCCGAAGGCACTTGGCGCCTTCGCTGCCATTCATCCGGGCGTGGAGGTGACGGTGCGGCAGGAAACCTCCATGGCCAATTCGGCAGCGCTCGCGGCCGGAGAACTCGACATCGCCGTCGTCTTCGAGCCGGGCGGGCGCAGCCGGAACGAGGTCCTGATGGTGAACCCTACAGTCTGGGCGACCTGCGACCAGCACGGTGCCCATGAGCGCCGGCCGGTACCGATCGCGACCTATACCTATGCCGAAGGCGGCTGGTGCGACGAACTGGCCCGGCGGAGCCTGCAGAGCCGCGGCATAGAGTCTCGCATCGCATATGTGAGCCGCACGAGCGGCGGCCTCATCGCCGCCCTCATTTCGGGCCTTGCCATCGCACCCTTGTCGCGAACCGCCATACCGGCGGGGTGCAGGGAACTTACCGAGGAGGACGGCTTCGGCATCATCGACATGACCAATGTCGTGCTGCGGACGAGGCGCGGGAACCGGTCGCCGACGGTCGACGCGATGGCGGATGCCATCCGCCGAGCGTTCCGGGCACCGGCCGAGAAGGAAAAGGAAGAAGTGCGATCCACGACGACCGATGGATGATTTACGATCCCGGGTACCTACTAGGTAGGTGGGCACCGTATGCCCGGACCCACGGGTCCGGCCAGGGACAGTCCCCTTGAGATCGTGTATGGCCCCGGGGATTGTGGTTCCTGTCGGGAAGCGCAGATCGCCTGGCAGATATAGAGCGTCCCGGGGCTTTTCACCAGAGCCGGATGCGATGGAGCTGCATAATTTCTGCGAAATCGCAGGCGGGGCTCAATTTGCCGAGGGAGTCGGCCGCCCGTTGAGCTTGGCGGCGATATCCTGAATCTGCGCCGTCACCTCGCCGAGCGCCGAGGCAAGCGCCTCCTCGCTTCTCGTCTGATCCGAAAGCGCGGTATCGCGGCCTCTCTTCAGATCGTCCACTTCCGCTTCGATGCTCTTCAGCCGGCGATTGACCTCGCTCAACTCGTCCATGACCATGATCCCCGCCATGACGGTGATCCTGAGGTCGCCGATTTCGCCGAACTGGGCCTTCAGATGGCCGACATACTGGTCGAACCTGGTCGCGAGGTCGCCGAGGTGATCTTCCTGCCCTTCCTCGCAGGCCATCCGGTAGGCCTTGCCGTCGATCGTTACCGTCACCTGCGCCATACGTTCAGAACCTCAGCGATCCAGCACCGCGCGAATGGTCTCCATCGCCGTCACCAGACGACGGGATACCTCGCGATTGACCTCTTCCAACCGGTTGGCGCGGAATTGGGATTGGTCGAGTTCCTGCGCCAGGCGAGACCGGTCCTCGTTGACCCGCCTGACCTCGCCTTCGAACTCGCTCACATCCCTTTCCTTGTCGAAGCGGCCGTCGATCGCGATCTCAAGAGACTGAACCGCGTTGCGCAACTCGTCGATCGCCGCCTTGACCGTCTTTGCCGGCATGTCTTCCGATACCTCTCTAGGGGGAGCGGCTTCGCCCTGCCCTAAAACAAAGTGCGGAGCGCTTGCACCTTGCCTGGATGCGCCTCGCTCCAAGGCCGAATCGTAGAGCGTTCATCACTTCGGCCCTTTTCTTTTTAAACCTATTACGCAAGTCTCAACAATGCCAAGCGCGGCATTGAACTGCGGAAGCTGTGGATGGTCGATTTCGCCTCCCGAACCGGCCACCGACCGGCGGCGTTTCTGCCATCGAGAGGCGCCGCGCCGGGGCCGCCGCATTTGGTCGCGGAGGGCCCGTATTTATTGACTCGGCTCACGCACCTGCTATGTGTCTGCCGCTTCTCATGCGGTCTTTGGAGGATAGAGACCGTCCCCTGACCACCGAACGCAAACGGAACAGTCATGATCTCTCGCGAAAAACACGACCGGATGGCGAATGCAATCCGCTTCCTCTCCATGGACGCCGTCGAGAAGGCAAATTCCGGCCACCCTGGCCTCCCAATGGGCGCCGCCGATATCGCAACAGTGCTGTTCACCCGCTATCTGAGCTTCGACCCTAAAAACCCCGCCTGGCCGAACCGCGACCGCTTCGTCCTGTCGGCCGGCCACGGGTCCATGCTGCTCTATTCGCTGCTCTACCTCACGGGCTACGACGACATCACCATCGACGAGATCAAGAACTTCCGCCAGCTGGGTTCGCGCACGGCGGGTCACCCGGAATACGGCCACGCCGCCGGCATCGAGACGACCACGGGTCCGCTCGGCCAGGGCATTGCCAATTCCGTCGGCATGGCGATCGCCGAGCGCAAGCTGCGCGAAGAGTTCGGCAGCGAACTGATGGAGCATTATACCTATGTGCTCGCCGGCGACGGCTGCCTGATGGAAGGGATCAGTCAGGAAGCGATCGCGCTTGCCGGCCACCTGAAGCTCAACAAGCTGATCGTCTTCTGGGACGACAACAACATCTCGATCGACGGTCCGATCTCCATTGCCGACTCGACCGACCAGCACGCCCGCTTCCGCGCCAGCAAATGGCACACGATCGCCGTCGACGGCCATGATCCCGAAGCGATCGCCGCCGCGATCGAAGAGGCTCACAAGTCCGACAAGCCGACCATGATCGCCTGCAAGACCGTGATCGGCTTCGGTGCGCCGAACAAGGCCGGTACGCACAAGGTCCACGGCTCCCCGCTCGGCGCCGAGGAAATCGCCGCCACCCGCAAGGCGCTCGGCTGGGAAGCCGAGGCGTTCACGGTTCCCTCCGACGTGCTCGACGCCTGGCGCATCGCAGGCCTGCGGTCGGCCAAGGCGCGCAAGGAATGGGAAGAACGGCTCGAAGCCGCTGAGGCGGAGAAGAAGGCGCAGTTCGTCCGCCGCTTCTCCGGCGAGCTCGAAGGCAGCCTCGCCTCTGCGATCGGCGCCTACAAGCAGAAGCTTGCCGAGACCAAGCCCTCGCCGGCGACGCGCAAGGCTTCGGAGGATGCGCTGGAAGTCATCAACGGCGTACTTGCCGAGACGATCGGCGGCTCTGCCGACCTGACCGGCTCCAACAATACCAAGACGAGCCAGACACACTCCATCACCCCGGACGATTTCTCCGGCCGCTACATCCACTACGGCGTGCGCGAGCACGGCATGGCGGCCGCAATGAACGGCATGGCGCTGCATGGCGGCCTCATCCCCTATTCCGGCGGCTTCCTGATCTTCTCGGATTATTGCCGCCCGTCGATCCGCCTTGCCGCGCTCATGGGCATCCGCGTCATCCACGTGCTCACGCATGATTCCATCGGTCTCGGCGAGGACGGGCCGACCCACCAGCCGGTCGAGCACATGGCCGCGCTTCGGGCCATCCCCAATCTCCTGATGTTCCGCCCCGCGGATGCGACGGAGACCGCCGAATGCTGGCAGCTCGCCCTGGAAAACCGCAAGCGCCCCTCCGGTCTTGCGCTCACCCGCCAGAACCTGATGGCGGTGCGCACGGAATACGAGGAACAGAACCTCTGCGCCCGCGGCGCCTATGACCTGATCTCCGCAAGCGATGCGCAGGTGACGATCTTCGCCACCGGCTCGGAAGTCGAGATCGCCGTCAAGGCCTGCCAGACGCTGACCGCCAAGGGCATCGCGACGCGCGTCGTCTCCGTCCCCTGCTTCGAGCTCTTCGCCGAGCAGAGCGAGGACTACCAGCAGGCGATCATCGGCACGTCGCCGGTCAAGATCGCCGTCGAAGCCGGCATCCGCCAGGGCTGGGACCACTTCATCGGCAACGATGGCATCTTCATCGGCATGTCGAGCTTCGGTGCTTCGGGCCCCTACAAGGATCTCTACAAGCACTTCGGCATTACGCCAGAAGTCGTGGTTGCGTCCGCCGAAGCCAAGCTGTCCTGATCAAGCCTGGAGGACATTCCCGGATGTCCTCCTTCCCACCACACGCATTCTGACAGGGAGAGACCCGATATGACAGTGAAAGTCGCCATCAACGGTTTTGGCCGCATCGGCCGCAACGTTCTCCGCGCCATCGTCGAATCCGGCCGCACGGACATCGAAGTCGTTGCCATCAACGACCTCGGTCCGGTCGAGACCAACGCTCACCTGCTGCGCTTCGATTCCATCCACGGCCGCTTTCCGGCCGACGTGAAGGTCGACGGCGACGCGATCGTCATCAACAACGGCAAGCCGATCAAGGTGACCGCGATCCGCAATCCGGCAGAACTGCCGCACAAGGAACTCGGCGTCGACATCGCCATGGAGTGCACCGGCATCTTCACCGCCCGCGACAAGGCAGCCGCTCATCTGGAAGCCGGCGCCAAGCGCGTCATCGTCTCGGCTCCGGCCGACGGCGCGGACCTGACCGTCGTCTACGGCGTCAACCACGACAAGCTGACGAAGGATCATCTCGTCATCTCCAACGCATCCTGCACGACCAACTGCCTGGTACCGGTCGCCAAGGTGCTGCACGATGCCGTCGGCATCGATCACGGCATGATGACGACGATCCACTCCTACACCAACGACCAGCCGTCGCTCGACCAGATGCACAAGGATCTCTACCGTGCACGCGCCGCGGCGCTGTCGATGATCCCGACCTCTACGGGAGCTGCAAAGGCGGTCGGTCTCGTGCTGCCGGAACTCAAGGGCAAGCTCGACGGTATCTCCGTGCGCGTCCCGACCCCGAACGTCTCGGTGGTCGACCTGAAGTTCGTCGCCAAGCGCGAGACGACCAAGGAGGAAATCAACGCGGCCATCAAGGCTGCCGCCGACGGCCCGCTCAAGGGCGTTCTCGGCTACACGCTCGCTCCGAACGTCTCGATCGACTTCAACCACGATCCGCGTTCCTCGGTCTTCCACATGGACCAGACCAAGGTGATGGAAGGCAAGTTCGTCTCGATCCTGTCCTGGTACGACAATGAATGGGGCTTCTCCAACCGCATGTCGGACACGGCGGTTGCCCTGAGCAAGCTCATCTAAGACCGATGTTCCGGGCTCTTTCCTCAACGACGGTGCGCTGGCGTCCGCTCGAAGGGGAAGGGCTCGAACATCTGACGCTCAGGACTATCGATACATCGCTCGGCGCGGCCATCCGCGCCGAAAGCGTTCTCATCGGCGAACGCGGCGCAACGGCCTATGGCGCCCGCTACCGAATCGACTGCGATGCCGGCTGGCGCGTCTTTTCCTTTCTCATAGAAACGACCCAAGGGCAGAGGCTGCACCTCATGTCCGATGGGCACGGCCATTGGCGCAAAGCAGACGGAACGGCCTTGCCGCAATTCGATGGCTGCGTCGATATCGACCTCGCCGGCACGCCCTTCACGAACACGCTGCCGATCCGCCGCCTGGGCCTCACCCGGCAATCCGGCACCGCCAGGCTCAACATGCTTTACGTGCCCTTCGACAGCTTCGAACCGACCGTCGACGGCCAGCATTATACCTGCCTCGATGACGGCAAGCTCTACCGCTACGAGGCGGCGGACGGCAGCTTCACGGCGGACCTGCCGGTGGACGAGGACGGCCTCGTCCTCGACTACCCTACCCTGTTCCAGAGACTATCACCGGAGACCATCTGATGACTTTCAAGACTCTCGACGATCTGACCGACATCGCCGGCAAGCGCGTTCTCGTGCGCGTCGATCTGAACGTGCCTGTCAAGGACGGCCAGGTGACCGACACCACCCGCATCGAGCGCGTGGCGCCGACCATTCGCGAACTCTCCGAGAAGGGCGCGAAAGTCGTTCTGCTCGCGCATTTCGGCCGGCCGAAGGGCGAGCCCGTCGCCGACATGTCGCTGAAGGCGATCGCCTCCGCCGTCGAGGAGATCCTCGACCAGCGCGTCTATTTCGCTGCCGACTGCATCGGCGACAAGGCCGCCAACGCCATTGCCGAATTGAACGACGGCGAAGTGCTGCTGCTCGAGAATACCCGCTTCCACAAGGGCGAGGAGAAGAACGATTCGGACTTCGTGACGGCGCTCGCCGCCAATGGCGACATCTATGTCAACGACGCCTTCTCCGCCGCCCATCGCGCCCACGCCTCGACCGAGGGGCTTGCCCATCACCTTCCCGCCTATGCCGGCCGCACCATGCAGGCGGAGCTCGAAGCGCTTGAAAAGGGGCTCGGCAATCCGAAGCGCCCGGTCGTCGCGATCGTCGGCGGCGCCAAGGTCTCGACCAAGATCGACCTTCTGCAGAACCTCGTGAAGAAGGTCGACGCGCTGGTCATCGGCGGCGGCATGGCCAACACCTTCCTCGCGGCGCAAGGCGTCGATGTCGGAAAGTCGCTCTGCGAGCACGATCTTGCGGAGACCGCCAAGGCCATCCTCGCGGCCGCCTCGGAAGCGGGATGCGCAATCGTGCTTCCGGTCGACGGCGTCGTTGCCCGTGAGTTCAAGGCCGGTGCCGACAACGAGGTCGTCGATATCAAGGCCATCCCTGCCGACGCCATGGTGCTTGACGTCGGGCCGAAATCGATCGAGGCCATCAACGAATGGATCTCGCGCGCCGAAACCCTCGTGTGGAATGGCCCGCTCGGCGCGTTCGAGATCGCGCCCTTCGACAGGGCGACCGTGGCGGCGGCGAAACACGCGGCAGCCCGCACCCGCGCCGGCTCGCTCGTCTCCGTCGCCGGCGGCGGCGACACGGTCGCAGCACTCAACCATGCCGAGGTCGCGGACGATTTCACCTATGTCTCGACCGCCGGCGGCGCCTTCCTCGAATGGATGGAAGGCAAGCCCTTGCCGGGCGTAGATGTTCTCCGGCAGCGGAACTGAGCTCGGCTTCAGCCCCTCATCCGGCCTGCCGGCCACCTTCTCCCCGCAAGCGGGGCGAAGGAGATTCGCGGCGACTTTCAGTCCCCTCTCCCCGTCGGAACGCTATGGCATGCACATATCTCTTGCGGTCCGGTGCGGCGGATACTGCTCATGAAAGGGATCCCTCGGGAACCCAACCGCCTCAACCCCGCTCGGTCGGGATTGCCCCTCAACCGGCTGCCGCCACCTTCTCCCCGCAGGCGGGGAGAAGGGATATGCCGCGCCCCGCTCGCGCCCTCGGGCGGGCGGTGAATGCGGGGTTCAGTCGGCGCCGCTTGTCCCTTCTCCCCGCCTGCGGGGAGAAGGTGCCGGCAGGCGGATGAGGGGCGGGTGACCGCTAATGCCAATGCTAGAGCACGTGCTGCGATCGATGAATCGATTGTGAAGTGACGACGCAGGCCGAAGCTGATTCAACATCCACAGCGAAGAGGTGGATGATGGGCCAGGCACTGAGCGACGATCTTCGAATACGGGTTTTGAAAGCGTCTGCAGCGGGCATGTCAGCTCGACAGGCTGCAGCCCGGTTCGGAGTTGGGATCTCGACAGCGATCCGCTGGATCGCGAGAGCGAAAGAGGGCGAGCTGACCCCTCGGCCGCAGGGCTGGAGGCGGCCATCGGCGGTAGACGCACACGAGGAATTTGTTGTCGCCCTGATCGAAGAGCGGAAGGACGTGACGCTCGATGAAATGGTCCAGCGCTTGTCCGTCGAACGGCAGGTGAAGATCAGCCGTAGCGCACTTGGCGCCTGGCTTCGAGGCCGAGGATGGACCTTTAAAAAAAGACCGCACACGCACTGGAGCAAGACCGGCCGGATGTCCTGAAGCGCCGGCGCGTCTGGTTTGATGGTCAGCTCGATCTCGATCCGGAGAAGCTGATCTTCATCGATGAAACCGGCCTTTCCACGAAGATGGCACGTCTGCGCGGGCGTGCACTGCGAGGCGAACGTTGCCGGGCCGGCGTACCGCACGGGCACTGGAAGACAACGACCTTCACCGGCGCCTTGCGCCTAACCGGAATGACCGCACCGTTTGTCTACGACGGCGCGATGAACGGCAACGTCTTCCTGGCCTATGTCGAACAGGTACTTCTGCCGACCCTTCAGGCCGGGGACGTCGTAGTCATGGACAACTTGCCAGCACACAAGACATCCGGTGTGCGGGATGCCATCGAGCGCGCCGGGGCCAAGCTTATGTTCCTCCCGCCCTATAGCCCAGACTTCAATCCCATCGAGAATGCATTCTCGAAACTGAAAGCCATGCTGCGAGGCCGCGCGGAGCGAAAGATCGATGCCCTGTGGGACGCAGTCGGCGCCTTGATACCCCGCTTCACTCCTGACGAGTGTGCCAACTACTTCAGGGCTGCCGGGTATGACCCGGATTGAACAGGATCTGCTCTAGCGCATACGGGTTTGATCCCATGGACCCATCCGCAAGCCTCGCTACTGTCCGCGAAGGGCTGGACAACAAGAGATATGTGCATGCCGTAGCGTCGGAACGGAGAGGATTAGGGTGAGGGGCTTTCGAGGAGAGCTTCTGACCTGACCATCAAAAATAATTATGCCTTTTCAAACGATTAAAATTATTTAAATCGTTTTAGCCCGTTTTACTGCCATTTTCCCGCGCGGTATCTTCTGTTAACGCGCCTTTGTTCCTGAGGTGCGAACGACGCTTTCGCGCCTCAGTTCGAGATTGGTTTCATTCGCTGTTCCGCTGGTGATCGGCGCTGTGTGTAGGAGAAGAATATGAGCGAAAGACTGGAAGACATTGCGGTTGCCATGGTCGCCCATGGCCGGGGCCTGCTCGCTGCAGACGAGTCGACCGCAACGATCAAGAAGCGCTTCGACAGCATCGGCCTGGAGTCCACCGAGACGTCGCGCCGCGACTATCGCGAGATGCTGCTGCGCTCGGACGATGCGATGCGCGAGTATATCTCCGGCGTCATCCTCTATGAGGAAACACTGTTCCAGAAGGCTGCCGACGGCACGCCCCTCGCCGACGTCATCCGCAACGCGGGCTCGATCCCGGGGATCAAGGTCGACACCGGTGCCAAGCCGATGGCCCATTTCCCGAATGAAACGATAACCGAAGGCCTCGACGGGCTCGCCGCCCGCCTCGCCAGATATCACGAGGCCGGCGCCCGCTTCGCCAAATGGCGGGGCGTGATCGCGATTTCCGACGCTCTCCCGACCTGGGGCGCGATCAGGGCCAATGCCCATGCGCTCGCCCGTTATGCCGCGCTCTGCCAGGAGGCGAAGATCGTACCGATCGTGGAGCCGGAAGTGCTGATGGATGGCGCCCCCGGCGATCACTCGATCGAGCGCTCGGAAGAAGTCACCGAATGGGTCCTGCGCACAGTCTTCGAGGAACTTGGCGAGCTCCGCGTCAGGCTCGAAGGCATGATCCTGAAGCCGAGCATGGTGATCGACGGCAAAAAAGCGCGCAAAGCGTCCGTCGACGAGGTCGCCGAACGCACCATCAAGGTGCTGAAGCGCACCGTTCCGGCGGCTGTTCCGGGCATCGCCTTCCTCTCCGGCGGCCAATCGACCGAAGAGGCGACGGCCCACCTTTCGGCCATGAACGCAGCGCACGACCTGCCCTGGAAGCTTACCTTCTCCTATGGCCGGGCACTGCAGCAGGAAGCGCTCAATGCCTGGGGCGGAAAGTCGGAAAACGTCGCCGCCGGTCAGCGCGCCTTCGCCCATCGCGCCAAGATGTGCAGCCTCGCCGCCAAGGGAAGCTGGACGAAGGACTTCGAAAAGGCAGCCTAAGCGCCAAAATAGTCAGAGGGAGAGAGGAGAGGCCCGGTGACAGCGATGCCGCCGGGCCTTTTTGCATGGCGCCGCCTTGCTGCCCCGACAATTGTCAGGGAGACAAGTTCGCTGTTTCAGCAGCGCCGGCGACGACTTTAAATCTGCGCCATCTGCGACCGACCAGAGGGCCCCATGAGCACCGTCTCCTTCATTACCGTCGACGTCTTCACGGCCGAGCGTTTCGCCGGCAATCAGCTTGCCGTCATCCCGGATGCGCGGGGCTTGAGCGAGGCCCGGATGCAGGCGATCGCCACCGAGTTCGGCTATTCCGAAGTCACCTTCGTCCTTCCGCCCGAAAACCCGGAGAACACTGCGCGCGTGCGCATCTTCACGCCGACGACCGAAGTGCCTTTCGCCGGCCACCCGAATGTCGGCACGGCCTTCGTGCTCGGCCGGCAACAGGAAATCTTCGGCCGCAACCCGGGCGGCGCATTGCGTTTCGAGGAAAAGGCGGGCCTGGTCGAAGTGACCCTTCTCGGCAGTGACGGCATCGTCACGGGCGCAAGGATCGTCGCCCCGCAGGCGCTGCAAATCGGCCCCGCCATAGACGCCGCGACGATTGCCGCCTGCGCATCGCTGCGCCAGGACGACCTCATCGACCGAAATCATCCGCCGGTGCGCATTTCGGTCGGACTGCCCTTCTCCGTCGCTGAGGTGCGCGACGTTGAGGCCCTTTCGAGAGCCCGGCCGAACGTCTCGGCCTTCGAGGAGGCGAATATCCGCTATCCGCTTGCGGAAGACAGCTTCAGCCTGTTTCTCTATGCCCGCACGCGCGAGCGGCCCGGCCAGGTAAGGGCACGCATGTTCGCGCCGCTCGACAACGTCATCGAGGATCCGGCAACCGGCAGCGCTTCGGCGGCGCTCGGCGCTTACCTCGTCTCGCTGCTTCCCGCGGCCGACGCGGAGGTGGAACTCGTCATCGAACAGGGCGTGGAAATGGGGCGCCGCAGCCTCATCACGGTCGGTATCGACAAGAGGAACGGCACAATCCGCAAGGTCAGCGTCTCGGGCGACTGCGTTTCGGCGATGCGCGGCGAGATCGAGATCTGATCGCCGAACTATTCAGCGCCTCCCGCCCTTGCACTCTGCGAGTGCGTCGAGGAGCGCGCGGAAGCGCGGATCGTCGCGAATGAGGTCCAGGTCGGGGTCCTGATTGAACCACTGGACATGGTAGCTGGAGCTCTGCGGCACCACGGTTTCCAGCAGTTCCAGCGCACGTTCGCCCTCACCGAGGAGCGAATGGACGCAGGCTGCATTGTACTGCGCGACGATATCGTCCGGATCGATCGCCAGCGCGCGAGAAACCCATTCCTTCGCACGTTCCGCCTCGCCCATATGCGCTAGCGCCAATGCACCGCGATGCGCCGGGCTGGCATTCTCGGGGTTCCGCTCCATTGCGCTTTGCGCTCTTTCGATGCCGATCCGCGCCCAGCGCTGGCGCTCGGTCTCCATACCAAGCGACAGGTAGCAACCCATCAAATGGATCGGCGAAAAGTAGTCGTCCGACCGGATTTCCGCCGCGCGCTCGAAGAATCCGATCGCTTCCCGGAATCGACCCTGCGCGAAGAGGAAACGGCCATAATATAGATTCGCCTCATAGAGCGAAGGGTCGAGCGCCAGAGCCTGGAGAAACTCACGGCTTGCCTCCTCCGTCTGGCCGTCGTGGTTCAATGCGAGCCCGCGCGAGGCATGCGCTTCCGCCAGGTTCGGATCGAGCGCGAGCGCCCTGGCGCTCATGTCGAGTATACTCTCCAGCGGAAACTCCTTTTCGTGCCAGTCCCTGATCGCACATTCGCACTCGGCGATGCCGGCATAGGCACGCGCATAGTTCGGGTCGAGTTCGACGGCCTTCAGGAACATGCGGCGTGCGAGCAGCAGATAGGGCCGGGTCCAGGTATGGGAGAACTGGCGACCGCGGAGATAGTAGGTATAGGCCTCGACCGAGGTCGTCGGATCGCTTTCGATCGCCCTCTTCTCCTCCGGCAGAAGCTTTATCTTGAGCTGGTCGACGATGGCGTGCGTGATCTCGTCCTGAATCGCGAAAATATCCGTTAGATCGCGGTCGTAACGGTCGGCCCAGAGGTGCCCGCCGGTCTGCGCGTCGATCAACTGGCCGGTGATGCGCACGCGCCCGCCCGCCTTGCGCACGCTGCCTTCGAGGATGAAGCGAACGCCGAGTTCATGGGCGATCTGCTTAACCTTCACGGACTTGCCCTTGTAAGTGAAGACGGTGTTGCGGGCGACGACGTGCAGGCGCGAAATCTTCGAAAGATCGGTGATGACGTCCTCTGTGATACCGTCGGAGAAATATTCCTGCTCGGGATCATGGCTCATATTGGTGAAGGGCAGGACGGCGATCGATAATTCGTAACCGCGGTCGACCACGCCGGACGATTCCGCACGCTTGCCGAGCGAATTGTCGCCGAGGGACACCGTATAGACGCGAACGGTCGATGCGATGTTCTTCAGACTGTATTCGCCCTTATCGATGAAGCCGACATCGAGTCTCGAGCCGACATGGTCCCGCACGGAGGCAGAAACCGCGATGCCGGAAGGGTCGGCAAGCCCTTCGAGCCGCGCCGCGACATTGACGCCGTCGCCGAAGATGTCGCCGTCCTCGACGATCACGTCGCCGAGATGGATGCCGATCCTGAGCTCGATGCGCCTGCTCTTCGGCAAGCCCTCGTTGGCGGCGAGCATACCGCGCTGAATGGCGGCGGCACAGGCAACAGCGTTCACCACGCTCGAAAACTCGACGAGCATGCTGTCTCCTGCCAGCTTGACGATTCGGCCTTTATGATCGGCGATCCTGGGCTCCAGCAGCTCGCGGCGGTGGCGCTTCAGCGCCGCGAGCGTGCCGGCCTCATCCGCTCCCATGAGGCGGCTGTAGCCCACGACATCGGCTGCGAGAATGGCGGTGAGACGACGTTCCAACAGAGCCTCGATCTTCATCTTGTGGCCGAGCACGGTAATTTAACCTTTTCCTGTCGTCATGTCGTGCGGAGATAGAGCGACTTGGTGACGACAATAGCGCGGCCCTAGCCCAAGCTGCTGTTTCTCGGGGAACGCCGAGCCGCCGGAGAATCGAGATCCCGCGCGGCACGGCAGTAGTTCAAGGACGCACGAGCACCGTGACCATCATCACGACGATGGCGAAGACGGCAATCTTCCAGAAATCGCGGCGCTGCCTGAGGCCCGGAAAGCCGAGCGGCTTGATGAGCTGGACGCACATGGCCAGCAGCAGGAGAACCGTCAGTGCCTTTGACATTCGTTCATTTCCGGGAAGATCCGCCGCAATGGGAGCGACGCCATACGGACGTCACTTTTCGTCGCATAGAGGGCTATTGTTTTCGCCGTCGATTTGCAATGACCGGTGGTATTGATTTCCATCGGCAGAGCGGCGGTCCTCGTCACGACACGCCGAAGGGCGAACGAATTCCGGGTGGACGATGAGAAATAACCTGCTTCCCGTTGCCGCGCTGCTGCTCGGTACCCTGTTTCTCTTCCTCGGAAACGGCCTGCAGGGCCTGCTCCTGCCGGTGCGCGGCACCGCGGAGGGCTATCCGACAACCATCCTCGGCCTGTTCGGTACGCTCTGGGCCACCGGTTTCGTGCTTGGCTGCTTCTTCGCGCCGAACGTCGTCAAGCGCATAGGGCATGTGCGCGCCTTCAGCGTGTTCACGGCCTTGATCGCCATCGTTTCCCTGCTGACGGGCATTCTGATCGACCCGATCTGGTGGCTGGCGCTCCGCGCAGTCACGGGTTTCTCCACTGCCGGAACGTCGATGATCATCGAAAGCTGGCTGAACGAGCGCGCCACCAATGAGAGCCGCGGCGTGATCTTCTCGCTCTATATCGCCATCACCCTTTTCGGCGTCGTCGGCGGCCAGATGATGATTCCCTTCGGCGAAACGTCGACGACCTTCTTCTTCATGATCTGCGGCATTCTCTACTGCGTGGCCATGCTGCCGACGCTGTTGTCCAGGGCCGCCTCGCCGCAGCCGCTGAAACAGGTCCGCCTCGATCTGCGCGGCCTCTACCGCAATTCGCCGGTTTCCTTCCTCGGCATCCTGCTCATCGGCATTGCCAACGGCGCATTCGGCACGCTCGGCGCGGTCTTCGGCCGCCAGGCGGGGCTGTCGGACAGCACAGTTGCGGCGATGATGAGCGTCGCGATCTTCTCGGGCGCCGTCATGCAACTGCCGGCCGGCCGCATCTCCGACCGTATCGACCGCCGCTATGTGCTTGCCGCGCTCGCCGGGGTCGGCGCTCTCGCCGGCCTCCTGATCTTCCTCGTCGAGCCCGGCCAGGTCTGGATCGTTCTGACGTTGATCGCGATCTACGGCGCGGCCGCCAATGCGCTCTACCCGATCGCGGTTTCCCACGCCAACGACTTCGCCACGCCCGAGGATTTCGTGAAGGTTTCCGGCGGGCTCCTGCTGCTCTACGGCATCGGCACGATCATCGGCCCGACGATCGGCGGGCCGATAATGACCGCCAGCGGGCCTTATGGCCTCTTCATGATCACGGCCTGTGCGCATATGCTGATCACTGCCTATGCAATCGTCCGCAGCCGCCGGCGCGCACCGGTGCCCGCGGCCGAGCGCGAAAACTTCTCGCCGGTCAATGCCGGCACGGCGACGACGCCGGAGAGCCTGCAGCTCTCGCCGCGTGCGGCTCCGCTGGAGGAACTGCCGGACGAAGGCGCCGACGATCCCCAGGAAGAGGAGAGATCGAATGAGCCTGTATGACGAGGACCAGCCGAAAAAGAAGACCGAGCACGAGATCGGCAGCGACCTTTCGCTGCTCTCCGTGGACGAGCTGAACGCGCGCATCGCGCTTCTGACGGAGGAAATTGCAAGGCTCCAAGCGGAGAGGAACCGCAAATCGGCGAGCCGTTCGGCCGCCGAAAGCCTTTTCCGTTGAGCGCGGATGGAATGGTTCCAGCACGTTTAATCCAGAAGAATGCTTGGCCTTTAACCGCAAATTAAGCATTTTCTGCGATTGTCTGAGCATCCGGTCCTTCCGGACTCAGACAATTTCACCGACTGGCGAATGGGTCTGATTTTTCTCCCTGTTTTACCTTGAGAGCCGCTTCGCGCGGCTCTTTTTTTTGCTTTGCGACAGGCGGCCTTCAAAGAAGTGTGGAGATTAACCCTTTCTTAAGAATGCCCTTGCGCGGAATGCGGTATGGGATCATTCTTCGAGCATGGAGGGGCCTCAGGAAACTTTTCCCAGAGCCGCCCGTTACCTGACAGTCGTGATGCGTTGGAACCAGGGAATACAGGCATGTCCGAAAGAGGATTGAATACCGTCAGTTTCGCCGGTCACGCTGCGTCATCGGCGCAGTTCAAGGCGCTCTACGCTGAAGGGATGGGCCTGGTCGAGGAAACGGCAAGCTATCTCGATGGCCCTGGCCGCACCGCCGCCAAGGTGCTGCCCCGCATGGCATCCGTTCTCTATGCTGCCGAGTCCATGCGTCTCACCACCCGGCTGATGCAGATGGCCTCGTGGCTCCTGCTGCAGCGGGCCGTCAACAATGGCGAGATGAGCCGCGAGCAGGTCCTGTCGGAAAAGAGCAAGGTGCGCCTGGACAGCTTCAAAGTCGACCGCAGCGCGCCGGGCTGGAACGATCTGCCGGAGAGCTTCCGCGACCTCATCGAGCGGTCGCTCCGGCTGCAGAACCGGGTCGCACTGCTCGACCGCGAGATTTATCGGCCCCAGGAAGCAACGAGCTTCGTTCCGGACAACCAGAACGGCGTCAAGGCGCAGATCAAGCTGCTGCAGACGGCCTTCGGGGCGAGTTGAGCGAGGCAGGCCCCTGCCCCTGAAATCCAAAGCCCGGCCATATGTGCCGGGTTTTTTTCTGGCGCGGGCGTGAAATGAATGCCTGCGGTTGGATCCTCGGGTCAAGCCCCGGTCAAGCCCGAAGATGACGGAGGAAAAATCGGGGCGCCGTCGCGCGATGTATAGGGCTGGAATGTCCCCGCGCAGGTGTCATCCTCCGGCTTGACCGAGGATCATGCACCGGCGACCCGAACGAGGACCACCTGCCCAAAAGCCGGCAAGATAATGTGGCAGCCAACAAAAAAGCCCGGCACTGCCGGGCTTCGAAACACGCTGTCGAGCGCCTGATATCAGAGGCCGAGGCCTTCGAAGCGCTTTTTGAACTTGGAAACGCGGCCGCCGCGGTCGACGAGCTGCTGGTTGCCGCCGGTCCAGGCCGGATGCGACTTGGGATCGATTTCCAGGTTCATGGTCGCACCTTCCGTACCCCAGGTCGAGCGGGTTTCGTATTCGGTGCCGTCGGTCATGACAACCTTGATCGTGTGGTAGTCGGGATGGATGTCTGCCTTCATAACAATCTTCCTAGAGTTCCAGGGTCCAATTGTCGCAAGGCATTGCGACTTTGGGACCGAACACGTAAATGAAGCCGCAGACCGCTCTTGGGCCGCGGCTTCCCAATTCGATGCCGTGCCTATACATGAAGGTCTGCGGGATAACAAGTGCCGCGCGGAAGACTTGTGATCTCTGCATGGTTCGTCGGATCGGCACCGGTCCTGGACGGCAGCAGATCGCAGTCGCACAGCTCTGGCGCCTCGGCGGCGCACAAGGCTGTGGCCCCGTGACAGGCGAACGGGGGGCTCTGTGCCAAGACAAGAAAAACAAACGCCGGCGCGCAGGTCCATACGCCCGCTCGCAACCGTGCTGCCTTATCTCTCGCGTTACCGCGGCCTCGCGATCGGCGCTGCCGTCTCTCTGACCATTGCAGCGGCCACCACGCTGACCTTGCCGCTGGCCGTTCGCCGGATGATCGATCACGGCTTCTCCAATTCCGATTCCGGCTTCATCAACACCTATTTCTCCATGCTGATGGTGCTTGCAGTGGTCCTCGCCCTTGCCAGTGCCGCCCGCTATTACTTCGTGATCTCGCTCGGCGAGCGCATCGTCGCCGATCTCAGGCGCGACGTCTTCGCACGCGTCATGCAGCTCTCGGCCTCGTTCTTCGACGTCAATCAGTCCGGCGAGATCGTCTCGCGGCTGACGGCCGACGCGACGCAGATCAAGTCGGCGGTGGGTGCGACGGCATCCGTGGCGCTGCGCAACCTGATCCTCTGTCTCGGCGCGATGGGCATGATGGTCTATACGAGCCCGAAGCTTTCGAGCCTCGTGCTTGCGGCCATCCCCCTCATCGTCTTCCCGCTCGTCGGCTTCGGACGCTCGGTACGCCGGCGCTCCCGCGAAGCGCAGGACATGCTCGCAGCTGCCTCCGCCTATGCCGGCGAAGCGATCGCCGCCACCCGCACCGTGCAGGCCTTCAATGGCGAGGAGAGCGCGCGCTCGCGCTACGGCAGCGCGGTGGAGGCGGCCTATCGCGCCGCGCGCGCTGCGACCAGGGCGCGCTCGGTGCTGACCGCCTTTGCCATCACCATGGTCTTCGGAAGCGTCGTCGCCGTGCTCTGGTTCGGTGCACGGGACGTCCTGGCGGGCTCGCTTTCCGCGGGTACGCTCGGTCAGTTCCTGCTCTATTCCGTTTTTGCGGCAGGCAGCCTCGGCGCACTCTCGGAGGTGTGGGGCGAGCTCTCGCAGGCGGCGGGCGCCGCCGAGCGCCTGAACGAGCTGCTGAACGAAGTGCCGGAGATCGAGGCGCCCGAGCATCCGGTCGCAATGCCCGTCCCTGCCACAGGCGCGGTCGAGTTCGAGAACGTCCACTTCGCCTATCCCGCCCGGCCGGACTATAAGAGTCTTAGGGGCTTGAGCTTTGCGGTAAGACCGGGCGAGACGGTGGCCATCGTCGGCCCGTCCGGCGCCGGCAAGAGCACCGTCTTCTCGATGCTCCTGCGCTATTACGACCCGGCGAAGGGCACCATCCGCGTCGACGGTACGGATGTGCGCGCCGTCGATCCCGAGGAGCTGCGGGAGAGGCTTGCGATCGTGCCTCAGGACGTGACCATCTTCGCCACCTCGGTGCACGACAACATCGCCTTCGGCGTGCCGGACGCAAGCCGCGAAGCGGTGCGCGCCGCCGCCGTTGCGGCACAGGCCGACGAGTTCATCGGCAGGCTGGACCGCGGCTACGACACGCTGGTCGGCGAGCGCGGAGTGACCCTTTCGGGCGGCCAGCGCCAGCGCATCGCGATTGCCCGCGCCATCCTCAAAAACGCTCCGATCCTTCTTCTCGACGAGGCGACCTCAGCGCTCGATGCGGAGAGCGAAACGCTGGTGCAAAAGGCGCTCGACGTCCTGATGCAGGAGCGCACGACGCTGGTCATCGCCCATCGGCTCGCCACCGTGCTCAAGGCCGACCGCATCCTGGTGATGGAGCATGGCCGTATCGTCGAGGAAGGCACCCACGAGTCGCTGATCCGCCAGGGCGGGCTCTACGCGAAGCTTGCGCGGCTCCAGTTCGACCACGGCGCCGAAGCACTGTTCGTCGCTTCGCCCGCGCCTATTTCTCCGTGAGCTTGAGCTCGATGCGGCGGTTCTGCGCGCGTGCTTCCTGGCTTTCGCCCGGTGCGATGGGCTGATACTCCCCGAAGCCGGCCGCCACCAGGCGGTCGGCCGGAACGCCCTTCGAGATCAGGAATTTGACGACGGACGTAGCACGGGCGGACGACAGTTCCCAGTTGTCCCGGAAGCGCCCTATCCCCGACAGCTGAACATCGTCCGTGTGGCCGTCCACGCGCAGCACCCAGTTGATCTCCGCCGGAATTTCCTTGGCAAGGTCGAGAAGGGCCGTCGCGAGTTTCGCCATCTCGGTCTGCCCTTCCGGGTTCAGGTCGCTGCCGCCGGACGGAAAGAGCACTTCCGACTGGAAGACGAAACGGTCGCCGACGATGCGGATGTTTTCCCGATCCGAGAGGATCTCCCTCAACCGACCGAAGAAGTCCGAACGGTAGCGGTTGAGCTCCTGGACACGCTGCGCCAAGGCGACGTTCAGCCTGCGGCCGAGATCGGCTATCTTGGCCTGCGAGGCGTCGTCCTTCGCCTCGGATGCCTGGAGTGCACCTTCGATGGCGGCGATCTGGCTGCGAAGCGCTGCGATCTGCTGGTTCAAGAGTTCGATCTGACTCATCGCCCGGGCGCTGACCTGCCGTTCGTTTTCGAGTTCCGAGCCAAGCCGGCCGATCTTTTCGTCTGCGACTTCGGCACTGCCGGCGCCCCGGTCGAGCAAAGCCTGCAGGCGGGACCGCTCGCCTTCCGACTGTGAAAGCGACGCCTGCAGATTGGCGAGCGAATCCTCGAGATCCTGCTTGCCGCTCTTCTCCAGCGCCAGAAGCTGGGTGAGTTCGTTGATCTGGCTGTTCAGCCGGTTCAGCACCTCGTCCTTACCGCTGATCTCCCTGCCGAGCAGGAATTGCGCGGTGACGAAAACGCTGAGCAGGAACATGATCGCCATGAGCAGCGTCGAGAGTGCGTCGACGAAGCCCGGCCAGTAGTTGATCGCCCGCGGTTCGCGGCGTCGGGAAAGCGCCATGATCAATCCCCTCCGCTGTCTTCCATGCGGCTGAGCTTCGCCTGTCCTACGGCCTTCTCGCTTTGCACGGTGATCCGGTCGGCCTGGCCGATGCGCGCCGTCAGCCTGTCGAGCGTCTTGCGCATCGCCTTGGCCTCCTCCTGCTGCGCCTCGATCCAGTCGCGCAGCATCTGTTGCTCGCCGCGCATATTCTTGACGAGGCCCTGGATGCCTTCGGCGAGGCTTGCCATCGCGGCGGTGGTACGCTGGTTCACGCCGCCGTCATGCGTCAGGCGCGTGAGCTGGTCGGTGAGCCGCCGCAGTTCTTCCACCGGAGCGCCGTCGGTCATGTCGCCCGGCGAGGAAAAACCGGAGCTGACGTCGGTTACCGACGAGAGCCAGTTCTCGAGCTCCGTATAGAAGCGATTCTGCGCGCGTCCCGCCTGCAGATCGAGAAAGCCCACGATGAGCGAACCGGAAAGACCGAAGAGCGAGGCGGAGAACGCCGTTCCCATGCCGGTGAGAGGCGCCGAAAGGCCGCCCTTGAGGGAGCTCAGGAGATCGTCCGTGCTGCCGCTTCCCGCATCCAGCGACTGGATGACGGTGTTGATGGAACCGATGGTGCCGAGCAGGCCCCAGAACGTACCGAGAAGGCCGAGGAAAACGAGAAGGCCGGCGAGATAGCGGGTGATGTCACGCGACTCGTCGAGGCGCGCAGCGATGGAATCCAGGATGGACCGGAGCGCGGCCGTCGAGATTACCGTCGTTTGGCGGCCCCCGATGAGAGCCCGCATCGGCGCAAGCAGCACCGGATCGCGCCCGACCTTGTCGGCGCTGCCGGCGGCACGGAAGGAGTTGAACCAGCGAACCTCGGGTCTCAGACTGAGGACATGGTTGAACGCCAGCAGGATACCGATCACGAGCACGCCCAGGATCAGCCCGTTGAGGCCGGGATTGCCGGCGAAGGCCTCGCTTGCCTGGCGGAAGAGGATCGCAGCGACGAAACCGACGATGATCAGGAAAAGGACCATCGTCCAGAAATAGGGCATCGGGCTCGAAAGCTTGTGCGGACCGTAGTCCTCCTCCACGTCTTCGCGATCGCGCCACCCGGACAGATTCAGTTTCGCCATAAGTTCGCCAGTCTCCCGGTTTTGCGGCAGCTTCCGCGCCTGTCCGACGAACAAGAGGGCGGCCGCATCACTCTGAATTGCTGCACCATTCCCGAATCGAGGACGATCGAAGAGCGGTGCTGCCGATGGCCGCAGGCCATCCGTATTGGCCCGGAGACTAGTGGAAGTTTGCGCCGAATTGAAGGGAAAACAAAGGGCACGGCCCTAAAGCGCGTCGCATTCAAATCGAATTCATTGGGCGCGCTTCAGGTTGCTGTTTTATGCATGTCGCCGTCCCGGAAACGTTGCACGGTTCCGGGTGAATTATATTGCCGTTACTTGGACGGAATCGGGCGCTGGATCACCTCGCGAAGCGCCTTCGCGATATGCTCGTTGCCGCAGACGATCGAACCCGCTTCCAGCGGTTTGCCGCCGCCTTCGGCATCGGTGGACCACCCACCCGCTTCGCGGATGAGCAAGAGGCCGGCAGCCATGTCCCAGGCGGCAAGGTCCCGTTCCCAGAAGCCGTCGAAGCGACCAGCCGCAACATAAGCGAGGTCGAGCGAGGCGGAGCCCATGCGGCGAATGCCGGCGACTTCACCCATGACGTGGCGCAGCTCGACCAGATACTTGCCGTGATTGCCGCGGCCGAGATGCGGCGTGCCGGTCCCGATCACGGCATCGGAGAGGGCCTTGCGCGCACCGACGCGCAGGCGGCGGTCGTTCAGGAAGGCGCCGCCGCCTCGCTCGGCGGTGTAGAGCTCGTCCGTCGCCGGGTTGAAGACGACCGCGCCGACGATCTCGCCCTGGCGCTCGAGCGCGACAGAGATGGCGAAATGCGGGATGCCGTGAAGGAAATTGGTGGTGCCGTCGAGCGGATCGACGATCCAGCGGTGGGCGCCGTCCGTCCCCTTGATCTCCTCGCCCTCCTCGCCGAGGAAGCCGTAGGTCGGGCGGGCCTTCATGAGCTCCTCACGGATGATCCGCTCGGCCTTGCGGTCCGCCTGCGAAACGTAGTCGGCCGGGCCTTTCAAGGAAACCTGCAGGTTCTGTACTTCGCCGAAATCGCGTGCCAGCGACTTGCCGGCCTTGAAGACGGCCTGGACCATGACATTGAGAAGGGCGGAGCGGGCCATACGGCAATTCCTCTAGCGAAGGCCGGCCGAGACCGCTCGACCGGACATTGAACCTGTCTGACAGTCCGCATGCGGGCCGCAGCTCGAAGCGCGGGCAAGGGAACCGTCGTCAAAAAACCGAGTGAGACGTCACTCCGTCCGCGGCGGCACAGGGATGGAAGGCCACGGACAAAACCGGGGCTTCAAGACCACAAAAACCCCGGAAGTTCAAGCGAAATAGATCGGGTCCGCCGACGCATGTCAGGTCGAGCGATACTTGTTTGCCGCCGTCAGCGCCGATTTCTGCTGCGTTTCGTTGAGGCCGAGATAGAAATCCTCGAGCGCATCGTCCTTGAGGCCGGCCCGGCGCGAGAGCACGTACCACTTTGCCGCCTCCACCGGGTTCGGACGGGTTCCGATGGCATTGACATAGAGATGGGAGAGCCGGTTCTGGGCGACGACGTTGCCGCTTTCGGCGGCGCGTTTCATCCAGGCAAACCCCTCTTCGAGATTGCGGTCGCCGGCGATCCCCTCGATCAGCCAGATGGCAATGTCGAGCTGCGCGGTGTCATAGCCGGCCCGCGCCGCCCTGAGCAGCCACTCGCGCGCACGGGCCCGCTTGCTCTCCTCGATGCCGTCGACATTGAGATAGATCTGCGAGAGCGCATACTGCGCATCCGCAATGCCCTGTTCGGCGGATTTCTCGTAATAGGGCATCGCCGCCTTCAGCCCCCGCTCGCCCGGCATGTCGGCCACGAGCGTTTGCCCGTAGTTGAACTGGGCCGAGGCGTTGCCGAGATCGGCAGCCTTCTTCATCAGTTCGTCGGCCCTCTCCCGGTCGCGCTTGACGTAGCGGCCCTCCATCAGGATCAGCGCATATTTGAACATGGCGGCCGGGTCGCCATTGTTCGCCGCCTGGCCGTACCAGAAGGCGGCGGCCTTGGCGTCGCGTGCAACGCCAAGGCCCTGTTCCAGGATCGCGGCGACGAGCGTCTGGGCGGCGGGATCGCCGAGCTGGGCCCGCGGCAAGGCAAGGTCCATCGCCGTCAGGTAGTAACCCCGCTGGAAGGCGCCATAGGCTTCGTCGATCTTGCCGGTGAAGGGCTTTTCCTCGGGCAGAGCCGGCAATTCGGCTCCCATGCGATCGAACACGGTGACGCCCTTCGAAGGCGCGCTGCCGTCGCTGGCCTTCGGCTTTTCCGGACCGGCCGCTGCCGGTTTGCGCTCCGTATCCTCCGGCAGTACCGCGCCGTTGAAAGGCGTGATCCGCCCGCGCTTCGGCGCGCTGCCCTCGTCGGCCGGCGCAGGCGCGACCGGTTGCTGAGCCGCTGCCGGCGCGACTGCAAGAAGCATCGCGGCGGCAAGGGCTGCGGGCCGGCTGGATTTCAGGAGAGAGCGGATTACCATCGGCAGGTCTTAACCTTCAAACCGTGGCGCTTTTTCGTCAAGCAATGCGTTGACGGCCGCAACCACCGACGGTGCCTGACCGGCCTCACCAAAGACGGCAAGGCGGAGCGCCACGAACTCGGCACCGGTTTCAGCGACCGCAAGCGCGGATTGCGGATCCGTGCCGCCCATGACGATGCAGGGAATTTCGATCATCGACGCCCACCATTCGGCGAGTGCCAGGTTCTTCGGATGCGCCTCCGGCTTTATGTCGCCATCCGTGCGGCCGAAGAAAACGTAATCGGGCCGCAGCTCGCCGATCTCGAGCGCATGGTGACGGTCGGTGGCGTTGCCGCCGCCGACGATCAGCTTCGGCGCGTGCCGCTCGATCGCATCGGCCAGCGCATCCGGACCGCCGGCGATGTGGAGACCGTCCGCCTTCGCCCGTCCGGCGACCCGTGTGTCGCCCTCTATCAAGGCCGCGGCGCCGGCCTGCTGGATCACCGGCACGAGCGCTTCCGCATGCTTCTGGAAATCCGCATCGCTGAGCGCGTATTGCGGCACGATCACCGACGCTACGTCGCCGCCCTTCAGCGCCTCGCCGACGAGCCTCGCGCGTTCCGCGCTATCTGCGATATCCGGAACGACCAGCACGAGGCGGCAGCGGTCTTCAATGTTGCTCATGGGTCAATCCTGGCGATCTCGCTTCGGGCCGGAAGCCGGCACTCGATTTCATTCGGGAAAACCGATAGACGGAGATGACAAAAGGATCAACCGCCGCCAATGCTTCCCGACATCGACTTCTATCTCGTTGCCGTTCCGGCCGTCCTGCTCGTTGGCCTGTCCAAGGGGGGCATGGGCGAGGCCCTGTCTCTGATGGGCGTCCCGATCCTGTCCATGGTCGTTTCGCCCGTACAGGCCGCGGCGCTGCTGCTGCCGATCCTCATCGCCATGGACATCGTTTCCCTTTGGATCTGGCGCAAGCACGGGGATCGGCAAACCCTTGTGATGCTCCTCCCGGGCGCGCTTGCCGGCATCGCCATCGGCTGGGCCACGTCCGCCTATGTGCCCCGCGACGCGCTGAGGCTGATCATCGGGCTCATCACCGTGGTCTTCGTACTGCGCTATGTCTACACCCTGTGGCGCAGCCGCAATGGCGCGCCCATCCAGCCGAAGCCGCAGCGCGCCGGTCCGGCAGCACTCTGGGGCTCCTTCGCCGGGTACGGCAGCTTCGTCGCCCATGCCGGCGGTCCGCCCTTCCAGATATACGCACTGCCGCTGAAGCTCGCGCCGCGCGAATATACCGGCACCATCGTGCGCTTCTTCGCAATCCTCAATGCGGTGAAGCTCATCCCCTATTTCGCCCTCGGCCAACTCGATTTCAGCAATCTCAAAACCTCGGCAACGCTCTTCCCGCTGGCCATGGTTGCGACCGCCTGCGGCGCCTGGATCGTCCGGCGGATGAAGCCGCAGGTCTTTTATCCCTTCATGTACACGATGGCCTTCCTTGCCGGCTCGAAGCTCGTATGGGATGGGCTCCGGAGCATCATATCGGGAGGAGTGTAGCCGATGCTGCGGCGCGAAGGGCAATTCCGCACCGCACAATTTTCCTTGCCGCTCCGGGGGAATTCGCCTAACGTCCGCTCATGACGATCGCGGACCCATTCGATGCCATTGCGGATCCGAACCGGCGCCATCTGCTGGAGGAACTCAGGCGCGCGCCAAGGACCGTCAACGAGCTCGCCGAAGGTCTGCCGATCAGCCGGCCCGCCGTCTCCCAGCATCTCAAGGCCCTGCTCGACTGCAACCTGGTATCGGTATCGACCAGCGGCACACGGCGGATCTACGCGATCAACAGGCCGGGCTTCGACCGGCTCAACCTGTGGCTGGACCAATTCTGGTCCTGATGCACTCCGCTCGGCCGTGCAAAGCCGACCGGACCTTGGCCCGGTCAAGCAATGCAATCTATCTTTTCGGGATTGTTTTGACCCTATCGTCGCATCGCCTCTGCAGCTCCGCGCGGCGATGCGTCCCGATGCAATCGGGAATACCGTTCACGCTCAGTGCGTCGAGGAACGGAGTCTTTCGATTTCGTCCTTGATGCGCAGCTTCCGTCGCTTGAGTTCGCTGATCAGTTCGTCCTCGCAGGACGGAGAGTTCAGAGCCTCGTGTAGCTCCTCTTCAAGGACGCCATGTTTTTTCTCAAGCGTTGCAAGATGAGCCTCAATGGTCATTGGCAGTCCCTTCCCTTTAGCTTGCATCCGGCACGCAAATGCCGGATGTTCCATGGTTGAAACCTTTTTACTGTGCCATGCCATTTTTCATTTGTCGAAGGCGAAATGATGACGCCGGGTAACTTCCCGTCGCTAACCAAGATGTGGTAGAGCGACGCAGGAATTTCCGGATCGCGGATCGGCGAAGCCGGGCTTATGGGGATCGCTTTGCAATGCCGGACCAGGACCAGGCCGAACTCAGACTGACTATCGCGCGCCTGAGGCAGGAACACGAAGACTACGACGCGGCAATCAACGCGATGATCCAGACGGGCTGCGACGCCTTGCGCGTCCAGCGCATGAAAAAGAAGAAGCTGGCCATCAAGGACAAGATCACCAAGATCGAAGACCAGATCATTCCCGACATCATCGCCTGAAATGGACCGAGACGTGACCGATACTACGCCCCCGCCCGTTGCCATCATCATGGGAAGCCAGTCGGACTGGGAGACGATGAAGAACGCGGCAGACACGCTCGAGGCGCTCGACATCGCCTACGAAGCCCGGATCGTTTCCGCCCATCGCACGCCCGACCGCCTGGTCCGCTTCGCCAAGGGCGCGCGCGACGAGGGGTTCCAGGTGATCATCGCCGGCGCAGGCGGTGCTGCGCATCTTCCCGGCATGTGCGCGGCCATGACGCCGCTTCCGGTCTTCGGCGTTCCGGTCCAGTCGAAAGCGCTTTCCGGCCAGGACAGCCTGCTGTCGATCGTGCAGATGCCGGCCGGCATTCCGGTCGGCACGCTTGCGATCGGCAAGGCGGGGGCCATCAATGCGGCACTTCTGGCCGCCGCCGTGCTCGCGCTCGGTGACGAGGATCTTGCCGACCGTCTCGACGACTGGCGCGAACAGCAGACCGTATCGGTCGCGGAATATCCGGTAGACGAGGCATGAAGACCATCGGCATCATCGGTGGCGGCCAGCTTGGCCGCATGCTGGCCATGGCCGCTGCCCGCCTGAACTTCCGCACCGTGGTGCTCGAGCCGCAGCCGGACTGTCCGGCGGCGCAGGTGGCGAACGACCAGATCGTCGCCGCCTATGACGATCCGCGCGCGCTGGACGAGCTTGCGCGGGTGGCGGATCTCATCACTTACGAATTCGAGAACGTCCCGGTCTCGGCCGCCGAGCAACTCGCCCGTTCGCGGCCGGTCTTTCCGCCGCCGAAGGCGCTGGAAGTGGCACAGGACCGTCTCGCCGAGAAGCGCTTCATCAACGGCTGTGGCATCGCCACCGCCGGATTCCAACCCGTCGACAGCCAGGCCGACCTCGAGGCCGCCCTTGCGGAATTCGGCGGCGCCGGCGTGCTCAAGACCCGCCGGCTCGGCTACGACGGCAAGGGCCAGCGCGTCTTTCGTTCCGCTACCGACGATCCGGCCGGCGCCTATGTCGCGCTCGGACAGGTACCGCTGATCCTCGAAAGCTTCGTGCCGTTCGACCGGGAGATCTCGGTCATCGCCGCACGCGCGGCCGACGGCACGACCGCCTGTTTCGATCCTGCCGAGAATGTGCATCGCAACGGCATTCTCCACACCTCGACCGTGCCCGCATCCGTCGGTCCGTCAGCCACGGAGGCCGCCCGCAAGGCGGCAACCGCCATCCTCGACGCGCTCGGCTATGTCGGCGTCATCGGTGTCGAGTTCTTCGTTCTGGCCGACGGCGGCGTCGTCGCAAACGAGATCGCGCCGCGCGTACACAATTCCGGCCATTGGACGGAGGCCGCCTGCGTCGTTTCGCAGTTCGAGCAGCATATCCGCGCGATTGCAGGCCTGCCCCTCGGCGACCCGTCGCGCCATTCGGATTGCGTGATGCAGAACCTGGTCGGCGACGACATCGCCCGCGTTCCGGACTTGCTTGCCGAGCGCAATGTGTTCCTTCATCTCTACGGCAAGGCCGAGGCGCGGCCCGGCCGCAAAATGGGGCACTTCACCCGCCTGCTCTGACGGGGACGCCACGGAAGGCGGGGACAGGCGGCAAAATCCCCGGCACGCGGTTGACACGATTGGGTCGACACGGTATGTGCCTGCCTACTTGAACAGCGCGCTGAACGGCGCGCTTTTGATTGTTGGAATTACCGGGCGAATTTTCGTTCCCCGAAACCTGCGGATCAGGAAAAATGAAGATCAAGAATTCGCTCAAGTCCCTGAAGACCCGTCACCGCGAAAACCGCCTGGTTCGTCGCAAGGGCCGCGTCTACATCATCAACAAGCTGAACCCGCGCTTCAAGGCACGCCAGGGCTGATGCTTGCTGCAGGCCGTGCCTGCAGCGCCGCGCGTCTTGGCGGATGCGCAAAGATCGTACCACTTGGGTGACTGCACGTTTCCCGAAGCGGGAGCGACCCGAGGAAAACTGGAACACGGCGGCTTGCTCGCCGATTTCCCAAAATTGATTTGATCTTGTTTCATGGCGGGCTACGATGTCCGCCATGCGTGTTTTTGTGAACTTGATTCTGGCATCTCTTGCCATGACCGCCGCCGCGATGGTGGCCGCCGCGCCGCTCAGCGCGGCAGAGCCCGCGCCTCAGGCCGAGGTCGCTGCCCTCACCACTCCCAAAGAGCGTGTCGACGCCCTCTTCGCCGATCTCAAGAAGGAAGGCGATGAGGACAAGGCCCGGCAGGTGGCCGATCGCATCCGTCTCGAATGGCAGGATTCCGGCAGCGCGACCGTGAATCTCCTGATGCAATGGGCCAGCAAGGCGATTGCCGATGAGAAGCAGACGGCGGCGCTCGACCTTCTCGACCAGGCGATCGCTCTCGCCCCCGACTATGTCGAAGGCTGGAACCGCCGCGCCACGCTGCACTACCAGATGGGCAACTTCCGCAAGTCGATGTCCGACATAAATCATGTCCTTGCCCTGGAGCCCCGCCATTTCGGTGCGCTCGCCGGCATGGCCACCATGCTCGAGGCCGCCGGGAAGGATGAACTTGCCATGCGCGCATGGCAGCAATTCCTCGACATCTACCCCTCCGACCGGAAGGCGCAGGAGCAACTCGGCGAGCTCGCGGAAAAGCTTGCCGGCAGCCGCACGTGACCGGCACTCGTTAAAAAATGCCCCTCATCCGGCCTGCCGGCCACCTTCTCCCCGCAAGCGGGGCGAAGGGAACGAGCGGCAGGCTCCCATCCCTCCTCGGCCGTTGACAATGGCGCAAGGAACGTAGGGAGGGGACGAAGTTGGCGCCGCGAGTCCCTTCGCCCCGCTTGCGGGGAGAAGGTGCCGGCAGGCGGATGAGGGGCAGTTTCGAAATGCGCTCGATCGAACCGCGGCGGCTCAGATGCCCGATTGGCCGTCCGAGCCGATATAGGCGATGCGCAGCATGTTGGTGGCGCCGGGGGTACCGAGCGGCACGCCGGCGGTAACGATGATGCGGTCTCCCGGCTTGCCGAAGCCTTCCGTCGAGACGATTCGACAGGCGCGGTTGACCATATCGTCGAGGTCGGTCGCGTCCTCTGTGACGACACAGTGCAGCCCCCAGACCACGGAAAGGCGACGGGCCGTCTGGACGATCGGCGAAAGCGCGATGACAGGCACCTGGGGGCGCTCGCGCGCCGCGCGCAGGCCGGTGGTGCCAGAGGAGGTGTAGGTCACGATTGCGGCAAGCTTGAGCGTCTCGGCGATCTGGTGAGCGGCAAGCGAAATGGCGTCCGCGCCCGTTGCCTCCGGCGGCGTGCGCTGAGCGTAGATGATCCCCGGATAATGCGGATCGCGCTCGACGTTGCTGGCGATCGACGCCATGGTAGAAACCGCCTCGACGGGGTACTCGCCGGAGGCGGATTCGGCCGAAAGCATCACCGCATCGGCACCCTCGAACACGGCGGTAGCCACGTCCGACACTTCTGCGCGCGTCGGCACAGGCGAGGAGATCATCGATTCGAGCATCTGCGTGGCGACGACGACCGGCTTGCCGGCTCGCCGGCAGGCACGCGTCAGTTGCTTCTGAAGTCCCGGTACGGATTCGAGCGGCATTTCGACGCCCAGGTCGCCGCGTGCCACCATCAGCGCATCCGAAAGCTCGATGATCTCGTCTATCCGCTCGATCGCCTGCGGCTTCTCGATCTTCGACATCAGTCCAACGCGGCCGCGGGCGATCTTGCGAACCTCGGCAAGGTCCTCAGGGCGCTGGATGAAGGAAAGCGCCACCCAATCGACCTCTCCTGTCGCCAGCACGGCGTCGAGGTCGACGCGGTCCTTGTCCGTCAGCGCGCCGACGCCAAGCAGGGTATCGGGCAGGCTGACGCCCTTGCGATCCGAAATCCGCGTGCCGGAAACGACCGTGGTGACGATGCTCTTGCCATCGGTCTTTTCGGCGCGCAGATGCAGCTTGCCATCGTCGATGAGCAGGCGATGGCCGGGCTTCACCGCTTCGAGGATCTCCGGATGCGGAAGATAGACGCGGCGGCTGTCGCCGGGCACGTCGCGGTTGTCGAGCGTGAATGTCTGGCCGATCTTGAGCTCGACCTTGCCTTCGGCGAACTTTCCGACGCGCAGCTTCGGCCCCTGCAGATCGGCGAGGATGCCGATCGGACGGCCGCAGCGCGCCTCGACCACACGGATCCGCTCGATCAGCGTGCGCATGACCTCATGGCTTGCATGGCTCATGTTGATACGGAACAGATCGGCCCCCGCCTCGTGCAGCTTCTGAATCATTTGCTCGTCGGCCGATGCCGGCCCGAGCGTCGCGAGGATTTTGACTTTCCTGTTCCGTCTCATCAATTCTGGCTTTCCTGCGTGCCGGGCGTGTCGGAAAGCTGAACCATCCAGCTTCCCTGCCGCCCCGTGTCGTATTCCTTGAATCCCATGCGCTGGAAGCCGCGGGCGAAGCAGTCCTGCACGCCGACGATCTTGAACTCGTTCTCGGCCACGCACATGTTGACATCGCCGGTCCAACGGCCGCCCTTGGCCGCATCTTCCGCGTAGAGATAATAATATCGGGACTGAAGTTCGCCCTCGATCAGCGTGGCGCAGGTCGTCGCCGGAACCTGCCACCAGCCTTCCGTCACCCAGCCTTCCTTGGCCCGATAACCGATTGCCACGCCGACCAGAGTCTGCGTCCCGTTGCAGACTCGAAAATCGGCGCGGGCATCGCCGGCAGAGAGAAATGAAGCGGAAATTGCCAAGGAAAACAGGAGGATGGATCCAAACGTCATCGACCCCGGCTTCACTCTGGAAAAAGGATATCTAGACACGGCTTCCTACGGAACTCCGTTTTGATTTGCGTGGCACTTTCTTGCGACGCCCAGCCCCGAAAGTCAACGCAACTCTAATCGATTATAATCGTCATTCCTGTGACGGAACGGCATAAGAGCTTCGCGTTTTTCTTGCGAATGGCGGCTTTGCGTGCAATCAGGTGGGTACCTTCAGCCTGGCAGGAGCGGAATGCAGCACTACTCTCCTTACGAGATCACCGGGGGCGATCCGGCAAAGGGTCTCGTGCTGGTTGCCGACCATGCAATGAACCGGCTGCCGCCGGAATATGGCCGGCTTGGCCTGCCCGAAAGCGCCTTCGAGCGTCACATCGCCTACGATATCGGCATCGAACCGCTGACGCGGCAATTGTCGGCCGCACTTGACGCGCCGGCCGTGCTCGGCTGTTTCTCGCGCCTCCTGATCGATCCGAATCGCGGCGAAGACGACCCCACCCTGATCATGAAGATTTCCGATGGCGCGATCGTTCCGGGCAACCACCCGATCTCGGACGAGGAGTGGCAGAACCGCATAAGGCGCTTTCACCGCCCCTATCACGAGGCCGTATCCGAGACCATCGCCCGGTCCGCCGCCGCCGGCGGAAGAGCGCCTCTCGTCATCTCCCTGCATTCCTTCACGCCCTTCTGGAAGGGCGTGGCACGCCCCTGGCATGCCTCGGTTCTCTGGGACAACGACCCTCGCGCCGTGTTTCCGCTGATCGAACGGCTGGAGGCGGCCGGCGACATCGTCGTCGGCAACAACGAGCCCTATGACGGTGCGCTGCGTGGCGATACCATGTACCGGCACTGCATGGCTCCCGGGATTGCGCATGCGCTGATAGAGGTCCGCCAGGACCTGATCGCCGATGCCGCGGGCGCCGCCGCCTGGGCGGAACGTCTGACGCCCATCCTTGCGGCGCTCAACGGTCTGCCGGAGCTTCATGCCTACCATCGCCACCCGTCCCGTACGGGTGCTTACAGCGACTGAAGAAGAGGAGGCCACACCGATGAGCGAAATCAGCCCGGAACAGCGCACCGCTTTCGAGGCCGCGGCCTTCCGCCGGCTGCTCGAGCATCTGCGCGAACGCAGCGACGTCCAGAACATCGACCTGATGAACCTCGCCGGCTTCTGCCGCAATTGCCTGTCGAATTGGTATCGCGAGGCTGCGGAGGCTTCCGGCGTGCCGATGAGCAAGGAGGAGTCCCGGGAGATCGTCTACGGCATGCCCTATGAGGAATGGCGGACGCAGAATCAGGGTGAGGCCTCGCCCGAGCAGAAAGCCGCGTTCGAGCGCAATCGCCCGAAGGAGTAGGACCTGCGCGGGAAATGCCTGTGTTGTTGCGCAATCGCCCTTGACCTCGGCGGCCGTTCACGGCAGTTCACACCACCCGGAAAATTCATCCCCACAAGGAGACGACCATGTCGGATGCTCACGGCATTGCCCGCGACCAGCTTCGCGCTTTCATCGAACGGATCGAACGGCTGGAAGAAGAGAAGAAGACCATCGCCGACGACATCAAGGATGTCTATGGCGAGGCAAAATCGATGGGCTTCGATGCCAAGATCCTGCGCAAGGTGATATCGATCCGCAAGCAGGACGCCGACGAGCGCATGGAACAGGAAGCGATTCTCGACACCTATCTGCAGGCGCTGGGCATGATCCCTGCCGTCGAAGCCGAGGACGCAGCCTGACGACTCAGCAAAAAGCCCGCCGGCGGACTGACCTGGCGGGCTTTTTATGTTTAGGCGGCAAGCGAAGGTTCAGTTTGTGCTGAACTTCTTCACTTCCATGAAGTTGACGGCGCTGCCGCTGAAGCGCGCCGTATCGACCGCTCCGCTATTGCTGGTAAAGCCGGCCGCATAAACGGTCGTCGGAGCGACGCGGAGCGACTTGCTGACGAAGCGCGGCGCCTTGACCGGCTTCGACAGGGTCGCCACACGGCCCGCCGAAAGTGCCCACTCGGAAATGATCTTCTTCGTCAGTTTAGGTTCCGTGCGGACAGAAGACCGGCTCTTCGCCTCGGCATCCTGCCTCTTGGGACGTGCGCCCTTCGAGGGAGCGTCGGCCTCCGTGTCGAAGACGCTGTCGAAGATCGCCTCACGTGAAGCGGAACCCGGCTGCGGCGCATAGGCGGCGACCTCGATCGCCGGAGAAAATGCAGGCGTCCGATCCTCGCTGGTCGGCGCGGCGAGGGCCACGCGTGTGCCGGCTGCCGGCGGCTGTGCCGCGGAAGCGAGCGCAGGCCGATCCGCGGAAGCGGGAATAGTGACCTCGGCGTGAGCCACGGCCGCGAGTGCCTCTTCGCCGGCCGGACGCATTCCAGGCACCGGCACGAAGCCGAACTCCTGAGCCTGGCCGTCGGCGGAGGCGACGAGCGTCTCGTTGGCGATCAGAGCGTTCATGTCGCGACGGTCGAGCATTTGCGGAACCGGAACCTTGAGCGCGCTCAGATCCGCGAATTCCGAAGGCACGGCCGTCGTCGGCTGCATGGCGGCTGCCAGCGCCTCCTGGGCACTGTTCTTCTCCGGCGCGACGAGTGCAACCGCTACGCCGCCATCAGCCGGGGTTTCCTTGAATGCCGGTCGCACGGCCGGCACCGGTGCGTTGATATCCTGTTCGGCAGGCGCCGCGGTGGAACCGGCAACGCCGGGAAGCGCATCCCGGGCCGCCGGCGCGGATGCGGTCTGAACCTTGGCCGGAGCTTCCTCTTCGGCGCCGCCGGCAGCGATTGCCGCGGGTTCTTCATCCTCGTCGCCGCCTCCGCCGAAGAGCGCAGCGAACAGGTTGCGGCGCTTGCCGGTATCGCCCGGACCCTTGGCGCCGCCGCCTGCGACCTCGATCGCCGATGCGCCGACGCGGCGCTTGTAATCGGCCACCGCCTGCTCATAGCCCGGCAGCGGCCTGCCGTCGGAGGGAATATGCATGGTCTTGCCGTCCGGGAAGAGCCGCGCGAGTTCGTTGCGCGTCATGCGCGGCCAGGCTCGCACGCCACCGACGTCCATATGGACGAAGGGCGAACCGGAAGTCGGATAATAGCCGACGCCGCCCACCTGGAACTTCATGCCGACCTCGCGCAGCGTCTTGAGCTTCACGTCCGGTATATAGAAGTCCATCGCCTTGCCGAGCATGTGCTGGCTCTTCTTCGCGACGCCCTTCGACCGCGACCTCAGCATGCCGTTCGTGGCGGGGGAGCGATAGGCGGAAACGACATGGATGTAGTCGCGAGAACCGCTCTTCTGGTAAACTTCCCAGACGAGATCGAGCAGGCGCGGGTCCATTTTGGTCGGCTCGTTTCGCCGCCAGTCGCGCAGGAAGCGATTGATCTGCTGCAGACCCTTCTGATCGTAGCGACCGTTGCGCTTGTAGGTGATCTGCGCCTTTTCCTTGGTGTGGATGAAATAGAGCTTGAGGGTGCGTGTCTGGCCGGCGGCCTCGACCGGAGGCGCCATGCCGGGTGTGACAAGGGAGCAAACCAGCGCGATGGACGCCAGGACCTGGGGCGCCTTTCGAGCGACCGCCGAGCAGAGTCTGCGCGCAAAGGAACCGACTGGTTCCTCCAAACCGAACAAATTTGGCATTCAATCCCCGTCCGACGGACAACCGTGCTTTGCTGTCTCAGATGACTGTCAAATAAGGTGACAGCATGGCAATTATGCCACAGTGTTCACCGCCCCTTATAATATAGTGAACAGTTTGCTAACAAGGTCTAAACGGCGGTGAACGATTTGCACGGCAAATGAGGTGTGAATGCGTCGATTTTATGCCGCTTCACGCAGGGGATTGTCGGGATCGATGCCGTAATCCTTGAGTTTGCGATAGAGAGTCGAGCGCCCGATTCCCAATTTGCGCGCCACTTGGCTCATCTGGCCGCGGTAGAATTTCAGGGCAAACCGAATCAGTTCCTCCTCGACCTCGGCGAGCTTCCTGACCTCGCCGCCTTCGCTGAGGCTGGCGATGGCGTTCTCCAGACGGCCTTCCGGGGTCTGCTCGGAATGCGCCGGTTGTTCCCGCGCGCCGGCATCGGCCTGGGCGGCGGCGAGCTGACCGGAGGCGGGACGACGTTCCGGGCCGGCTTCCCCCCAGGAGAGACCGGAGCGGTCGGCAACGATGTAGCCCGGTATCTGGGTGGCGACCTGCGGAAAATCCCTGACCGTGAGTTCGTGGCCGTCAGCAAGCACGACGGCGCGGAAGATCGCGTTTTCGAGCTGGCGGATATTGCCCGGCCAGTCATAGGACGTCAGCAGCGCCATGGCACCGCTCGATACCGTCAGCCGCTGATCGAGTCTCTGCTCGGCGGAGAAGCGCTCGACGAAGGCGCGTACCAGAACGGGGATATCCTCCTTGCGCCGGCGCAGCGCCGGAATGGTGATCGGGAAGACGTTCAGCCGATAGTAGAGATCTTCGCGGAACCGGCCCTCGCGAACCTCGGTGATAAGGTCCTTATTGGTGGCCGAGATGAGGCGCACATTCACCTTCTGCGGCTGACGCGCCCCGATCGTCTCGATCTCGCCCTGCTGGACGGCGCGCAGCAGCTTGACCTGTACGTCGAGCGGAAGATCGCCGATTTCGTCGAGAAAGAGGGTCCCGCCGTCGGCATCGACGAACTTGCCGCTGTGCTTTTCGCTCGCGCCCGTAAACGCTCCCTTCTCATGGCCGAAGAGAATGCTCTCGACGAGATTGTGGGGGATCGCGCCGCAATTGACGGTGACGAAAGGCTTCGCCGCCCGGTCGCTCGCCGCCTGGATGGCGCGGGCCACCATTTCCTTGCCGACGCCCGACTCGCCCTCGAGCACGATCGGGATGTTCGACTGAGCAGCGCGGCGCGCGAGATCGATGACGCGGATCATCGCCGGGCTCGCCGAGACTATATCGTCGAAACCGACGGCCCCGCCACGCGGACGCCGCGCGGTTTTGACCTTGCCGTCACGACTCGCCATCTTCAGCGCGTTGCCCAAGGCGATCGACAGCCGCTCCGGCGAAACCGGCTTGACGAGGAAATCGAAGGCGCCGGCCTGCATCGCCTGGACCACCGTCTCGATGCCGCCCTGCCCTGTCTGGACGATGACCGGGATGTCGATGCCACGCTCGGCGAGCGCCTCGAGAAGGCCGTGCCCGTTCATTTCCGGCATCAGAAGATCGAGCAGGATGACGTTGATGATGCCGCCTTTGCGCTGCAGGAGTTCGAGCCCGCTGCGCCCGTTGTCGGCGAGATGCGCGACATGGCCCAGCCGCTCGATCATGTTCGTCAGCAGCCGCCGCTGCACCGGATCGTCGTCGATGACAAGAATATGGGATGTCACGAAAGCCTCCTGCTTGGGACACGCGGGGTACTTTTGGCCAGCATCATGTGCCAAATCATACCGGCCATTCGTCCCACAAACGGCTGAACATCCTGTTTTGAGAAATGCTTGCATTTTATCCATCGCGGGCGGTAGCAATGGGCGCCATGCCGTTGCCTCGCTTCAGGGTTAAGGCCTGTTCAAAACGAGAGAACCGACGATGAATTTTGCCTCGCCACGTCTCGCCGCCTCCGGGCAATCCCTCCTGCGCGCCACGCTGGTCAACTCCGGGGCCGATCAGGCTACCGCGGCGCCGACCGAGCTCGGCGAGCTGCCGTCCTGGCGGCTCACGGACCTCTACCTCTCACCCTCTTCCGAGGAATTCCGCTCGGACCTCGCGAAGGCGGAAGCCGACGCGATCGCCTTCGAAGCGAAGTGGAAGGGCAAGCTGAAGGAGGCTGCCGGCCGAACCGGTGATCAGGGCATCGGCGCGGCCGTGAAGGAATTCGAGGCGCTGGACGACCTCATGGGCCGCATCGCCTCCTTTGCCGGACTTACCTATTTTTCCGATACGTCCAATCCGGCGAACGGAAAGCTCTACGGCGACGTCCAGTCGAAGCTTACCGACATATCGGCGCATCTCCTGTTCTTCTCGCTGGAACTCAACCGCATCGACGACAAGGTGATCGACGACGCCCTCACGACCGACAGCCTTGCCGCCCACTATCGGCCCTGGATTCTGGACCTGCGCAAGGACAAGCCCTATCAGCTCGACGACAGGCTGGAGCAGCTTTTCCTCGAAAAGTCGATGACCGGCGCAAACGCCTTCAACCGGCTCTTCGACGAGACGATCGCATCGCTGACCTTTTCGGTGGACGGCAAGGAGCAGCCGCTGGAAGTGACGCTCAACCTTCTGCAGGACCCTTCGGTCGAGGTGCGCAAGAAGGCCGCGCTCGCGCTTGCGGAGACCTTCAAGGCGAATATCCGCACCTTTACCCTCGTCACCAATACGCTTGCAAAGGACAAGGAAATCTCCGACCGCTGGCGCGGTTTCGAGGATATCGCCGACAGCCGCCATCTCGCCAACCGGGTGGAGCGTGAGGTCGTGGATGCTCTGGCCGCATCGGTAAAGGCCGCCTACCCCCGGCTCTCGCACCGCTACTATGCGATGAAGGCCAAGTGGCTCGGCATGGAGCAGATGGATTTCTGGGACCGGAACGCGCCTCTGCCGGAAACGCCGAACGCGCTTATTCCCTGGAACGAAGCCAGGGACACGGTCCTTTCCGCCTATCACGCCTTCGCCCCGGAAATGGCGGCGATCGCGCGGCGCTTCTTCGACGATGGCTGGATCGACGCGCCGGTGCGACCCGGCAAGGCGCCGGGCGCTTTCGCGCATCCGACCGTCCCTTCCGTGCACCCCTATGTTCTGGTCAACTACATGGGCAAGCCGCGCGACGTGATGACGCTCGCCCACGAGCTCGGGCACGGCGTCCATCAGGTCCTCGCCGGCGCGCAGGGCGCGCTGATGGCCTCGACGCCGCTGACGCTTGCGGAAACCGCATCCGTGTTCGGCGAGATGCTCACCTTCCGCGCGCTCCTCGACCGGACGAAGGACAAGCGCGAGCGCAAGGCGATGCTTGCGCAGAAGGTCGAGGACATGATCAACACGGTCGTCCGGCAGATCGCCTTCTACGATTTCGAGCGCAAGGTGCATACGGCTCGCAAGGAAGGCGAACTGACGGCCGAGGACCTGGGGCGGATATGGCTGTCGGTGCAGAGCGAAAGCCTCGGCCCGGCGATCCGGCTTTCTGAGAGCTACGAGACCTACTGGGCCTATATCCCCCACTTCATCCATTCGCCCTTCTACGTCTATGCCTATGCCTTCGGCGATTGCCTGGTGAACTCCCTCTATGCCGTCTATCAGAACGCCGAGCGCGGCTTCCAGGAGAAGTATTTCGAGATGCTGAAGGCGGGCGGCACGAAGCATCATTCCGAACTTCTGGCGCCCTTCGGGCTCGACGCCACCGATCCGTCGTTCTGGGCACAGGGCCTGTCGATGATTGAAGGGCTCATCGACGAACTGGAGGCGCTTGATAAGGCGTGACCCGCTCGGGCCTTGGTGGCCCCGTCGGACCGAATTGACAGCGACCGACCTCGATGATCGAACACGCGCCCTATGTCCTCTTCCGGGACGACAGCGAGAACCGCACGACGGTTTTCGCCGAGCCTTTACGCGTCATCACGGCACGGACGAGGGCTGAGTTCCACCGCGGTCTTGGCGAAATCGACGCGGCCCATCGTGCCGGCAAATGGATCGCGGGCTTCATGGCCTACGAAGCGGGCCATCTTTTCGAGAAGAAACTGGCCTCCTTCGCGCCGGAGAACCGGGAAACACCGCTGATGTCCTTCGGCGTCTTCGACGCGCCGGCGGAGGACCATCCGCTTGCGGTGCCGCAGCGGCGCACCGAAAACGAACCCTTCCTCCTGGAGCCTCGCGCCGGCTGGGATTTTCCTGCTTATCGCCAGCGCTTCGAAAAGCTGCACCGGCACCTGCGCCAGGGCGATTGCTACCAGGCGAACCTGACCATGCCGATCCACGCGCGCTGGTCCGGCGATCCGCTCGCCGCCTTCTGGTCGCTGATCGAGCGTCAGCCGGTCAAATACGGCGCACTCGTCGCCCTCGACGGTCCGGTCCTGCTGTCGCGCTCGCCCGAGCTTTTCTTCCGCGTCGACGCCGACGGCTGGATAGAGACGCATCCGATGAAGGGCACGGCGCGGCGCGGCTCGAGCCCTGATGAGGATGACGCGATCATCGCGGCGATGCGCGCCGACGAGAAGACGCAAGCCGAAAACCGCATGATCGTCGACCTTCTGCGCAACGACATCTCCCGCGTCACCGAAGTCGGCACACTCGACGTGCCGAAGCTCTTCGACATCGAGACCTATCCGACGGTCCACCAGATGGTCAGCCACGTCAGGGCGAAGCTTCTGCCCGATATCGGCATCGCCGACATATTCGCTGCGCTCTTTCCCTGCGGCTCCGTTACCGGCGCGCCGAAGATGCGGGCGATGGAAATACTGCACGATCTGGAGTCCGGGCAGCGTGACGCCTATTGCGGCGCGATCGGCTACATCGCCCCGAACCGCACGATGCGCTTCAATGTCGCGATCCGCACCATATCCCTCTTTGCCGGGGGCCGGGCTGTGTTCAATGTCGGCGGCGGCATCGTCTTCGATTCCAAGGCCGAGGCAGAGTACGAGGAATGCCTGTTGAAGGCCCGCTTTGCCGTCGGCGATGCCGAGATCGCCCGATGACTGGTTTTTCCCTGATCGAGACGCTGCGCTACGAACCGGAGCATGGCTTCACGAGGCTGCGGCTGCATCTGGCGCGGCTGACGCGCTCCGCCAGGCGTCTCGGCTTTACGGGTGCGGCCGCAGCCGAGTCGGCGCTGGGGCGAGCCGTTTCGGGCGCGCGGGCGCCGCTGCGCGTGCGCCTCACGCTCGACCGCGACGGCAGCATCGACGTGACGACGGCACCATTCGTGCCGCTTGCCGAAGGCGCGGCGTGGCGGGTGCGGATCGCCTCGACGCGGCTCGACTCTCACGACCGGCTGCTCCGGATGAAGACCACGCGTCGGAGCCGCTACGAGGCGGCACGCAGCGAATTTTCCGCGGCGGAGGCCGACGAGGTGATCCTGCTCAACGAAAAGGGGGAAGTCTGCGAGGGCACGATAACTTCGGTCTTTCTCGATGACGGCAGCGGTTATTTGAAGACGCCGCCGATCGCCTGCGGCCTTCTCGCCGGTGTTCTGCGCACGGAGCTCATCTGCCAGCGGCGGGCACGGGTCGAGCGGTTGGCTCCCGCCGACCTCGCAAGCGGCCGTCTTTACATCGGCAATTCCCTAAGGGGTCTGATCCGGGCTGAACTCACGGTCTGATCCGGGCAGCGTATGACGCTTGACGCGATCGCGCCCTTCACGCTTGGCGATGTAAAGCGCCTCGTCCGCGCGTGAATAGATGTCGCCGACGCTGTCGCCCTCGCGATACTCAGCAAGCCCCACCGAACAGGTGTAGAAGAACTCCGGTATGTTCGAGAGCGGCCTGGCGTTGCGGATCTTGTCCAGCAGCCTGTCGAGGATGAGATTCGCTTCGCCCACGGTGGTGTCCGGCAGGATCAGCATGAATTCCTCGCCCCCGATACGACCGAAGCAATCGGAGCGCCGGACGAACTCCTGCATCTGGCGGGCGAAGTCGAGCAGCACTTCGTCGCCCCGGTGATGGCCGTAGCGATCGTTGATCGCCTTGAAATAGTCGATGTCGATGATCGCCACGCATCCCCACATGTGCGGGTTCTCGGCGCAGTTGCGGATGAACTCATTGAGTCTCTCCATCGTATAACGCCGGTTGGGCACGCTGGTGAGTTCGTCCACCTGCGAGGCACGCAGGGCGAAATCGCGGTCCTGGCGAAGCTTGCGCTCCCCTGCGCGTACGTCCGTAATGTCAACGGCGATGCAGAGCATCCAGCCTTTCTGGTCCACGGTCTCCGTCATCCAAAGCCAGCGGCCGTCGTGGAGATCGGTCTCGACGGTGCGGAACGGCACCTTGCCGCGCCTGTGGACCGTAGCGGCGATCCAGGCCTCGAGGTCGTCGGTCTTGAGGACGGTGCCCCTGCCCGCGGCATGGTTGCGACGCATGATCTCCGCCCAGGTCGGCGCCTCGTCTTCCCCGACGTGATAGGCGGACCGAAAGGCTTCATTGGCGTAGCGCAGTCGATCATGCGGATCATAGAGCGCGATCAACACCGGTGTTGCGGCTTGCAGGCCCATCAGGGCCTTGAGGTGATCACCAGTCACGGTCGGGCTGCTCCAGGAAAATATCAATCAGCACGCGAAACTATAGCACGAGGTGCTTGTGGCAAACTGCCCGGATCGTGCTTTTCTGATCGAATCGACCTGAAATCATGACCATATCGGTCCGTCATCGCGACCCTGTCGAAGACAGCCGGTTAAGCAAAGTCTCAAGTGCCGGGTTGACGGGCCGGCTCTTTATTGTGACAGGAAACTGTGCTCTACAGCGCCGCGCATCTATCCAGACGTGCAAAGCCGCTGCAGCGCTTCTTGTTGCCTGCGTGAATCTGCCCGACCATGCAGGCCCCGCCAGGAATTCGAGGCTCGCTTTGCGCGCATGCAAGCATCGCACAGGGACGTTTTCTCAGGAGAAAGACAAAAATGGCAGACACCACCTACCCGGTTTACGGTGAGATCACCGGCCCGATCGTGATGATCGGCTTCGGTTCGATCGGTCACGGCACCCTGCCGCTGATCGAGCGCCACTTCAAATACGACAAGAACCGGTTGATCGTGGTGGAGCCCCGTGAGGATGCCAAGGACACGGAGATCTTCGTGCGCCACGGCGTGCGTCACGTGCGCGCGGCCGTCACCAGGGACAACTACAAGGAACTGCTGAAGCCGCTTTTGACCGAAGGCGGCGGCCAGGGCTTCTGCGTCAATCTCTCGGTCGACACCTCTTCGCTCGACATCATCAAACTCTGCCGCAAGCTCGACGTGCTCTACGTCGACACGGTCATCGAGCCCTGGCTCGGCTTCTACTTCGACGCGGAAATGGACAATGCCGCGCGCACGAACTACGCGCTGCGCGAAACCGTTCGCCGCGAAAAGGAAAAGAACCCGGGCGGCACGACCGCCGTTTCGACCTGCGGCGCCAATCCCGGCATGGTTTCCTGGTTCGTCAAGAAGGCCCTCCTCAACCTCGCCGACGATCTCGGACTGAAATACGAGGAACCGCACCAGGACGACCGTGAAGGCTGGGCGAAGCTGATGAAGAAAGCGGGCGTCAAGGGCGTCCACATCGCCGAGCGCGATACCCAGCGCGCGAAGCACCCGAAGCCGCTCAATGTATTCTGGAACACCTGGTCGGTCGAAGGCTTCATTTCCGAAGGGTTGCAGCCGGCCGAACTCGGCTGGGGCACCCACGAGAACTGGATGCCGAAGAACGCCAAGAAGCACAAGAAGGGCTGCAAGGCGGCGATCTACCTGGAGCAGCCCGGTGCCAACACCCGCGTGCGCAGCTGGTGCCCGACGCCCGGCCCGCAATACGGCTTCCTCGTCACTCACAACGAATCGATCTCGATCGCCGACTTCTTCACCGTCCGCGACAAGGACGGCGAGGTCTCCTACCGCCCGACCTGCCACTACGCCTATCATCCGGCCAACGATGCCGTTCTCTCGCTGCACGAGATGTTCGGCAACGGCGGCAAGGCGCAGCCGGAACTGCACGTCCTGGACGAGCATGAGCTCGTAGACGGGGTCGACGAGCTCGGCGTGCTGCTCTACGGCCATGCCAAGAATGCCTACTGGTACGGCTCGCGTCTCTCGCTGGAAGAAACCCGCCGCATCGCGCCCTACCAGAACGCCACCGGCCTGCAGGTCACGAGCGCCGTTCTTGCCGGCATGGTCTGGGCTCTTGAAAACCCGAAGGCCGGCATCGTCGAAGCCGACGAGATGGACTACAAGCGCTGCCTGGAAGTGCAGATGCCTTATCTCGGCCCCGTCGAGGGGCACTACACCGACTGGACACCGCTCGATGGGCGCCCGGGCCTTTTCCCGGAAGACATCGACACGAAGGACCCCTGGCAGTTCAGGAACATTCTCGTCCGCTGAGGTTCACGCGACGAAGCACGACCTGTCGGCCCGGAGCAGTCCTGCTCCGGGCCTTTTCTTTTGCGAATGTCGAGCGCGCCGCGCGCATGCCCGCTCTTGCTTTCAACTCATGATCGCGGCATGTTTCGCGCACTGCAGCACCCGCGTGTCTCAAAAGACGCACAACGGTCGCTGCGGTGCTTTGAAACGCCGCACAATTGCACCCGGATCGGTTCCGATCCGCGCAATTATGCGGTAGAGCGGGGACAGGAAAGCATGAAGCGGTTTTGCGTTCGCATCCCGCTCAACTCGTGACGCGGGAGAAACGCCGATGAAGCCATTCGCCATCCTCACCCTCCTGGCAACTGCCGCCGCGCTGGCATCCTGTCAGTCCCAGCCTCGGGAACTCCGGCCAATGTCTTCGGCGCCGCAGGCGACGGGTGTCGAGGGTTCCTGGGTCGATCCGAACGGCATCGTCTCCACTTTCGCAGGCGGCACCTTCTCGACGCGCACGACCGACACGAACCAGCTTCTCGCCTCCGGCAACTATGTAAACGTCAGCCCGACGCTGGTGGAAATCAACATGACGTCGCTGGTGCGCAACACCCAGTCCAAGGTCAACTGTGCGCTGGCAACGCCGGCGCAGCTGAACTGTACGACTGACTCCGGCGCACAGTTCTCGCTGGCGCGCCGCGGCTGAGGCCTCCGGCCCCACGAGCAAGGCCCCTAGATCACGATGTTTTCAGGTCGGGTCGGCCTAAAAACATGAACGTGATCGATTCCTAGAAGTTGAGACGCGGGATGCGGGCGGAAAACCGCGCACACTTTTCCTCATCCCGCTCTCCAGCGGGGCCTTTTTTCTCTTCGAGTGGGCTTAACCTTATCTGAAATCCGGCAAAGAAGGCATGCGTTTGCGGCTTGAAGTCGATCTCGACTGGTGAAAACATCCGCTACAGCGCGGCGCGTCTTACCTGGAACTCGGCCGACAGCACACAGGAGCAGACCATGATCAGACACATGCGGACGGGCCTCTTTGCCGCTTCCCTTCTCGCGCTCTCGTCGGGCGCAGCTTTTGCCGATTATGAATTGAACATCCTGCACATCAACGACCTTCATTCGCGCATCGAATCGATCAACAAGTTCGATTCGACCTGCTCGGCCGAGGAAGAGGGCAAGAACGAGTGCTTCGGAGGCGTCGCCCGCCTCAAGACGCTGATAGACCAGAAGCGCCAGGAACTGACGGGCAAGAACGTGCTTCTGCTCAACGCCGGCGACAACTTCCAGGGCTCGCTCTTCTTCACCACCTACAAGGGCGCCACCGAAGCGGAATTCCTCAACCTGATGAAGTTCGACGCGATGACCGTCGGCAACCACGAGTTCGACGAAGCCGAAGACGGCCTTGCCAGCTTCCTCGACAAGGTCGCTTTCCCGGTCGTCACCGCCAATGTGCTGCCGAGCCACAAGTCGAAGATCGGCGACCGGATCAAGCCGTCGATCGTGCTCGATGTCGGCGGGCAGAAGATCGGCATCGTCGGCGCAGTGGCCAACGACACGCCGGAGCTCTCGTCGGTCGGGCCGGACATCCTCATCGGCGAGGACGTGGCAACCATCACCAGCGCGATCGAAGAGGTCAAAAAGCAGGGCGTCAACAAGATCATCGCGCTCACCCATGTCGGCTACCCGCGAGACCTCGCGGCGATCGCCAAGATCCCGGACGTCGACGTGGTGGTCGGCGGCCACTCCCACAGCCTGCTTTCCAACACCGACGAAAAGGCCGAAGGCCCATACCCGACGATGGTCGACAATCCCGGGGGCTACAAGGTGCCGGTGGTACAGGCCGGCTCCTACAGCAAATATCTCGGCGATCTCGTGGTGACGTTCGACGACAGCGGCGTGGTCAAGGCCGCCAAGGGCGACCCGATCCTCGTCGATTCCTCCGTAAAGCCGGACGAGGCCGTGGTCGCGCGCGTCAAGGAACTCGCCAAGCCCATCGAAGAGTTGCGGTCGAAAGTGATTGCCAAAACCGAGGCGCCGATCGACGGATCGCGCGAGACCTGCCGCGCCAAGGAGTGCGAGATGGGCAGCCTCGTGGCCGACGCGATGCTCGATCGCGTCAAGGGCCAGGGCGTGACGGTCGCCATCACCAACGGCGGCGGCTTGCGCGCTTCGATCGACGGCGGCGACGTGACGATGGGCGAAGTCATCACCGTCCTGCCCTTCCAGAACACGCTTTCCACCTTCCAGCTGAAGGGCTCCGACATCCGCGCAGCCCTGGAAAACGGGCTCAGCCAGGTCGAAGAAGGCGGCGGGCGCTTCCCGCAGGTCGCGGGCCTCAAATATTCCTTCGATCGTTCGAAGCCCGCCGGCAGCCGCCTCGTCAGCGTCGAGGTCAAGGAGGGCGACGCCTTCGCAGCACTCGATCCGGAAAAGACCTATTCGCTGGTCAGCAACAATTTCATGCGCGGCGGCGGCGATGGGTATGCGGTCTTCAAGGACAAGGGCGAGAACGCCTATGACTACGGCCCGGGCCTCGAAACCGTGCTTGCGGACTATCTTGCGGCGCATCAGCCGTTCAAGCCCTACACCGACGGCCGCATAGCAGAAGTGGCTGCCGCGCCGGAAGCGTCGCCGAGCGCTGCACCGGAGCCGGAAGCCGCCGCAAAGCCGGCCGAAGGCGGAACGGCCGCCCCAGCCCCGGAGCCTTCGGCCGAGGCAGCGGCCGCAGCCGAAGGTCCGCGCAAGCACGTCATCGTCCGGGGCGACACGCTGTGGGACCTCGCCCAGTCCTTCTACGGCAGCGGCACCGAATGGAAGCGGATATCGTCGGCCAATGGCGATCCGGCGCCGCGGGCGCTCGAAATCGGCCGCGAGCTGGAGATCCCGGCCGAGTAAGACAATTTGCCTCGACATTTGCGACCGGCGCGGGCTTTCCCGCGCCGGTATTTCTTTTTAGAAGGATTTGAAACTGCCGCGCAGCCACGCAGAAGCGCGGCCGCCTCACGAGAACCGGGATGACAGCCATGGATGCGAACACCGAACACCCCGCCGTCGGCTACGGGAAGCTGGGCGTGCTCCTGGTAAATCTCGGCACGCCGGACGGCACCGACGTGACCTCCATGCGCCGCTATCTCAGGGAGTTCCTGAGCGACAGGCGCGTGATCGAATGGTCGCGTCTCTTCTGGTATCCGATCCTCTACGGCATCGTGCTCAACACCCGGCCGCGCAAGGTCGGCAAGGCCTACGAGCTCATCTGGAACAAGGACCTGAACGAAAGCTGGCTCAGGACCTACACGCGCAACCAGGCGGCACTGATGGCCGAGGCCTTTGGCGGCCAGCCGCAGGTCGTCGTCGACTGGGCGATGCGCTATGGCCAGCCCTCGATCGCGTCGCGCATCGAGGCGCTGCAGAAGGCCGGATGCGAGCGGATTCTCGTTTTCCCGCTCTATCCGCAATATGCCGCAGCCACCACCGCCACCGTCAACGACAAGGCCTTCGAGGCCCTGCTCAAGATGCGCTGGCAGCCGGCGCTCAGAACCGTGCCGCCCTATCACGACGACCCGGTCTATATCGATGCCCTGGCCACCTCGATAAACAAACATCTCGCGACTCTCGATTGGGAGCCGGAACTCGTGCTCGCCTCCTTCCACGGCATCCCGAAGAGTTATTTCGAAAAAGGCGACCCCTATTATTGCCAATGCCAGAAGACTGCGCGGCTGCTCCGCGAAAAACTCGGCTGGCCGCAGGACAGACTTCAAGTCACCTTCCAGTCGCGCTTCGGCCCGGAAGAGTGGCTGCAGCCCTATACGGACGCCACCGTGGAAAGACTGGCCAAGGAAGGCGTGAAGCGGATCGCCGTCATCAATCCGGGCTTCGTTTCCGACTGTCTGGAGACGCTCGAAGAGATCGCCGGCCAGGCCGCCGAGAGCTTCCACCATAACGGCGGCGAGAAATTCGCCCATATACCTTGCCTGAACGACAGTCCCGAAGGCATGGCCGTGCTCAACCATGTGGTGCGCCGCGAGCTTGAGGGCTGGCTGTAAAGTTCATCCGGTTCCGCTCGGTGCTTGAATTATCCCGGCGAATCGCCACCTGATCACTCGGGCGCGACTCCAAACGCTGGAGTTGCAAAAGGAAGGGGCTGTCATGGGCGGTATGGATATCGCAGTCGTCGCATTCGTCGTTGTCGTGATCCTCGTGCTCTTTGCCGGGATCAAGACGGTGCCGCAGGGCTACCGATATACGGTCGAACGTTTCGGCCGTTACACGAGGACGATGGAGCCGGGGCTGAATCTCATCGTCCCCTTCATCGATCGCATCGGTTCCAAGCTGAGCGTGATGGAGCAGGTGCTCGACGTTCCGACGCAGGAGGTCATCACCAAGGACAATGCGAGCGTCTCCGCGGATGCGGTCGCCTTTTACCAGGTATTGAACGCCGCACAGGCGGCCTACCAGGTCGCCAACCTGGAAAACGCGCTCCTCAACCTGACGATGACCAATATCCGCTCCGTCATGGGTTCGATGGACCTCGACGAACTCCTGTCGAACCGCGACACGATCAACGATCGATTGCTCCACGTCGTAGACGAGGCCGCCAATCCCTGGGGCATCAAGATCACCCGCATCGAGATCAAGGACATCGCGCCGCCGAAAGACCTGGTCGACGCCATGGCCCGGCAGATGAAGGCGGAGCGCGAGAAGCGCGCGCAGGTGCTCGAAGCCGAGGGCTCGAGAAATGCGCAGATCCTGCGTGCCGAAGGCGCGAAGCAATCGGCGATCCTCCAGGCCGAAGGCCAGCGCGAGGCCGCCTATCGCGAGGCGGAGGCGCGCGAGCGCCTGGCCGAGGCGGAGGCCAAGGCGACCCGGATGGTCTCCGAGGCGATCGCCGCCGGCGACGTGCAGGCGATCAACTATTTCGTCGCGCAGAAATACACCGAGGCCCTTGCCGCGATCGGGACGGCGAATAACCAGAAGATCGTCCTGATGCCGATGGAAGCCTCGTCGCTCATCGGATCACTCGGCGGCATAGGCGCGATCGCGAAGGAGGTCTTCGGTGAAGGCACCGCGTCCTCCCCGCGCCAGCGCCAGTCCACGCCCCGAACCGGTCCGTCCGTTCCCTCGGAAACGCCCTGAGGATCGCCCATGATCACGCGCATCATCCTCGAACTCGGCCCCTGGAGCTGGTGGGTCCTCGGCCTCCTGCTGCTGGCGGCGGAGCTGATCCTGCCCGGCGTATTCCTCGTGTGGATCGCACTCGCCGCGCTCGTCACCGGGGCCCTCTCGCTTTTCTTCTGGGAGGCGCCGTTCTGGAGCTGGCAGGTGCAGTTCGTCGCCTTCGCCTTGCTTTCGGTCGCCTCCGTCCTTATCGGGCGGCGCTTCGTCTCCTCTTCCGCCGAGAGCGACGAGCCGCTGCTCAACAGGCGCGGCGAAAGCCTGGTCGGACGGACGGCAGTGCTCGAGCAGCCGATCGCGGAAGGCCGCGGACGCGTCCGGCTCGACGACACGACCTGGTCCGTCGAAGGCCCCGACCTTCCGGTCGGCGCACGCGTTCGCATCGTCGCGAGCAGCGGCCGCCACCTGACGGTCGAGCAGATCTGAGCACATCGGAAAACCGCGTTCGGAAATGCGGTAGAGAAACGATTGATTAACCACGCGCCTTTACGATTGCGAAACGATTGCAATCAATTGCGGACAGACGGCGCATGGTGCCCAATATCTCACGCTCGATGATGGCGGGCGCCTTGCGTGTGAAGCCGCCGGCATGGCTGCTGGCGGGCTGCGCTTTTCTCGCCTGTGCGCCGGCGAGCGCGCAAAGCCTCGGCAATCCACCGCCCGCGAGCGCCACCGTCGCCATCCCTGCAGGTCAACCGCTTCCCACCACGATCGACCCGCAGTCGACCGGCGCCGTTGCCGGCACCGACCTTTCGCCGGCTCTGGACGAGGACTTCAACCGCCTGAACCGGCGCGAGGAGACGATCGACGGGCTGCGCAGGCGGATCGATCCCGATGACGGCCAGGCACCCGGCATTCGCATCGGCACCTTCGTTCTGAAGCCGGCGCTCAGCGAGACCTTCAACCACGAACGGCAGAAGAACGGCGGCAGCAGCCAGAGCCGGAGCTTCATGGAGACCGGGCTCAAGGGTTCGCTCACTTCCGACTGGTCCCGCCATCAGCTCAGCGTGACCGGCGAAGGCGTGATCCAGGACAACATATCCGGCGAAGGCCAGGAGGAGCCGCGCGCCGACATCGACGCAGAACTGCGCCTCGACCTCGGCGCGCAGACCATTGCGCGGCTGAGGGCAGGCTACAGTTTCGAACGCGAAGATGCGAACGACCCGAATGCCATCGCCAATGCGGACAGCCAATCCGGCGTCGACAGCTATCGGCTGGGCGCCGCGGTCGAGCGCGACCTCGGTCTCATTCGCGGCTCGCTCGGCGTGGATTTCGAGCGCCGCACCTATGGCGATGTCGAGCTCGACAATGGGACGACGCTCTCGCAGGAGGACCGCGACCGCAATCTCGGCACGCTCACCGGGCGGATCGGCTACGAGCTTTCGCCGGCCCTCATCCCCTTCCTCGAGGCCTCCGTCGGCAAATCGATCTATGATCTGCGTCGGGATACGTTCGGCTTCGAGCGCTCCTATGAGAGCTATGCGGGCCGCGCCGGCATGGAGGTCGATCTCGGCGAGAAGCTCAACGGAGAACTGGCGCTCGGTTACGAGACCTTCCGCTTCGACGATGCACGGCTCGCAGACCTGAGCGGGCTCTCGCTCGACGGCCGCGTCAACTGGTCGCCGCACCGCGGCACCGACGTCCTTTTCGGCGTGCTGACCTATGTCGATCCGTCGACCACTCCGGGCGAGGCTGGATCGATCAACTACGAACTGACGAACGTGGTCACGCATCAGTTGCGTTCGACCCTCGTCGGCCGGCTTTCGAACAGTCTCACCCTGCGCGATTTTCCTTCCGACGCCACCGCATCCGACGAGACCACCTGGCGAACCGGCGCCGGGCTCACCTGGGACATGAGCCGCTATCTCGCGCTCACCGGAGACGTGAGCTACGAGCGCACGGACAGGGACGAAGGCACCTCGACCGATACCACGCGGGTTGGCCTCGGCCTGACGCTGCGACGCTGAGCGGGAAGGCCGCGTTGCGCGGCTTTCCCGGCTATACAAGCGAGATTACTTAAGACCCTGCAGGAGCGTCTTCAACGGTCCTTCCACGATGGGGCGGATATCGCCGCGCTCGAGAGCGAAGGCGACGTTCGCCAGGATGAAGCCGTCCTTGGCGCCGCAGTCATACGTATCGCCGCGGAAGTGATAGGCGGCGAAGGGCTGGGCCTCGGCAAGCTTCACCATGCCGTCGGTCAGCTGGATCTCGTTGCCGGCGCCGCGTTCCTGCGTTTCCAGGATCGGGAAAATCTCCGGCTGCAGGATGTAGCGGCCATTGATGAAGAAGTTCGACGGAGCCGTCCCCTTGGCCGGCTTCTCGACCATCCTGGTGATCCTGAAACCGTCGCCGACCGTCTCGCCCACTCCGACGATCCCGTATTTATGCGCCTGGTCGGGCGCGCATTCCTCCACCGCGACGACGTTGCCGCCGGACTCTTCGTAGAGCTCGACCATGCCCTTGAGGCAACCCTTCTCGCCCTTCATGATCATATCGGGCAGGAGCAGAGCGAAGGGCTCATTGCCGACGAGATCGCGGGCGCACCAGACGGCATGGCCGAGGCCCAGGGGTGCCTGCTGGCGGGTGAAGCTCGTGGTGCCGGCCTTCGGCAGCATGGCTTCGAGGAGCTCGATCTCCGCCTTTTTGTTGCGCTCGCGCAGCGTCTGGTCCAATTCGACCTGGATGTCGAAATAGTCCTCGATGACCGCCTTGCTGCGGCCGGTCACGAAAATCAGATGCTCGATGCCGGCTTCGAGCGCCTCATCGACAACATATTGGATGACCGGCTTGTCCACCACCGTCAGCATCTCCTTCGGAACCGCCTTGGTCGCCGGAAGGAAACGGGTCCCGAGACCTGCAACGGGGAAAACGGCTTTGCGGACTTTGCGCTTGTCGGTCATTGGCACCTCCTTGCAGTGCATCTCAGTCTAGCCTGAAACAGGATAATTGAATTGGATTTAGTCGCCGATTGCCAATTTTTTGCGAAGGAAGACGACTCGGTTTTTTCATGGTAAAGACTTTGTTGACTTCGTTTCTGTAGGCTTCTCCCTCGACCAGGTACGGTTTTTTGCCGTCCGGTCACTAGAAGAACCGCATACTGCCCTTTCCAGTGGCCTGGTGCGGGCAAATTGCGAACCTCGGAGTAGTCGGTCCGGCATGAACGCCGGCTGAACGCTCCACCGAGAAACGGAACCGACAGCAGATGATGAGAAACCGCAGGACGTTCTTCCGACATATCGCCGCCGCTCTCGTTGTTGCCGCCGCTTTTGGGTCGTCGCCCGCGCGTGCGGATCAAGGTTTTCAAAACTGGATCAATAACTTCTATGCAACGGCTGCCAAGAACGGCATCAGCCAGGCGACCTATCGCAAGGCCTTCGCCGGCGTGAAGACGCCTGACCCGGCCGTGCTGGAGAAGGCGGCCTATCAGCCCGAATTCAAGCACAAGATCTGGGAGTATGTCGACGCGCGTGTCAATCCGTACACCAAGCGGATAGGACAGGAAATGGCGGCGAAGCATGCCCGCACGCTCAACGCCCTCGAACGGCACTACGGCGTCGACAAATCCATCCTGCTCGCCATCTGGTCGATGGAATCGAACTACGGCGCGATTCTCCAGAAAGACGACCGGCTGCACTACGTGCCGCGCGCGCTGGCGACCCTTGCCTATGCCGATTCGAGACGGTCCAAATTTGCCAAGACCCAGCTCATCGCGGCACTGAAGATCCTGCAGAGCGGCGACATCACCCCGCGGGAGCTGACAGGTTCCTGGGCGGGCGCAATGGGACACACCCAGTTCATTCCGACGAGCTATCTGCTCTATGCGGTCGATGCCGACGGCAACGGCCATCGGGATATCTGGAATTCGGTGCCCGACGCGCTTGCAACGGCCGCCAATCTCTTGCGGAAGAACGGCTGGCGACCCGGCGAAACATGGGGTTACGAGGTCGTCCCGCCGGCCAATGGGGCAAAATATTCGGGCCAGACGAAGACGCTCGGTCAGTGGGCGGCCCTCGGCTTCGCCCGCCCGGGCGGCAAGGGCTTCAGCAATCCGAAGATGCGGGCCGAACTGAAGCTGCCCGGGGGCGGCAACGGTCCCGGCTTCCTGATGACGAAGAACTTCTTCGTCATCAAGCGCTATAACGCCTCCGATTCCTACGCGCTCGGGGTCGGGCTTCTTGCCGATCAGATCGCAGGCTATGCCGGCATGCAGCAACGCTGGCCGCGTCCGGACGGTTCGCTCGACATCAGCGAAAAATTCGAGCTGCAGAACCGGTTGAAGGAACTCGGCTATTACGACGGCGAAGTCGACGGCAATTTCGGCTCGGGCTCGAAAGCCGCAATCCAGGCGTTCCAGAACCAGAACGGCCTGGCGCCGGACGGGGAGCCTACACAGCATCTGTTGCGCGCCCTGCGCAGGTAAACACACCCGTCGCTTTCTCCGGTCACGGCGATTCCCATCAAACGGTGCCAATCGCCGTGATCTGGCGTATGCTTGCGGGAGTGTCTGCCATTCGACGGTGAAATGATCATGCTGACGATCCTATCCCGGGGAAAGGGACTGTTTTCGCGTTTGCTTCGGCTGGCTCCCGTCTTGCTCGGCGCCGCGGCGATGGTCGCCGCCGGCTTCTTTGCCACTGTGGCCGAGGCGCAGGAGCGGGTGCCGCGGCGCAACGTGCTGCAAAGACTCTTCGGCGTCTTCACGCCGCAAAGGCGCGTCTATTACGAGGATCAATACGATCTTCGGCGCCAGCCGCGGCCGCAGCGCATACAGAAGCGCCGGGCGCAACCTTCGGAGCCAAGGCAGTCTCGCCCGAGCCGGGCCAAGCCGCGGCCAGCCGCAGCACCGCCGCCCGCGCCGGTCGTCGTGGAGAAATCTCCGGACGCCAAGAAGGTCCTGGTCGTCGGAGACTTCGTTGCCGGCAGCCTTGGTGACGGTTTGAAAGTTGCGTTCGAAACGACGCCCGGCATCGTGATCGAGACGCGCGCCAACGGCTCCTCGGGTATCGTCCGCGACGACTATTTCGACTGGCCCAAGGCGCTGCCGGACGCCATCGCGGAACTCAAGCCCGCCGTCATCGTCGTGAGCCTCGGCGCCAATGATCGCCAGATGATGCGGATCGGCGACGTGCAGGAGAAGTTCCGGACCGACGCCTGGACGGAAGAATACCGCAAGCGCGTCAACGCGCTGGCGACGTTCGCGCGCAAGGATAATCTTCCGGTCCTCTGGGTCGGAATGCCGTCCTTCCAGTCGACGTCCATGACCGCCGACATGGTGACGTTCAACGGCATCTACCGCGAAGAGGTGGAGAAGGTCGGCGGCCAGTTCATCGACATCTGGGACGGCTTCGTCGATGAAGGGGGGAAGTTCGTTCTGACCGGCTCCGACATCAACGGCCAGCAGGTCCGCCTCAGGGGGTCTGACGGCATCAACCTGACGAAGGCCGGCAAGCGAAAACTGGCCTTCTACGTCGAAAAGGATATCCGCAAGCTATTGGGCGAAGCGGCCGCGACGACGGACGTTCCGGGTGCGGAAGGCCTGAAGGACCTGGTCGTCAGCAAGCCGCTTGCCAACAAAGATATCATCAAGACGCAGCCGATCAGCCTCATCGATCCCGAACTCGACGGAGCGACCGCCCTTCTCGGCGGCGACACGCCCCTCAAGAGCACGGGCAAGAGCCCGCGCGACCGGCTCATCGAAAAGGGCGAGGTGGTCGTCGCGCCGCCCGGGCGTATCGACGATTTCCGGCTGACGAAGCAGGGGCAAGCCGGCACCACACGCTAGATCACGATGTGACGCGGGATGCGGGCGGAAAACCGCGCACACTTTTCCTCATCCCGCTCTAATGCGGAAATCGGGCTCGCCGGGAACACCGCCTCTGCCCCTCATCCGCCTGCCGGCACCTTCTCCCCGCAGGCGGGGCGAAGGGGCAAGCGGTGCACGCTCGCTCCCTCTCACCCGCTGCGGTCCACAAGAGGAGAGGGGGACTTGAGAGTGTGCCGCGAGTCCCTTCTCCCCGTCAAACGGGGAGAAGGTGCCGGCAGGCGGATGAGGGGCGCCCGTGCCACAGGCTGCCTCCCGCTTGCGGGAGGCGGGGGCTGTGCCCTAGGCAGCCTACCGCGGCAGCACCGTCGAGCCCATCAGCGCCTCGTCGATCGCGCGTGCCGCCTGCCGGCCTTCGCGGATCGCCCATACGACGAGCGACTGGCCGCGGCGAATGTCGCCTGCCGCCCACAATTTGTCGACCGAAGTCCTGTAGTCGCGCTCGTTGGCGACGACATTGGTCGAACCGCGGCGGTCGGTGTTGACCGTCAGCTTCTCGCCGAGATCCTTGAGCACGCTGTCTGCGAAGGGACCACGGAAACCGATCGCGATGAAGGCGAGATCGGCCTTGATGATGAACTCGGTACCGGCGATCGGCTTGCGGCGCTCGTCGACCTGACAGCATTTGACGCCGGTGAGATTGCCGTCCTCGTCGCCGACAAACTCGAGCGTCGCGACCTGGAACTCGCGGACAGCGCCCTCGGCCTGGCTGGAGGAGGTGCGCATCTTCGTTGCCCAGAAGGGCCAAACCGCAAGCTTGTCTTCCTTCTCGGGCGGTTGCGGACGAATGTCGAGCTGGGTCACCTTGACGGCGCCCTGGCGGAAGGCGGTACCGACACAGTCCGATGCCGTGTCGCCGCCGCCGACGACGACGACGTGCTTGCCGCCGGCGAGGATCGGCTCGGACGGCCAGCCCACGCTGTCGATGTTCTCGCGGCCGACGCGACGGTTCTGCTGTACCAGATAAGGCATGGCGTCGTGCACGCCGAAGAACTCCACGCCGGGAATGTCGGCGTCGCGCGGCGTCTCGGAGCCGCCGCAATAGAGCACGGCGTCGTTTTCATCGACGAGCTTTTGCACCGCGACATCGACACCGACATTGACGCCGCAATGGAAGGTCACGCCCTCGCCCCGCATCTGCTCGACACGCCGGTCGATGAAGTTCTTCTCCATCTTGAAGTCCGGGATTCCGTAGCGCAGCAGCCCGCCGGGCTTGGACTCGCGTTCGTAGACATGCACCTCGTGGCCGGCGCGCGCCAGCTGCTGGGCAGCCGCCATGCCGGCCGGCCCGGAGCCGATGACCGCGACCTTCTTGCCGGTCTTGGTCACGGCGGGCTGCGGCACGATATAGCCCATCTCATAGGCCTTGTCGGCGATCGCCTGCTCGATCGTCTTGATCGCCACCGGCACGTCTTCGAGGTTCAGCGTGCAGGCTTCCTCGCAGGGCGCCGGGCAGACGCGGCCGGTGAATTCCGGGAAGTTGTTGGTGGAGTGCAGGTTGCGGATCGCCTCGTCCCAATTGCCGTTATAGACGAGATCGTTCCAGTCGGGGATCTGGTTGTGCACCGGGCACCCGGTCGGCCCATGGCAATAGGGGATGCCGCAGTCCATGCAGCGAGCGGATTGCTTCTGCACTTCCTGGTCGGACATCGGAATGGTGAATTCGCGGAAATGGCGGATGCGGTCGGATGCCGGCTGGTACTTCGCCACCTGCCGGTCGATCTCCAAAAACCCAGTAACCTTGCCCATCTTATGATCCTGACATCTTCAATCTCAACAGGCGCGCCTCGAGCGCGCGTGATGGCCCCCTGAACCCGATCGGGCCGGGAGCCGTTTTCACGAGGGCCGGTTACTCGGCCGCTTCAGCCATCTTCATGCGCTCCATGTCCTCGAGCGCGCGGCGGTATTCTACCGGCATCACCTTGCGGAACTTCGGCCGGTAATCCGCCCAGTGATCGAGGATCTCCTTGGCGCGGACCGAACCCGTATAGTGCAGGTGGTTCGAGATGAGCTGGTAGAGGCGTTCCTCGTCGTGGCGCGTCATGTCGCCCGAGACGTCCACCATGCCCTTGTGCATGAGGTCGCCGCCGTGGTGATGCAGCTTCTCCAGCATGTCGTCCTCCTCCGGAACCGGCTGCAGCTCGACCATGGCCATGTTGCAGCGCCGGGCGAAGTCGCCCTCCTCATCGAGCACGTAAGCGACACCGCCCGACATGCCGGCGGCGAAGTTGCGGCCCGTGCCGCCGAGAACGACGACGACACCGCCGGTCATGTATTCGCAGCCGTGATCGCCGACGCCTTCCACGACCGCGATCGCACCGGAGTTGCGCACGGCAAAGCGTTCACCGGCGACGCCGTTGAAGTAGCACTCTCCGGAAATCGCGCCGTAAAGCACGGTATTGCCGACGATGATCGACTGGTGCGGCACGATCCGCGCGTTCTCCGGCGGCCGGACGATGATGCGCCCGCCCGAGAGCCCCTTGCCGACATAGTCGTTTCCGTCGCCGACGAGATCGAACGTGATGCCGCGGGCGAGGAACGCGCCGAAGGACTGGCCCGCCGTGCCCTTGAGGGTCACGTGGATCGTATCGTCCTTCAGCCCCTTGTGGCCCCAGCGCTTGGCAAGCGCGCCCGAAAGCATGGCGCCGGCCGAGCGGTCGACGTTTTTGATCGCGGCCTCGAAGGCGACCGGCACCTTGGTCTCGAGGGCGAGCTTCGCCTTCTCGATCAGCCTGCGGTCGAGAATGTCGTCGATCGGATGGTTCTGGCGCTCCGTCCAATACGTCGCTTCCTTCGGAGCCTCCACCTTGTGGAAGATCCTCGAGAAGTCGAGGCCCCTCGCCTTCCAGTGCTCGATCATCCGGTCGCGGTCGAGCAGATCCGAGGACCCGATGATGTCGTCGAGCCGTCTGGCGCCAAGCGATGCGAGAATCTCGCGCACTTCCTCTGCAACGAAGAAGAAGTAATTGACGACATGCTCCGGCGTCCCCTTGAAACGCTTCCGGAGCACCGGATCCTGGGTGGCGACGCCGACAGGACAGGTATTCAGATGGCACTTGCGCATCATGATGCAACCGGCCGCGATCAGCGGCGCGGTCGCGAAGCCGAATTCGTCGGCGCCGAGCAGCGCTCCGATGACGACGTCACGGCCGGTCTTCAGGCCGCCATCGACCTGCAGCGCGATGCGGGAGCGCAGACCGTTAAGCACCAGCGTCTGCTGCGTTTCGGCAAGGCCGATCTCCCACGGGCTACCCGCATGCTTCAGCGAGGTCAGCGGCGAAGCGCCGGTGCCGCCGTCGAAGCCGGCAATGGTGATGTGATCGGCGCGCGCCTTGGCGACGCCGGCCGCAACGGTGCCGACACCCACTTCCGATACCAGCTTGACCGAGACATCGGCCTCCGGGTTGACGTTCTTCAGATCGTAGATCAGCTGCGCCAGATCCTCGATCGAATAGATGTCATGATGCGGCGGCGGCGAGATGAGGCCGACACCCGGCGTCGAATGCCGCGTCTTGGCGACGGTCGCATCGACCTTGTGACCCGGTAGCTGGCCGCCTTCGCCGGGCTTCGCGCCCTGCGCCACCTTGATCTGCAGAACGTCGGCATTGACCAGGTACTCGGTGGTGACGCCGAAGCGGCCGGAGGCGATCTGCTTGATCGCCGACCGCTCGGGGTTCGTCGAGCCGTCCGGCAGCGGCAGGTAGCGATCGCTCTCCTCGCCGCCTTCGCCGGTGTTGGACTTGCCGCCGATCCGGTTCATCGCGACGGCGAGCGTCGTATGCGCCTCGCGGCTGATCGAGCCGAAGGACATGGCACCGGTCGAGAAGCGCTTGACGATCTCCGCAGCCGGCTCGACCTCTTCGATCGGGATCGGCTTGCGGCCGACCTCCTCGGCTCCCTTGATCGTGAATAGCCCGCGGATCGTGTTCATGCGGCTCGCAGACTCGTTCATCATCGCGGAAAATTCGCGATAGCGGTCCTCGGCATTGCCGCGCACGGCATGCTGCAGCGACGCGATGGCGTCCGGCGTCCAGGCATGGCTTTCGCCGCGCATCCGGAAGGCATATTCGCCGCCGATGTCGAGCGTATTGGCAAGCACCGGATCGCTTCCGAAGGCAGCCTTGTGACGCGCCACGGTTTCGGCAGCGATCTCCTCGAGGCCGATGCCTTCGATCGTCGTTGCAGTACCGAAGAAGTACTTGCCGACCAGCGCGGACGAAAGGCCGACGGCGTCGAAGATCTGCGCGCCGCAATAGGACTGGTAGGTGGAAATGCCCATTTTGGACATGACCTTGAGGATGCCTTTGCCGACCGCCTTGATGTAGCGGTAGACGACTTCCTTCTCGTCGACTTCCTTCGGAAACTCGCCGCGCTTGTGCATGTCGACGAGCGTGTCGAAGGCGAGATAGGGGTTGATCGCTTCCGCGCCGTAGCCGGCGAGCAGGCAGAAATGATGAATCTCGCGCGGTTCGCCCGACTCGACGACGAGGCCGACCGACGTGCGCAGACCCTTGCGGATCAGGTGGTGATGGACGGCTGCGGTCGCGAGCAGCGCCGGGATCGCCACGCGATCCGGACCGATCTGCCGGTCGGAAAGCACGATGATGTTGTAGCCGCCCTTGACTGCCGCTTCCGCCCTTCCACAAAGACGATCGAGCATTTCCAGCATGCCTTCGGCACCGCGGGAAATGTCGTAGGTGAAATCGAGCGTCTTCGTGTCGAAGCGGTCCTCGGTGTGGCCGATCGAGCGGATCTTCTCGAGGTCGCCATTGGTCAGGATCGGCTGGCGGACTTCCAGCCGCTTCGCATGCGCCATCCCCTCATGGTCGAGGATGTTCGGGCGGGGACCGATGAACGAGACGAGGCTCATCACCAGTTCCTCGCGGATCGGATCGATCGGCGGGTTGGTGACCTGCGCGAAGTTCTGCTTGAAATAGGTGTAGAGCAGCTTCGGCTTGTCGGACATCGCCGAGATCGGCGTGTCGGTGCCCATCGAGCCGATCGCCTCCTGACCGGTCGTCGCCATCGGCGACATCAGGAGCTTCGTGTCCTCATGGGTATAACCGAAGGCCTGCTGGCGGTCGATCAGCGACACGTCGCGGCGCAGCGCCCGCGGCTCGACCGGCTTCAGCTCTTCGAGGATCAGCTGGGTGTTGTCGAGCCATTGGCGATAGGGATGCTTGCCGGCGAGCGACGACTTCACCTCCTCGTCGGAGATGATGCGGCCCTCTTCCATGTCGATCAGCAGCATCTTGCCGGGCTGCAGCCGCCATTTCTTGACGATCTTGTCCTCGGCGACCGGCAGAACGCCGGCCTCCGACGCCATGATGACGCGGTCGTCGCTGGTGACGATGTAGCGCGCCGGGCGCAGACCGTTGCGGTCGAGCGTGGCGCCTATCTGGCGCCCATCGGTGAAGGCGACCGCCGCCGGTCCGTCCCACGGTTCCATCAGCGCCGCATGATATTCGTAGAAGGCCTTGCGCTCCGGCGACATGAGCTGGTTGCCGGCCCAGGCCTCGGGGATCAGCATCATGACGGCATGCGAGAGCGAATAACCGCCGCGCACGAGGAATTCGAGCGCATTGTCGAAACAGGCCGTGTCCGACTGACCTTCATAGGAGATCGGCCAGAGCTTGGAAATGTCGTCGCCGAAGAGCGGCGAGGAAACGGAAGCCTGCCGTGCGGCCATCCAGTTGACGTTGCCGCGCAGCGTATTGATCTCGCCGTTATGCGCAACCATGCGATAGGGATGCGCGAGCTTCCAGGACGGGAAGGTGTTGGTCGAGAAGCGCTGGTGCACGAGTGCGACGGCCGACTGGAAGCGCTCGTCGGCGAGGTCCTTGTAATAGGCACCCACCTGATAGGCGAGGAACATGCCCTTGTAGACGATGGTGGTGGTCGACAGCGACACGATATAGAAGCCGAGATCGCCACCATCGGCTTCCGCATAGATGCGGTTTGAGATCACCTTGCGAAGCGTGAACAGCCGCCGTTCGAATTCGTCGCTGCTCGCGGCCTCCCGGCCAGCGCCGATGAACACCTGGACATGGTGCGGCTCGGTCGCGGCGATGTCGGGCGCTTTGGAGAGAGACGAATTGTCGACCGGCACGTCGCGGAAGCCGAGCACGATCTGGCCCTCCTCGGCCACGACCTCGCTGATCACCTCCTTGAAGTGGGCGATAAGCGCCTCGTCGCGTGGCATGAAGAGATAGCCGACGGCATATTCGCCCGCCTTCGGCAGGGTCACGCCCTGCTTCGCCATCTCCTCGCGGAAGAAGCGGTCGGGGATCTGGACGAGAATGCCCGCGCCGTCGCCCATCAGCGGGTCGGCACCGACCGCGCCGCGATGCGTGAGGTTTTCCAGCATGAAGAGGCCATCGCGCACGATCTGATGCGACTTCTCGCCCTTGAGATGGGCGACGAAGCCGACGCCGCAGGCATCATGTTCGTTCCGTGGATCGTAGAGCCCCTGTTTTCGCGGCAGCCCGGAGGGGAATGCGGGCGTTTTCACAGCCGTCGCAGCGTCTTGTGCGAGGTTGAGCCCAATCTGTCGTGATGGCGAATGATCCGTCATCTTTTCCCTCCTGTTGAACCCGGCGATTCCGGGCATAACGCGGCCCGCACGCAGTTGCCGCATGGCGCTTTTCGCACGGCGGCAAGCCGGGGCATTATCGTCGCATGATCCTGATCAGGTCGCAAATGAAGCGCGGCCGCGTCAGGCACTGATGTCCGCGACCATACTGACGCCAAGGAATAACGACCGGATGAAATCCGGCGAAACCCCCTCGCGCTCCACGCCGGCTGCCGCTTTTCACGGTGCTTCCGGCGATTGTTCCGGCCCCTAGACCGAAATAGGACAGCAAACCTGTCCTATTTCATGCGCTCTATGCCAGAAACCGCCCCCCTTCGCAAGGGCCTCGGCCGCAAATAATGCGAGAGATTTTGCCGAACATTGCCGGAAATTGCGCGGTTTTGAAATTTAATTACCGGCACCGGGCACTTTCTTTACTTTGGTTTCAAACTGGTCTCCGGTTGGCACTCAAGGTAGGCACAGTTAAGCGCAGCCGCTTGCTTGCCGACGGGACTCGGCTATGGTCGCGCCGGCGCGCCTCTGCGCGCCGCGTGGCTCGATGTAAACAGGGTAAGCTTCAGATGATCTTCTCCTCCGACAACTGGGCCGGCGCCCATCCGGCGATTGCCGAAAGTCTGGTCGCGAATGCGCAGGGCTATGCTTCCGCCTACGGCACGAGCGAACTCGACCGGAGGGTGGAACAGAGATTTTCGGAGATTTTCGAGAGGGACGTCGCGGTATTCTTCGTGGGCACCGGAACCGCCGCAAATTCCCTTGCGCTTTCGAGCGCCAATCGGGCGGGCGGAATCGCTTTCTGCCATCGCGAAGCGCATGTGAACGTCGACGAGTGCGGCGCGCCGGAGTTCTTCTCGCACGGCGCGAGGCTGTGCCCGGTCGAGGGCGCCCGCGGCAGGATGGAGCCGGCGAAGCTCGAGGCCGAAATTCGGCGGCTCCCGAGGGAGAACGTCCATGGCGGTCAGCCGATGGCGGTGACGCTGACGCAGGCGACCGAGAGCGGCACCGTCTATTCGCTCGACCAGATCGAAACGATCGGTTCGATCGCCCGCTCCCATAAACTGCCGCTGCACATGGATGGCGCCCGTTTCGCCAATGCCCTGGTCAGCCTTGGTACGACACCGGCCGAGATGACCTGGAAGCGTGGCGTCGATCTGCTTTCGTTCGGCGGAACCAAGAACGGCTGCTGGTGCGCCGAGGCGCTGGTGCTCTTCGACCTTTCGAAGGCGCAGGAGATGCACTTCCTGCGCAAGCGCTCGGCTCAACTCTTCTCCAAGTCGCGCTTCGTCGCCGCCCAGTTCGACGCCTATCTTGCCGGCGATCTCTGGCTCGATCTTGCGCGCCACGCCAACGCGATGGCACAGCGCCTCGCCGACGGCATCACCGCTTCGGCCGGGAGCCGGCTTGCCTGGGCGCCCGATGCCAACGAGGTCTTCGTCGTGCTGAAACGGGAGGCCGCGGGTCGGCTGCAGCGGCAGGGCGCGCTTTTCTACGATTGGGAAGTGCCGCACGATCTCGAAGGCAGCCTCGCGGAAGACGAAGGGCTCTATCGCCTGGTTACCAGCTTCGCCACCCGCGCCGAGGACGTCGACCGTTTCGTCGCCGCCTGCTGATGCGGGCCGCACGGCAGATATCGAAGCGCGCCGCATGAAATCGTTCGAATGCGCCGCGCATCGCGGCCGATAGAGCGGGATGAGGAAAAATCTGTGCAGTTTTCCGCCCGCATCCGGCGTCTCAACTTCCTGGAATAGATCATGTTCATGTTTTTAGGCCGACCCGGCCTAAAAACATGAACATGATCTAGGGCTTGCATCCGGCTTCCGGATGGGCTTACACGGCAAGCACCATGCGCCGTTATCTCCCCGACACCTTTACCATCCTCCTGATGCTGACAGTCGCTCTCGCAGCGGTTTTGCCCATCGACGGTACCGCCGCGGCCTGGTTCGCAATCGCGACAAAGCTGGGTGTCGGCCTGATCTTCTTTCTTCATGGCGCACGGCTTTCGCGCGAGGTCGTCATTGCCGGCTTCCTGCATTGGCGGCTGCACATTGCGATTCTCTTTTCGACTTTCGCCCTTTTCCCGCTCATCGGACTCCTCATCGGTTTCGTCCCGCCATGGATCCTGCCGCCGTCGCTCTATACCGGCATCCTTTTCCTCTGCGTTCTGCCCTCGACGGTACAGTCGTCGATCGCATTCACGTCGATGGCCGGCGGCAATGTTCCGGCAGCCGTCTGCGCCGCATCGGCCTCCAACATCTTGGGCGTGTTCCTGACGCCGCTTCTCGTCGGCGTCATCTTCTCGGCCGGCGGACATGGCGGCGTATCGCTCGACGCGATCGAACAGATCCTCCTGCAGCTGCTTGCCCCCTTCGTCGCAGGCCAGATCCTGCAGCCCTGGATCGGCGACTGGATTCGCGCCCGCAAGAAACTGCTCGCGCCGGTCGACCGCGGTTCGATCCTGATGGTCGTCTACCTGGCTTTCAGCCAGGCCGTCACGGCCGGCCTCTGGCACGCCTTCACGCTGAGCGACCTTACGATCCTCATCGCTATCGAGATCGTCCTCCTCGCGCTTATTCTGACGGCCACCACATTCGGTAGCCGGCTGCTCGGGTTCGACCGCGCGGACGAAATCGCCATCACCTTCTGCGGATCGAAGAAGAGCCTGGCGAGCGGCATTCCGATGGCAAGCGCGATCTTCGCCGGGCAGAACATCGGCATGATCGTTCTGCCGGTCATGCTGTTCCATCAGATTCAGTTGATGGCCTGTGCGGTCATTGCCCAGCGTTATGCCGCCAAGGCGGCAGAGCTCGAAGGAACCGCTATCCCGGCTACCCTCACCTGAAGAGCACAAACGAAACGGCGCGTCTCCTTATCAAGCCTCGGTATCGTGGGATGACAGGAATCGAGAGACCGTTTCCAGGCACAAGGCCTTCTCCTCCACATGCGGCATGTGGCTGGAATGCTCGAACAGCACCCATTCGCAGCCCTTCACGCGATCCACATACGGCTTGACGACGAGCGGCGTGGCTTCGTCGTATTTTCCGGAAATCAAGAGGGTCGGCGCTTCGATCCGCATCAGCCGGTCCTCGATCGTCCAGTCCTTCATCGTACCTATTACGTGGAACTCGGTCGGGCCGTTCATGTTGCGATAGACCGTATTATCTTCGTCCATGATCGCAAAGGTGCGCGCGACTTCCGCCGGCCACGGCGTGACGCGGCAGACATGGCGGTCGTAGAAGACGCGAGAGGCGGCGATGTATTCCGGATCGGTAATCGTGCCGGCCTGCTCATGCCTGAGCAGCGTATCCTGAACCGCCTGCGGCAGTTCCTCGCGCAGGCGATTGGCTTCCGCCACCCAGGTATGCATGTTGGCCGGCGAATTGGCGATGACCAGCGCCTTCAGCCCCGCAGGCTTTAGAACCGCATGTTCCGCACCCAGCATGCCGCCCCAGGACTGTCCGAGAAAGGCATAGCGATCCTGGATGCCCAGATGCTTCAGCAGCGCGTCGAGTTCCCCGAGGAACAGGGCGGGCGTCCAGAAATCCGGGCCCTTGTCCGGAAGGCGCGTGGAGTTGCCGTTGCCGAGCTGGTCGTAGTGAATGACGGCGCGTCCGTCGATCTCGCTGATCCCCTTGAAGGAATCCACGTAGTCATGGGTGCAGCCCGGTCCGCCATGGGCAACGACGAGCGGCAGCTTGCCGCTGCCGAGCGAACCGGTGATGCGATACCAGGTCTGGTATTCGCGAAAGGGCAGGAAGGCTTCCTTCGACGCGACGGCGGCCACGTGCATCTCCATGTCTGACGGACAACGGAGGCAACATAACGCGGGGTTTCGAGCCGTGGCAGCTATCACAAGTTATAGGATGGGCGCTCTTCGAGCAGGCGGTAGTGCGTGGCGCGCACAACCGCCTGGGTTCGGTTCTTCGCACCGAGTTTCTTGGCCGCGGCGTTGAGGTGCATGACGACAGTCGGCACAGAGCGGTGGATGATACGGGAAATTTCCTTGGCCGAGTGGCCCTCGGCGGAATAGCGAAGGCATTCGCGCTCCCGCTCCGTCAGCCTCGCGGTGCCGGCGTTGAAGGCCTGCGCGTCGAACAGCGAATAGGCCGCCTCGTGAAACACATGGGCGAGCAGGTTGAAATCGGCGATGTACCGCAGCGCATGCCCCTCGAATGCGCGATTGCCGCCGAAACGCACGCCCGTGACGGTCGCATAGTCGCCGCGCGGCATGTGGACCGGAACGGTGACGCCGGTCGACATGTCGCGTTCGCTCAGGTAGCGGGCGACAGGCGCCGTATCATCGCTCATGAAGCGCCTGATCAGCGTGTCCGCATCGGGATCATAGTTCCAAAAGAACGGCGTCGACGTGCGCAGCGCCACCTGCTGCACGGGATCGATGCGGAAATAGCCGCGATCGAACCAGTAGTCGTGCATGTCTTCCGAGATGTTGCGAAGTTTCAGCAGCGACGGGACCATGATCGTGCCGTCGAGATCGCGGGGCACCGGCGTATAGTCGTAGATCAGAGCCTCGAAGCCGATCGACTTCATCGCCTCGAACACCTGATCGATACGGCCATCCAGCGTGTCGTGCGCGGTGAACTGGTTCCTGATCGTCCCGAGTTCGTCAAACATCCTTGTCTCCGGTCCGGTCACAGGCCAACCTATCACTTCTTATAGCTGGGCGCCGACTGGCGTTTCGGATAAAATTTAGCCGTGCTCAATTATTGAGCAAGCAGTTTCTTTGCCGGGGCGGTCAATGTGGCGTGATATCGAGCCGGAGGCGCGACACGAAATCGAAGTCGATGGCTACAAGGTGGTGGCCTACAGCTTCGGTTCGGGTCCGGAGACCTTGTTCTGCCTGAATGGCGGGCCGGGACTACCCTGTGACTATCTGCGCGAAGCCCATTCGTGCCTCATCGACAAGGGCTATCGCGTCGTCGCCTTCGATCAGCTCGGCACCGGCGCCTCCGACCGCCCGACCGATCCTTCGCTCTGGACGATCGGCCGGTATGTCGAGGAAACCGAAACGGTTCGCAAGGCGCTGGGACTCGGCAAGGTGCACATGCTCGGCCATTCCTGGGGTGGCTGGCTGGCGATCGATTACGCGCTGACATACCCGGAAAACCTGCAGACGCTGATCCTGGAGGATACGGTCGCCGACATGCCGCACCTCGTCACCGAGCTTGAGCGGCTGCGCGCCGCGCTCGGCCCGGAGACCGTCGCCATGATGCAGAAGCACGAGGCGCAGGGCACATACGATCATCCCGAATATATGGCTGCCATTACCATCCTGAACTATCGCCATGTCTGCCGCCTGCCGGAATGGCCCGCACCGGTACGCCGGTCCCTGGACGACTGGAATATGGGTCCCTACGGCACGATGCAAGGCCCGAACGAGTTTCTCTATATCGGCAATCTCAAGGACTGGAACCGCATTCCCGACCTCCCCGGCATTAAGGTGCCGACGCTGATCACCACGGGAGAACACGACGAGCTCACGCCGGCCTGCGCGCTGAAGATGAAGCTCGCCATCCCGGATGCCGAGCTCAGGGTTTTTGCCAATGCAAGCCACATGCCGTTCTACGAGAACCCCGCGGACTATTATCCTGCGCTGATCGATTTCCTGTCGCGGCACAGGCCGAACTGATGCAAAACATGGCGAGAGACATCCGAACAAGACGGAGGCGCGGGCATCGCCATGCATCGCTATAGGTTCGTTCTCACTCGACCTTTGCAGTTCCTGCCGGTCATCTTCGGGATCAGCATCATAACCTTCATTCTGGTGCGGCTCATCCCCGGCGATCCGGCGCGCAACCTGCTCGGAGCCCGCGCCACCCCGTCGGCCATCGCCAAGATCCGCGCCCAGTACGGCCTCGACGAGCCGATGTGGCAGCAATATTTCTACTTTCTGAAGAATCTTGCCGATGGCGAGATGGGCAAGTCGATCCTCTACAAGATCGATGTCCTGAAGCTTATCGCCACACGTGTCGAGCCGACCATCGCGCTCGTGCTGTCGAGCGTCGTTCTGGCGGTTCTCATCGCCGTGCCCATGGCGGCGCTTGCAGCGCGTAATTCCGGCAAGGCGCCGGACCATATCGTCCGGGTTGTTTCCACATTCGGCATCGGGTTTCCGCCGTTCTGGCTCGGCCTGATGCTGATGATCCTTTTCAGCGTCAAACTGGACGTGCTGCCGGTGTCCGGCTACGGGGCGACCTTCGGCGACAAGCTCGCCCATCTGATCCTGCCGAGCCTGACGGTCGCTCTTTCCCTGTCGACGGTGCTGGTTCGCAGCCTGCGCGCGGCAATGATCGAGTCCCTGAAATCAGACGTGGCGACGGCCGCCCGCGCGCGCGGCATGCCTGAGCGCATCGTCTTCTGGCGGCATGTCGTTCCGAATTCGCTGGTGCCGACCATCAACCTTCTGGCGGTCAACATCGGTTGGCTGATCGGCGGCACGGTCGTGGTCGAAAGCGTCTTTGCCCTGCCGGGCATGGGACAGTTGCTGGTACGCGCCATCTTCTCGCGCGACTACATGGTCGTGCAGGGTGTCGCCATGGTGTTTGCCTGCGCCACTGTGCTCGTCAACTTCATCGCCGACATCGTCACCGTCGCCGTCGATCCGAGGGTGAAACTATGAGCGCCGGTACGGTGTCCTCGTCGCCGGCCGGCTGGCGGTTGCTCTTCGGCCGGCGGCTGGCCCTCGTCATTGGCGCGGGCATCCTGCTGTTTTTCCTGCTGCTGGCGATCGGCGCACCCGTCGTCGCCCCCTATGACCCGATCCTGCAGAACGGCGCAGCCCGCTTGCAGCCGCCGTCGCTTCTGCATCCGTTCGGCACCGACAACTTCGGCCGCGACCTCCTTTCACGGGTCATCTGGGGCACACGCATCGACCTGCAGATCGCCTTGATCGGGGTCGCCTTCCCCTTCGTCATAGGAACGATCGTCGGCACCATCGCCGGCTTCTTCGGCGGCATTGTAGACGCGCTGTTCATGCGCCTCGTCGACATCATCCTCGCCTTTCCATTCCTCGTATTGATGCTGTCGATCATCGCCATTCTCGGTCCGGGCCTCGGCAGCTTCTATATCGCCATGGCGCTGGTCGGATGGGTTTCATATGCCCGGTTGATCCGGGCACAGATTCTCGTTCTGAAGAACAGCGACTATGCCGTCGCCGCCGTCAGCCTCGGTTTCGGCCGCTTCCGCATCATGTTCCGGCACTTGCTACCCAATGCCATTGCCGGCTCGATCGTCTTTGCCATGTCGGATGCCGTCCTGGTGCTGCTGAGCGGGGCCGCCGTCAGCTATCTCGGTCTCGGCGTCCAGCCGCCGGTCGCCGAATGGGGCGTCATGGTCGCGGAGGGCCAGAGCTTCATCACCACCGCCTGGTGGATCACGCTGTTTCCCGGCCTGTCCATCGTCAGCCTTGCCTTCGGCTTCAGCATGCTGGGCGATGCGCTCGGCGAATTGCTCGGAGTGCACGAATGAGCGCCTCCGTCCTGTCTGTCCGCGACCTGACCGTGAAGGCGCATCTCCAGGGAGAGACGCGCACGCTGCTGGATGGCATCTCGCTCGACCTCGCCAAGGGCGAGATCCTCGGCCTCGTCGGCGAAAGCGGATCGGGCAAGAGCCTGTTCTGCCGCGCGCTGGTTCGCCTCCTGCCATCATCCCTGCTGAAGATCGAAGGCGGTGCGGTTCTCCTCGGAGGGCGCGACCTCACGGCCGTCACCGACGCCGAGATGCTGGAGGTGCGCGGCGCCGAGATCGGCATGATCTTCCAGAACCCGACCAGCCACCTCGACCCGGTCATGCGCATCGGCGACCAGATCGCCGAGGGCATCCGCTACCATCAGGGCCTCGGCGGCCGCGATGCGCGGGCGGCAGCGGTCGAGATACTGGGGCAGATCGGGTTCCCTGAACCTGTCCGCCAGTACGACAGCTACCCGCACGAGCTTTCCGGCGGCATGCGTCAGCGGGCCATGATCGGCGTGGCACTGTCCTGCAATCCGCAAATCCTCATAGCCGACGAACCGACGACCGCCCTCGACGTGACGATCCAGGCGCAGATCCTGAAACTCCTGATGGACATCCGCGACAGGCGCGGCCTGTCGATCATCCTCATTACCCATGATCTCGGCATCGTGGCGCAGACCTGCGACCGCATTGCCGTGATGCGCGGCGGAAAGCTGCTGGAACAGGGTCCTAAACGGACGATCCTGTCCGCACCGCAGGACCCGTATACAGTTCGGCTCATCCACAGCCATCCATCCATGCCCGAGGCGGTGCTCCCCGCCACCAGTCTCCCAGCGCCCTCACATGGAGCGACAAGGTCGCTTCTGGAGATCGATGACTTGCATGTGCGCTTCCCGTCGGGCGGCAGCCTTTTCAGGGGAAAGAACGCCAGGGCCGTCAGCGCCGTTTCGGGGATCAGCCTGCGGATCATGCCCGGCGAAACGGTCGGTATCGTCGGCGAATCCGGCAGCGGCAAAAGTACGCTTGCCCGCGCCATGCTGGGCCTGACGCCGATTTCCGCCGGTCACGTCAGCTTCGACGGTATCGATCTTTCTCAGCAGAGGGGTGCGGGTCTCACCAGGCTGCGACACGAGTCCGCCATGGTCTTTCAGGATCCGTTCAATGCATTGAACCCGCGCCTGACCATCGGCCAGACTCTTGCTGAAGTTCTGAAAGTGCAGAAAAAGATCGGCGGAGCCGACATTCCGGCACGCATCGGCGAGCTGCTGGACCTTGTCGGCCTCGAGCGCGAATTCGCCCATCGCAAACCGCGCAGCATGAGCGGCGGCCAGTGCCAGAGGGCGGGCATCGCCCGTGCCCTTGCCGTCGACCCGAGACTGATTATCGCCGACGAATGCGTCGCAGCACTCGATGTCACGATCCAGGCGCAGATCGTCGACCTCTTCCGCAAGCTCGCCCGCGACCTTAACCTCACGCTGATCTTCATCGCCCATGACCTCGCGATCGTGCGCAACCTGTGCGAACGCACCGTGGTGATGCATCGCGGAGAGATCATCGAGGAGGGCCGCTCCGAGGACGTCTTCTCCCGGCCGAAACATCCCTACACCGCCGCATTGATCGCCGCGATCCCCGACATCGATCCCGACAGGTCATTACTCGGCCATACCGATGCGCCGCCGGTGGAACCGATCCAGTCCGTCAAACGCCTGCCATAATAACGAAGGGAACGAACAATGACCAAAAGGTGGAACAAAATCGGCCGGGCCGCTTTCGCAGCCGCCCTGATGCTCAGTGCCGGTTACGCCGAGGCCGCCGGTATCCTCTCCATCGGCCGCCGCGAAGATTCAACGACTTTCGATCCGATCAAGTCGGCCCAGAACGTCGACAACTGGGTGTTCTCCAACGTCTTCGACGTGCTTGTCCGCGTGGACAAGACCGGCACCAAGCTGGAGCCTGGGCTCGCCGAAAGCTGGACCCTTTCCGATGACGGCCTGACCTACACGTTCAAGATCCGCGACGCGAAGTTCTCGGACGGCTCGCCGATAACGGCCGAGGATGCCGCCTTCAGCTTGCTGCGCATACGCGACCACGAAGGCTCTCTGTGGAGCGACAGCTACAAGATCATCGAAACCGCCGAGGCGGCCGATCCAAAGACTCTGGTCGTCAAGTTGAAGACGCCCTCCGCACCCTTCCTGTCGACGCTTGCCCTTCCGAACGTCTCGGTGCTTTCCAAGAAAGCCGTCGAGGCCGGCGAGGACGCTTTCGCCGAACTGCCGACGGCATCGTCCGGCGCGTTCACCGTCAAGGAATGGCGGCGCGGCGATCGGGTAATCCTCGAAAAGAATCCGAACTTCTGGCAGGCGGATCGTGTGAAACTAGACGGCGTCGAATGGATTTCCGTTCCGGACGACAACACGCGCATGCTGAACGTGCAGGCCGGCCAGCTCGACACAGCGATCTTCGTCCCGTTCTCGCGCGTCGAGGAGCTGAAGAAGGACCCGAACCTCACGGTCCACATCGACACCTCGACCCGCGAAGACCATCTGCTCATCAACCATGAGCACGGCATGCTTGCCAAAAAGGAAGTGCGCCAGGCCCTGGATATGGCGATCGACAAGAAGGCGATCGTCGACACGGTCACGTTCGGCATCGGCACGGTCGCAAATTCCTACATCCCAAAGGGCTCGCTCTATCACTACGACGCCAACTACCAGTATCCTTACGATCCGGAGAAGGCCAAGGCGATGCTGGCCGAGGCGGGGGCATCCGACCTGACGCTCAACTATGTCGTAAACGCGGGCAACGAGGTCGACGAGCAGATCGCGGTGCTGCTGCAGCAGCAGTTTGCCAAGGCGGGCGTCACGGTCAATCTGCAGAAGGTCGACGCGAGCCAGAGCTGGGACATGCTGGTCGCCGGCGACTACGATATCTCGGTCATGTACTGGACAAACGACGTCCTCGATCCGGACCAGAAGACCACCTTCGTGCTCGGCCATGACACCAATATGAACTACATGACCCGCTACAACAGCGAAAAGGTGAAGGAGCTTGTCGCAGCGGCACGTCTGGAACTCGATCCGGCAAAGCGTGAGGCCATGTACGTCGATATTCAGAAGACGGCGAAGGATGACGTCCACTGGATCGACCTATACTACAGCCCTTATCTGAACGTATCGCGCAAGAACATCGAGAACTTCTACCAGAACCCGCTCGGCCGATTCTTCCTGGAAGACACGGTGAAGAACTGACGGTTAGCTAGCCGGTCACAGGCATTCCCGGAAAACGTCAGGGGTTTTCCTGCAGCAAAAACGGCGCCCTTTCGGGCGCCGTCTTTTATTCGATCCTGTTTCCGGACTCAGGCGGTCTGCGCCTCGATCTGCTTCGGCTGCGAAGCCGCCGCGGTGATCTCGATCCGGCGCGGCTTGGCCGTTTCCGGGATATTGCGCAGAAGATCGACGTGGAGCAGGCCGTTCTTCAGCGAAGCGGACTTGATCTCGACGTGGTCGGCAAGCTGGAAGCGGCGCTCGAAGGCGCGCTTGGCTATGCCGCGATGGAGAAACTGGGTTTCCTCACCCTTCTCTTCGCTCTTTTCGCCCTTGATCGTCAGCGTGTTTTCGCGCGCTTCGACCGAAAGCTCGCTTTCGTCGAAACCGGCAACGGCCATGGTGATGCGATAGGCGTTTTCGCCGGTGCGTTCGATGTTGTAGGGCGGATAGGTCTGCGACTGATCCGGCTGACCAAGGCTATCGAGCATGGTGAACAGGCGGTCGAAGCCGACAGTGGAGCGGTAGAGGGGAGAAAAATCAAAATGACGCATGATGTCGTCCTCCATAAGAGCAACGGTTGCGATATCTGGCCTGCCACCCCGTTCCGGCTGTGGCTCGACCGGTGAACGGACCCTTCTTCGGCGCCCGCGGAGAAGACATGGGAATGCCCGCGCACGAGTTCAAGAGGAATGCCGCCAGCGCCTGAACAATAGATGAACGAGGGGTTCGGCCGCCGTTCAGCCGCCGTGGGCTAGAAAGGAGACACTGGGTCTTCCCAGGGCTGAAGTGACATGTCCCTTCTCCCTTCAGCGGCCGGAAACGGTGATCGTCCGGATTTCATCCACCGTTTCCGGCTTTTTTCTTTGACGGGTGGCGGGCCGCCGCCTATCCCTACTTGCATGTTCCTTCTGGCCCACGCCCCATGACCACGCTCCTTCACTCGATGCCGGAAAATCCGATGCCGGGCGATCCGGTGGTTGGCTTTTTCGACGGAGCCCGCAACCGCAAGATCCGCTACGCGGTGTTCAGGTCGAAGGCCCCGGTCATTCGCGGCACCATCGTCCTGCTGCAGGGTCGCAACGAGTCGATCGAGAAATACTTCGAAACGATCGGCGATCTCATGGCGGCCGGTTTCTGGGTCGCGACCTTCGACTGGCGCGGACAGGGCGGCTCCGAGCGGCTGTCGCCGCAATGGACCCACGGCCATGTGGAGGATTTCACCGATTACGAGCGCGACCTGACGATTTTTCTCGATGAGATCGTCCTTCCCGACACCCGCCTGCCCTTCTCGATCGTCGCCCATTCGATGGGGGCGCTCGTCGCCCTGTCGCTCGCTCCCATGCTCGCAAGCCGCATCGACCGGATGGTGCTGCTTGCCCCCTTCGTCGGTCTGGGGGGCCAGGCGATCGGCGAACGGGGTATCGCAGCGATCGCGACGGTCATGCGCTGGATCGGCCTCGGGAGGCTGGCGCTGAGTTCCGACAAAGGCAACGGTACCCCTTTTAGGGGCAATGTTCTGACCGCGGACGACCGGCGCTACGCCCGCAACCTGGCGCTCATCGATGCGCGTCCGCAACTGCGGGTCGGACCGCCCACGGCCCGCTGGCTGAGCGAGGCCTTCCGAACGATCCGGCGCGTCCTCAAGCACGAACATCTGACGAGGATCACCATACCGGCCGTCATACTCGCCCCGACGGCCGATAAGCTCGTGCCGTATCTCCCGGTCGAGCGGTTGGCCAGCAATTTCCGTGCGGGGCATCTGATCCCGATCGACGGCGCGCGGCACGAACTCCTGCAGGAGGCCGACCGCTATCGCGCCCAGGCGATGGCCGCGATCCTGGCCTTTCTGCCGGGCGCCGATGCGGAGGACCCCGCGTCCCTGCCGCGACAGTTGGAAGAGGCTTAAACCCGGCCCTTGAGCGCCTCAAGCGCCTGCGCATGCAATTCGCGGCTGCCGGCAGCGATGATTTCGCCGCCCATTTCCGCCGGCCCGCCCTGCCAGTCGGTGATGATTCCGCCCGCCTGCTCGATCAGCGGAATGAGCCCGCCGACGTCGTAGGGCTTCAGGCCGCATTCGACGACGAGATCGACATGGCCGGCTGCAAGCAGCGCGAAGGCATAGCAGTCGCAGCCGTAGCGGAAGAGCCGCACCTTCTCCTGCAATGCCTCGAAGCGCTCCTTGAGCTCGCCCGTGTAGAGGTGCGGGGATGTCGTGAACAGAACGGCATCCGAAAGCGCATGGCAGGGCCGCGTGGCGAGCACCCTCTCTCCGTCAGGTCCCCGATAGAGCGCCTTCTCGCCGTCGGCGAAAAAACGCTCGCCGGTGAAGGGCTGGTCCATCAGCCCCATGACGGCCTTGCCGTTCCGGTAGAGGCCGATCAGCGTGCCCCACACCGGCAGGCCGGAGATGAATGCACGGGTCCCGTCGATCGGGTCGATGACCCAGACGAGTTCGCGGTCGAGACCGATATTGCCGTGCTCTTCGCCGAGAATGCCGTGTTCCGGAAAGCTGCTCTCGATCAGCGCGCGGATCGACGCCTCAGCCGACCTGTCGGCTTCCGTCACCGGGTCGAAGCCGCCTTCGAGCTTGTTGAGAACACTCGTGCCAACCCGGAAGCGCGGCATGGTTTCGGCCTTGGCGGCGTCGGCGAGACGGTCGAAGAAAGTACGGTCGGGCAGCATGTCGCTCTCTGCGAGGGAGGAGGTTCGATCTGAATAGACGAAATTCAGGGAAAGGCAACGACCGGACCGGCGCCGGCAGTCGCTGAATGGGCATGTCGGAAGAGCGCACCCTGCACCGATACGAAAGTCTGCGTCTTCGAATCTTGACAATTGTGCACCGCAGCATTACAGTTTTTCTGCAGTCACTCGTGGCTGCAAATACCCTCCTTGGGTGTTTCCTCCCTAGACTTGACCGCGCCGCTGGCGCGGTTCTTTTTGAGCAGCGTTCCGCCGCCGGGCGCTCAAAAGCCTTTTCGAATTGTTATTCCGCGGCCAGCGGCAGATAGGCGCCGAAATCCTCGACGTGCCGCGCGAGCGCCGCGATGAAGGTTGCGAGGTCGGCCTCGAGAGCTGCGAATCCCGGCTTTTTGATCAGGGTTGCCTCGTCGACATAGAGGCCGCGGTTGATTTCGATCTGCAACGCATGCAGTCCGCGCGTCGGACGGCCATAATGTTCCGTGATGAAGCCGCCGGCATAGGGCTTGTTGCGCGCGACCGCATAGCCGAGTTGCTCCAGAAGCTCCACCGCCACCCGGGACAGTTCCGCCGCCGCGCTCGTTCCGTAGCGGTCGCCGATAATGAAGTCCGGGCGATGGCCGCTTCCCGGCAGATGCACGTTGCCCGGCATCGAGTGGCAGTCGATGAGGATCGACATCCCGAACTCGACATGGGTGCGGGCGATCAGCTTTCTGAGCGTCGCATGATAGGGCTTGTAGATCGTCTCGATGCGCTCGAGCGCCTGCTCGACCGGAAAACGGCCACGATATATTTCCATATTCTCGGCGACGAGGCGCGGCACGGTGCCGAGGCCGCCGGCGACGCGCATCGAACTGATATTGGCGTGCGGCGGCAAGGCGCCGTCGAACATGCGCGGGTCGAGTTCGTAGGGTTCGCGGTTTACGTCCAGGAAGGCACGCGGGAAATGCGCCCGGAGCAAGGGCGCCCCCAGAAACGTGGCGCTGCGGAACAGTTCATCGACGAAATGGTCTTCGGAACGGCGAATGGAATGCGGATCGAGGCGCGACTGGTCGAGAAAGAACTGGGGATAATGCCGGCCGCTGTGCGGGGAGTTGAAAACGAAAGGTATCCTCTGGCTTGCGGGTTCCAGAACCTCGAAAAACTCCCACTCAACCGCTTCCCCCATCGGAACCCTTTTTACCATGTCCGGTTCTTGCTATTCAGATCATGTTGCCAGTTGGTCGCCTCTGTGTCCATAGTGGCCGCCCGCTGGTTCAAGGGACTTGATCGCGCCCGTTCACCAGATATTTACCATGTTGCGGTTTGCTGAGCTGCCGCAATCCACCAGCACCCAGAAGAAGTAGCCACGGCCAGATATGACTGCGAAAATCCTCCTTGCCGAAGACGACAACGACATGCGCCGGTTTCTTGTGAAGGCGCTGGAAAAAGCCGGCTACAAGGTTCTTTCCTATGACAACGGCGCCAGCGCCTATGACCGGCTTCGCGAAGAACCCTTTTCGCTTCTCCTGACCGACATCGTCATGCCGGAGATGGACGGCATCGAACTCGCGCGCCGCGCGACCGAACTCGACCCCGACCTGAAAGTGATGTTCATCACCGGCTTCGCCGCCGTTGCGCTGAACCCGGATTCCAAGGCGCCGAAAGACGCCAAGGTCCTTTCCAAGCCCTTCCACCTGCGCGACCTCGTCAACGAGGTCAACAAGATGCTGGCCGCCTGAGCAGCGAACATATGTGCGCCGCAGCTTTCCCGCGCACCCTTCGCCGAAGGCCAAAGGCTCCTTCCGCGCAAGCATTGCCTCGAAGCCGCCCTCGATCATCAGCATCGATGGCGGCTTCGTTATTTCAACGCCTTAGCGCGCTCGACGGAACTTCGGGATGTCCGAAAAGAACGCCGATACCCCTGAAATCACGCCGCTCAGACCCTGCGCAATTTCTGTCAAAAAACCTTCGAAAAGCCTATTGACGCGGGCGCCGGTTCTGTGGTCTATGCGCCGCATCGGATGGGCGTGTAGCTCAGCGGGAGAGCACTACGTTGACATCGTAGGGGTCACAAGTTCGATCCTTGTCACGCCCACCATCCAAGTTTCAAAAGGGCTTACGGGAAACCGCAAGCCCTTTTTCAATTCCCCCAACTTCCACTGCACGCGCCGGCCGACACAAGCAACTGAAGCCGAGACCGGAACTTTGAACGGCGGCGATTCTGCTAGCCTGTCGAAAGCGCTCGGGTTTTCCGAAGCGTTGTCACGCGTTCTTCATGTTCGCCTGTTAAGAGATACCTACCTCGCCATTGACCACGGATGTACTGGCATTGGCTGAAGGTGTTGAGGAAGGTCGGGTTCAGCCCGGCCTTTTTTCTTGCGCGGAGCCGCGCCGGCGCTGGCGCGCGCCGCCCGGAAATAATCTGGCGCGGAAGATGACGCGCGCGCAATTTTGCGCTACTACCCCCTGCAACGGCGCTCTGCGATCGCCACATCCGCCTAATGACATTCGTCCGTGAAGGAACACGTTCATGCCTGCCTATCGCTCCCGCACCACCACCCACGGCCGCAACATGGCCGGCGCCCGCGGCCTCTGGCGCGCGACGGGCATGAAGGACAGCGACTTCGGCAAGCCTATTATCGCGGTGGTGAACTCGTTCACGCAGTTCGTGCCGGGCCATGTGCATCTGAAGGACCTCGGCCAGCTCGTCGCGCGCGAGATCGAGGCGGCCGGCGGCGTCGCCAAGGAATTCAATACGATCGCCGTCGACGACGGCATCGCCATGGGCCATGACGGCATGCTCTATTCGCTGCCCTCGCGCGAGATCATCGCCGACAGCGTCGAATATATGGTGAACGCCCATTGCGCCGACGCCATGGTCTGCATCTCCAATTGCGACAAGATCACCCCCGGCATGCTGATGGCGGCATTGCGCCTCAACATTCCGGCCGTCTTCGTCTCCGGCGGGCCGATGGAGGCCGGCAAGGTGGTGCTGCACGGCAAGACGCATGCGCTCGACCTCGTCGACGCTATGGTCGCGGCCGCCGACGACAAAGTCTCCGACGAGGACGTCCAGATCATCGAGCGCTCCGCCTGCCCGACCTGCGGCTCCTGCTCCGGCATGTTCACGGCCAATTCGATGAACTGTCTGACCGAGGCGCTCGGTCTGTCGCTGCCCGGCAACGGCTCGACGCTCGCGACCCATGCCGACCGCAAACGCCTGTTCGTCGAGGCCGGCCACCTCATCGTCGACCTGGCGCGCCGCTATTACGAGCAGGAGGACGAGCGGGTGCTGCCCCGCAACATCGCCACCAAGCAGGCCTTCGAGAACGCCATGGCGCTCGACATCGCCATGGGCGGCTCGACGAATACGGTGCTCCACATCCTTGCCGCCGCCTATGAGGGCGAGATCGACTTCACCATGGACGATATCGACCGGCTGTCGCGCAAGGTCCCGTGCCTGTCGAAGGTCGCTCCGGCGAAAGCCGACGTGCACATGGAAGACGTACACAGGGCCGGCGGCATCATGTCGATCCTCGGCGAGCTGGACAAGGGCGGCCTCATCAACCGCGACTGCCCGACAGTCCACGCCGAGACGCTCGGCGACGCGATCGACCGCTGGGACATCACCCGCACGTCGAGCGACACTGTCCGAAAATTCTTCCGCGCCGCTCCCGGAGGCATTCCGACGCAGGTCGCCTTCAGCCAGGAGGCACGCTGGGACGAGCTCGATACAGACCGCGAAAACGGTGTCATCCGCTCGGTCGAACATCCCTTCTCCAAGGATGGCGGCCTCGCAGTACTCAAGGGCAACATCGCGCTCGACGGCTGCATCGTGAAAACCGCGGGCGTGGACGAGAGCATCCTGAAATTCTCCGGCCCGGCGCGCGTCTTCGAGAGCCAGGACGCAGCCGTGAAGGGCATCCTCGCCAACGAGATCAAGGCCGGCGACGTCGTCGTCATCCGCTACGAGGGGCCGAAGGGCGGACCGGGCATGCAGGAAATGCTCTACCCGACGAGCTATCTGAAGTCGAAGGGTCTCGGCAAAGCCTGTGCGCTGATCACCGACGGACGCTTCTCCGGCGGCACCTCCGGTCTTTCGATCGGCCACGTCTCTCCCGAAGCGGCGAATGGCGGAACGATCGGGCTGGTGCGCGAAGGCGACATGATCGATATCGACATTCCGAACCGCACCATCAGTCTGCGGGTGGACGAGGCCGAGCTTGCCGCACGCCGCACCGAACAGGATGCCAAGGGCTGGAAGCCGGTCGAGCAGCGCAAGCGCCGGGTGACGACCGCGCTCAAGGCCTATGCGGCCTTCGCGACATCGGCCGACCGCGGCGCCGTGAGAGATCTGGGCGACCGTTAAGTCGAGCATTTCACTGTTTCATGGAAACACTGAAATGCTCTACCGTTTGACCCAACGCACTTCCGGACGGAAAACCGTTACACACTTTTCCTGGAAGTGCTTTCAACAGCATTGCAGCTGTCCCAAAAGGCTCCCGCAGCGACGGGAGCCTTTTCGTTTCGGAGCTGTGAATTCACATGTGCCGCGTCTCGGCCGGTGCGTTCCACCAATTGTTGTGGAGCCCGTCCATATATTGGATCGGCAGGGCCGCAAACTCGGCCGGATCGACACCGTCGAGGCATGCGACATTGATGGAGACGAAGGCACCGCCGATCTCTTCGACATAGCCGTGGCCATAGGGCGTCACACCGCACGCCGTGCAGAACCGATGATGGCCGCTCATCGTGCCGAACTGGTAATCGCCGATGCCTGCCTCCTCGCACATGAGCCGGAAATCCTCCGGTTTCACGCTTGCGCCCCAATAACGCAGCTTCGAGCAGTATGAGCAATTGCAGCGGCTGGTTCCCGCTTCGAGATCGATATCGACCTCGAAGCGGATCCGTCCACAGTGGCAGCTACCCTTATGGGTCTTTTTCATCCTCGTTTCTCCCCGCTTGAATCTAGATTTTCGAGATCTGGATCACCTTCATGATTTAGGTCGGTCAACGTAAATCATGAAGGTGATCCATTCTAATAAGTAAGAGCGGGATGCGGGCGGAAAACCGCACACACTTTTCCTCATTCCGCTCCAAGGCCCGTTGAGATTCGGGCAACCCGCAGCGGCTTGTTTGCACTCCTCATCCCTGTGACGAGCACACTAGGGCATTTACACATCTGATCCTCTCGCAGGACAATTGCCTTGGGGCGGATAAGCGGTTTTGACTTCACATGCCAAAACGATGCCACGGACAGAACGCAGAAGCGGAAGCGAGAGCCCGCCGCATATATTCTCCCCCCTTGTGGCAGGGGAATCGCATTTAGCAAATAAGCGGTTGTTTTGTTGCGGCAAATCGATTCTTGGAGTTCTCCGCTGACTTGGAGGTCTCGATGAGTAGATTTGCCGCTTGCTTTGAAGATTTGCCCGATCCGCGCGGTCGCAATGCGCGCCATCCGTTGACGTCGATCCTGTTCATTGCCGTTGCGGCGATTGTCTGCGGTGCGGAAAGCTGTACCGATATGGCCGATTTCGGCGTTGCCAAGAAGAAATGGCTGAAGACAATCGTGCCGCTGCCCTATGGCATTCCCAGCCATGACACCTTCTCCACCGTCTTCCGCCATCTCGATCCGGATGCCTTTGACGCGGCCTTTCGCCGTCTCACGGCGAGCTTTGCGCAGGGTCTCGAAGGGGTGGTAGCGATCGATGGCAAGGCGGTGCGCGGTGCCTACCGGCGCGCCGCCAAGGCCACGCCACTCCACTTCGTCAATGTCTGGGCTGCCGGTCCCGGTCTGGTCATCGGCCAAAAGCTCGCGCCGGGCCGCAATGAGGTGCAAGGGGCTCTCGATGCGCTCGCGCTGCTGGCACTGGAGGGCTCTATCGTCACCGCCGATGCCCTGCATTGCCGGCCCGACACCGCCCGCGCCATCCTCGCTGCCGGCGGCGATTATGCTCTGGCACTGAAGGCCAACCAGCCCGGCCTCTTGGCCCAGGCGCTCGCCCGCATCGAGGACGCCGACCACGTCGAGAGCATCCAGATTGCAGCCGAGACTGCCCATGACCGCACCGAGACACGCCGCGCCAGCGTTGTGGCTGTCGACGATATCAACTTTCCGGGCCTGCAGGCCATCGGCTGCGTCGAGACCACAAGCCGTCATACCAACGGCCATTTGACCAGCCATGTCCGCTACTTCCTGCTCTCCACCACCATGTCGCCGAGCGCGCTGATCGAGGTTGTAAGAACCCATTGGCAAATCGAAAACAAACTGCATTGGGTTCTGGATGTCCACTTCCGCGAGGACGCCGCCAGAAACCGCAAGGACAACGGCCCTCAGAACATTGCCTTCTTGCGCAAGATCGCTCTCAACCTCTTGCGATCTCACCCCGACAAGGCCTCCATCCGCCGGAAAATCAAAAAGGCGGGCTGGGATGACCAATTCCTCACTTCTCTTATCGCTCATATGCGATAGCCCTGCCCCTTGTGGGGGAGATGGCCGGCAGGCCAGAGGGGGTCTGCTCTCCCGCTCGCCCATCAGGACTACACGACGCAGTCGTATGACCGCGTCTTCGGAATGCCGCAGGGTATCCTCGCGGCAAATCGTCTTCGGCAGCATGCAGGGTTTGGCGTTTAACCCCCTCTGGCCTGCCGGCCATCTCCCCCACAAGCGGGGAGACGACAAGCGGCTTGACCTTCACCTATCCGGCAGCAGACCGCATAACTGGGAGCCAGCCGGTTTCTCGCCATGGCAACGGCTCCCACCAGAGGAGCAGATATGTATATGCCCTAGTGACGAGCACAGGGGTGAGGAAGGAGCAGCAGCAACCGGTCCGTCAGCCGCCGCTCTCGATTTCCGCGAAGATCTTCTCCGCGGCCGCCTTCGATTTTCCGGGATACTTGATGCCCTTGACGGCTTCGAGGTTCGCCGGTTCTCCAACCACGATTGCGCCGATCATGCCCATGCCGACATGCGGGGCGCATTGATACATGTAGACGCCGGGCTTGCTCAGGGTCACGGTGATTTCCTCGTTGATCTTGCCCTTCCAGGTCTCCGCACCTTCCGGTGCGCCGCCCTTCATCAGCGCGGAGTTGTGCCCCTTGTCTTTTGCGACGAAGGTGACGGTGTCTCCGGGCTGGGCGCGGATGACGGCGGGCTCGAATGCCATCACGCGGCCGTCAGCGGCTTTGTTCAGCATTTCGACACGATATTCCTCGGCGTTTGCCTGGCCTGCAGAGGTCGCGCACAACATCGCCAAAAGCATCATCTTTGTCTTCAACGTACTTTCCTCTCCTTGGCGGGCGTCAACGCCCGCATGACGCCGATCACTTGGCTTTTCCGGCGACCGTCGAGACATAAAGCGCGACGGCCTCGATTTCTTCGTCCGTAAGGATCTCGTTGGCCGGCATCGGCCCGATGCCGTTGGTGACAGCCGTATTGACCCTTTCCGCGTCGGGTTTGAGTTCGTCGAGATTGGGTCCAACCTCCCCGACGGCCTCGGCATCCGCCAGCGTATGACAGAGCGCGCATTGCGGTTCCGACCGTTCGAGGAATATCTCTCTGCCGAGCGCAAGCTTGTCTTCTTCGGCGGATGCCATGCGCGGCGACAGGCCGATGGTTACACAGGTGAGCACGGCCGCGATCCGGCGGCTTGAAGCATGGGTCATGTTCTGATCCGAAATTGATAGGAGAAGATCGTGAAACAGGGTTCCGCAACATGCGGAACCCTTCGGTTGCGGTCAGGCAACGGTGAGTTTGACGGCGGGCGCACGCCAGCCGTTGTGGCCGTAGCCGGCTCCATTCATCTCGGTCTCCTCGGGCTGCACGTTACCCTCGGTATCGGTCGCGCGGCTGACGAGCGTGTAGGTCCCCCGCGCCAGATCGGCCGACAGGGCAAAAACGCGCCAGGCGAAACGGCCGAGATCGGGCCCGATGAACTCGGCTTCCTGCCACGTCTGACCGCCGTCCACCGAGACCTCTACGCTCTTGCAAGCATTCATGCCGCCGAAGGCGACGCCGGCAATCTGCACCTGTCCCGCCTTTGCAGCCTCGTGCGGCGTGGTGATCCACGACTTGACGGGCTGTTCCCATACCGATGGCTGGTCGGGAGAGCCTTTTTCTCCGAGCGCGTGCACGCGATAGCTGGTCTTCTGGATCTTCGCGTCCGTCTCGACCTCGGTCATGGCGACGGCCTTGACATATTTGATATTGTTGACGCCGGAATAGCCGGGGACGACCATGCGCAGCGGGCCCCCATGGGCAAGGGAAAGAGGCCTCCCGTTCATTTCCCAGGCAAGAATCACATTGTCGAGGTTCGAGATCGGGACCGAGCGCTCGACCACCAGAAGCTTGGGGTCGAGCCCGGCCGGAAGCTCCTCACCGCCCGTTCCCGTGATGAACCGAGCCCCTTCGGCAGGCCCACCCAGGGCATCGACCACCGCTTTGAGAGGCACGCCGCTCCAGATGACGCAACCCGCAGCGCCGACGGTCCAGGGCGTGCCGCTCATTTTCTGGTCACCCGTCAGCTGATCCTTGAAGTATTTGCGGCCATTGCCCGAACATTGCAGTACAGTCGCCGCCGTCACCAGACCCAGAGTCTTCAGTTCGGCGACAGTGAGCGTCCGGGGCTCCTTTACGCCTGATATCTCCACCTTCCATCCGTCGCGGTCGGCGAGAATCGATTCCGGAGGCGTGTTGACGTTGTTGCGGATGTAAAGCTTCTCTTCCGGCGTAATGATACTGGTGCCGAATTCGCTTCGCTTCGTCTCCAGCGTCTTGTCGCTATGGACGATCAGCGCATCGGCGTCCTTCCAGGCCACGTAGTCGGGCAGAGGCTTCGTCTCCTTGGCCTCAGCAAGCCCACCGGTTCCGGCAGCAACGACAGCTCCGGCGCTCCCGGTCAGAAAACTCCGCCGTTTCATGGTCAGCATCTCAGTCAAGTCGCGTCTCCTTTTCCCGGATGGCAGCATGCCGATCCGATCGTCCTCGAAATGACTGGAAGAGACGACTGACGCCCCGGAAAATTCCCTCGCGCCAATCATTTTTGTGAACCGGCAGCATCGCGCGTCCGATCCGGCGATGCGTCAGCCGATGCACGGCTGACGCATCGCGCCGAGGCTTGCGATTATTTTCTGCTTTCCCCGGCCATTCTCTTCGCTCGCCAGCTTCAGAGCGCCGGCGAGAAGGGCGAAGCGGGCTTCGTCCATCCCCCGGGCTACAAGCAGGAAGCTTGCGGCGTCGCCCGACCAGGAGGCATGAAGCAGGCCGTCGTCGCTTGACATGTCGAAACCGTGCTCAACGTCCGGGCGAGCGATCCGGAACAGGCTCAGCCGACAGCCGGAACTGCCGACGTAGCCTGTATGCAACGCGGCTTCGCCATTCACGGAGGTTTCGCGCGCAAAGACGGGCGTCAATCCGGCCGCGTTCATCGCCGGCACAAACACATCAGCGGGTGCGGAGGCCGGAAGCATTGGCGGCGTGAAAGAACCTCCGACCCAGGCCGCATGCTCCAGCACGGCATCGCGAACCGCCGCGTCCCCCGGCAGTCCCGCCGGCACCCCCACCGGAGCCCTTGCCAGGCCGAACCAGGCCACCGCAAAGACCAGCAGGCTGGCACACGCACCCGCAGCAAACGACAGCATCCATCGGCTGGCCGGCCGCGGACGCGGCACCGTCACCACCACGATCTCCGGAGCCATTCCCGCAACTGCCGCCTTCATCTCGGACAGTTTGGCCGCGCGCCGCGCCACCGCCTCGTCGGAAGCAATCAGACGGGCGACGCGCGACGCCTCCTCCGGCTCGAGTTCGCCGTCGACATAGGCACTCAAAATATCGGGATTCAGGTCGTTTTCTGTCATTTTCGGCCTTCTCGATGCCGCGCGAGTTCGACGACATTGGCATCGCCGAGGTAAGACGCCAGCGCCCGCCTTGCACGGCTGACCCGGCTCATGACGGTACCCTTGGGCACTGCGATCATCATTGCCACCTCCTCGTAGCTGAAACCGGATATGTCGACCAGCGCGAGGATTTCGCGATGCTCGGTGCTGAGGCGGGTAAACGCCTGGCGGACCGAAAATGCATCGACCAGCACGGTTTCCGGGGCGACCGGCGCGGGCACCAGGTCCGTGACGAACTCCTGTTCCAGGTCGGAACGCCGGCGGCGCAGGCGCGACTGGTCGATCCAGATGTTCCGAAGGATCGCGAAGAGCCATGCACGAAATGCGGGCTCCGTTTCGGGCACGCTTCGCGCATCCAAGGCGCGGGCGATGCACTCCTGGAAAATATCCTGTGCTCCGTCGCGATCGCGCGAAAGCGCGACGGCATAAGCGAAAAGCCGCGCATAATGCGGTTCCAGTCTCCGTTCAACGCGCGAGCGCATGATACCCGACATGACACCCGATCAGGGCTGCACGCGTTCCCGCCTCGAAGCTTCCGGTTCGTTCCATTTTTCCTCCGCGGCGTAGAGACGAGCGAGCTGCCTCGCTTATTCCATGATGCGCTACGTCCGCTGGCGATTTCTCGGCGCGCTTGCCGGTCCCATCAGGTCAGTGCGATCAGATCCGCCCGCAGACGTTCCGCGCCGCCCTCCCCCAGACGTTCGTCGAGCGCTTCATGGGTTGCCTTCCAGATCGGCAGCGCCTCGGCGAGCAGCCGGCCGCCCTCCGTCGTCAGCCGCACGCGTTTCAGACGCCTGTCGCCAGGGTCGGCGAACGACTCGACAATGCCTCGTCGCTCCAGCGGCTTCAGCGCCGCCGTCAACGTGGTGCGATCCATGGCGAGCACGGCGGCCACCGCGCTCATGCTCGGCGGGTCCGGCCGGTTGAGCGACATCATCAGCGAGAACTGACCATTGGTAATCTCGAGCGGTCTCAGCGCCTCGTCGAACCGACGGGCGAGCGCCCGGGCGGCGCGCTGGACATGCAGGCACAGGCAGGTGTCCCTGACGAAGAGCGTGGTGGAAAAAGGTATCGGCAGCGGCTTTGACATAAAATAGTAATGTTGATATCAACATAATTAGTCAAGCGCCGGCATGAGGCGAGCGCAAAGGAAGCGTGGCAGGAACCTTCGGACGCTGAGCGGCGTTTCAGCGCCGCACCCGCCCGACGGGATGGCTGTGCACGACCGCGGGAGGGAAATCAATGAAAGTAGAGCCGCAGGAAGAACACCGATGGCTGGAACAGCTGCTCGGCGAGTGGACGATCACGTCCGAGGATTCGACGGGAAGCGGCGAGGACAGCCAGCCCTGGATCGAAAACGTCCGCTCGATGCACGGTCTCTGGGTCGTGTGCGAGGGAGAGGGCATCATGCCGGGGGGCAGCCCCGGCCAGACTTTGATGACGCTCGGCTACAATCCCGAGACAAAGCGTTATCTCGGTACGTGGGTCGGCTCCATGATGACGCATATGTGGGTCTATGACGGCGTTATAGAGGACGACGGGAAGACGCTTGCCCTCAATTGTGAAGGCCCCGACTTCGAAAATCCCGGCAGGACCGCCCGATATCAGGATAGAATAACCCTCATCGACGCGAACCGCCGGACCCTTACGGCCCGCGTCCAGACCGAAAACGGCGACTGGAAAGAAATGATGAGCGCGGAATACCGCCGCCGCTAGCGCGGGATTAAGAAAAGTGCGTGCGGTTTCCGCCCGCATTCAGCTTTAACTTATATTCGATCACGTTCACGATTTTAGGTCGACCCAACGATATGAAGCGCGTGCGGACGGACCGGAAAGCAGCCTTCGATTGCGTTCGCGTTCCCCCACGCGACCGTCCGTCGCCGACCGCAACGACACATCCAGAACAACCGGAGGACCGACAATGCATGGGAAATTCGTCTGGTACGAACTGATGACGACGGACATGAAGGCGGCGGAAGCCTTCTACAAGGACATCGTTGGCTGGAGCGCGCGTGACGCGGGAATGCCCGGCATGAACTACACGCTCCTTTCCGCCGGAGACCACCAGGTAGCGGGTCTCATGACGATGCCGGAAGGCGCGCTCGACATGCAGATACCGCCGGCATGGCTCGGCTATATCGCGGTCGACGATGTCGACGAGTCCGCCGCCAAGCTTGCCGCCGAGGGCGGAACGGTCCATCGCGCGCCGGAGGACATTCCGAATATCGGCCGCTTCGCAATCGTGACCGACCCGCACGGCGCCGCCTTCGCCCTCTTCAGGGGCGACGGCGAACCGCCACCGGCAATGGAGCAAATGGCTGCCGGCAACATCGGCTGGCACGAACTGATGGCCGGCGACCTCGACACGGCCTTCAGCTTCTATTCGAAGCTGTTCGGCTGGACCAAGGACCAGGCGATGGATATGGGCGAGATGGGCGTCTACCAGATCTTCGCCCATAATGGTCAGCCGATCGGCGGGATGATGACCAGGCCGAGAGAGGTTCCCAATCCTTTCTGGCTCTATTACTTCAATGTCGAGGCGATCGACGCGGCAATCGATCGGGCGCAATCCGGCGGCGCGAAGCTGTTGATGGGTCCGATGGAAGTGCCCGGCGGAGCGTGGATCGCGCAGTTCATCGACCCTCAAGGGGCGCTCTTCGCGCTGGTCGCGCCGAAACGCTGAGGGTTGGCGCCTCTCAACGGGAACGCGGCGGACATCTCCGCCGCTGTCCTGCTTCGGCGATCATCCTCATGCCGGAGCCGGTATGGGTGAAGTCCGGCGCCTGCCCGCGTCCTGCCCCGGCGTGATGCGGGCATGGCGGGCGAGGAAATCGAGGACGGCGCGCACGCGCGCGGGAAGCGCGCCGCCCTGGCCGAGATAGACGGCGTGAACCTCCTCGAGATCGCCCGGATTGAGGTCTTCCAGAACCGGCACGAGGCGCCGGGCGCTGACGTCTTCCCTTACGGTGAACTCCGCAAGCCGTGCCAGCCCGGCGCCGGCAAGCGCCAATTGGCGCAACCCCTCGCCATCGCTCACCTGTACCGCTCCCGAGGCCGGCAGCACGACCGTTTCCCCATCCGTCCTCAACGGCCAGCCGTCGACGGCGCGCGCGTAGCAGAAGCCGAGCCGCTCATGCCCCTTGAGCTCCTCGAGCGACGAGGGCATTCCGTACCGTTCTATGTAGGACGGTGCCGCCACGATCATCATCCGCGTCGCCCCGAGCTTGCGCGCAATCAGCGTCGAGCTCTTCAGCGGTCCAGCGCGGATAGCCACATCGGCGCGCGCCTCCATCAGGTCCACGACGGCGTCGGTCATGACGATGTCGAGGCTGACGGCAGGAAAATGCGCCCGGAACTCGGGCACCAGCGGCATCAGGACGTGGGTGCCGAACGAGGCGTTGACGTTCAGCCGGACCCGGCCGACCGGGCTCTCGCCGGCCGATGCAGAGCGCTCCGCCTCGTCGATATCGGCGAGGATGCGCACCGTACGCTCGTAGAATGCATGTCCCTCCGGCGTCAGCTGAAGCTTGCGCGTCGAGCGGTTCACCAGCCTCACGCCGAGCCGCTCCTCAAGACGCAGCACGAGCTTGCTGACGGCCGAAGGCGTCATGCGGTAATGGCGGGCAGCAGCCGAAAATCCGCCCAGCTCCACCGCCTTCGCAAAGATCTCCATTTCGCCCGAGCGGTTGACCGAGGGTCTCGACATATGAATTCAGCTCACAGATAATATTCCCGGAGACAGTCTATATCCAAAGCGAGTACAGCTCCATCTTCATATTACCGATTCATGAGCAAGAGTGGAGTTGCAGCTATGGAATATAGACGGCTTGGTTCCTCGGGACTGAAAGTACCGGTCCTCAGCTTCGGAGCGGGCACCTTCGGCGGCAAGGGGCCGCTCTTCGGCGCCTGGGGCAGCACGGATGCGGCCGAGGCGCGCCGCCTCGTCGACATCTGCCTCGAGGCGGGCGTCAATCTTTTCGACACCGCGGATGTCTATTCAGACGGCGCTTCGGAAGAGGTCCTTGGTGCCGCGATCAAGGGCCGGCGCGACGACGTCATGCTGTCGACGAAACTGTCGCTTCCTGTGGGCGAAGGACCGAACGCCGCCGGATCGTCGCGCTCGCGCCTGATCAGCGGTGTGGAAAAGGCGCTGAAACGGCTCGGAACCGACTATATCGACCTGCTGCAACTGCACGCCTTCGATGCCGGAACGCCCGTCGAAGAGGTCCTGTCGACCCTCGACACGCTCGTGCGCTCGGGCAAGCTGCGCTATGTCGGCGTTTCCAACTTTTCCGGCTGGCAGCTGATGAAATCCCTCGCCGCCGCCGACCGCCAGGGATATCCGCGCTACGTCGCCAACCAGGTCTATTATTCGCTTGTCGGCCGCGATTACGAATGGGAACTGATGCCGCTCGGTCTCGATCAGGGCGTCGGCGCACTCGTCTGGAGCCCGCTCGGCTGGGGGCGGCTCACCGGCAAGATCCGCCGCGGCGAGCCCTGGCCCGAGGGCAGCCGCCTGCACGACACCGCCGCCTTCGGGCCGCCGGTCGACGAGGAAAAGCTCTACGACGTCGTCGAAGTCCTCGACGCCATCGCGCAGGAAACCGGCAAGACCGTTCCGCAGATCGCCATCAACTGGCTTCTCCGGCGCCCGACCGTTTCGAGTGTCATCATCGGTGCGCGCAATGAAGAGCAGCTCAGACAGAACCTCGGTGCCGCCGGCTGGTCGCTCACCCCCGAGGAGGTCGCCCGGCTCGACGCGGCGAGTGCGACGACCGCCCCCTACCCATACTTCCCCTATTACCGGCAGGAAGGCTTCGCGCGGATCAACCCGCCGGTCGTCTGAAGAAACGAGACGTGCACGCAAGCGACGAAGCCGGCAGCTCCATCGAAAACGGGGCTGCCGGCCGTCTGCCTAAAGCTTCGCCAGCGAAACACTCCAGATTTGTGATACATGGTCGAATCGGGATCGGCGGCTCAGCCGATGATGTTGCGCGAGCGGGGCGTCCGGCAGGGATTGGAATGGCGAAGAAGCAGGCCGCAGGGCCGGAACAGATGAGCCGAATCGAGGGCGGCCCGGCCTTTGGCTATCGCGCCTTGCCGGGCGTCGCCGACGAAATGCTCGACGCGCGCGGCAACGTTCGGCCGGTATGGCAGCGGCTGCTTGCGACGCTCGGCCGCATGGACGAGACGGATCTTGCCAACCGCTTCGCACGCGCAGACCGGTATCTGCGCGATGCCGGGGTCTTCTATCGCGCCTACGGCAAGGAGAATTCCGAGCGCAGCTGGCCGCTTTCGCACATTCCCGTGCTGATCGACGAGGCGGAATGGGCCACGGTTTCCGCCGGCCTCGTCCAGCGGGCCGAACTGCTCGAGCGGGTGCTTGCCGACGTCTATGGCAAGAACCGGCTGGTCAAGGCCGGCCTGCTGCCCCCCGCCCTCATCGCTTCCAATCCGGAGTTCCTGCGCCCGATCGTCGGGCTCGAACCGGCGAACGGACATTTCCTGCACTTCTGCTCCTTCGAGATCGGACGCGGCCCCGACGGAAACTGGTGGGTGCTCTCCGACCGGACCGAAGCCCCCTCCGGCGCAGGCTTTGCGCTCGAGAACCGGGTGGCGACGACGCGGGCCTTTTCCGACCTCTATGCCGAAAGCCATGTCCATCGGCTGGCGGGATTCTTCGGTGCTTTCCGCGACACGCTGCAGGGGCACAAGCAGCATGCGGACGACCGCATTGCCGTGCTCTCACCGGGCATCGCCAACGAGACCTATTTCGAGCATGCCTATATCGCCCGCTATCTCGGCTTCATGCTGCTCGAGGGCGAAGATCTGACCGTCGTCGACGGACGGGTCATGGTGCGCACGGTGGCCGGCCTGAAACCCGTCGGCGTGCTCTGGCGGCGCCTCGACGCATCCTTTGCCGATCCGCTGGAGCTCAACCAATCCTCGCATATCGGCACCCCGGGTATCGTCGAGGCGCTGAGGGCCGGCTCCGTCTCGATCGTCAATGCACTCGGCTCCGGTATTCTGGAAACGCGCGCCTTCCTGGCTTTCCTGCCGGCGATCTGCCGTTATATACTCGGCGAGGAGCAGAAGCTGCCGTCGATCGCCACCTGGTGGTGCGGACAGGAAGCCGAACGACGGCATGTCGCCGGCAATATCGAGCGCATGGTCATCGGCCCGGCCTATTCGACGCGGCCCTTCTTCGACGACGAAGGCCAATCGGTACTCGGCGCCTCCTTCCGCGAAAGCGCCGGGACCTCCATCGGCGAATGGCTCGCTGCGGACGGCGGCAAGCTGGTGGGCCAGGAGGTCGTTACGCTGTCGACGACGCCGGCCTGGGTGCATGGCCGGCTCACACCTCGACCGATGAGCCTCCGGGTGTTTGCCGCGCGCACGCGCGACGGATGGCAGATCATGCCCGGCGGCTTCGCCCGCATCGGCTCCGGCGACGACGTGGCGGCGATAGCAATGCAGGCCGGCGGCACTGCCGCCGACGTCTGGATCGTCAGCGCCAAGCCCGTCGACCGCACGACCTTGCTGCCGGCGGAGGAGAGCTTCACCCGTAACCTGCCCGGCAGCCTGCCCAGCCGGGCAGCGGACAACCTCTTCTGGCTCGGCCGCTACATAGAAAGGGCGGAAGGCGCCCTTCGGGTTCTGCGCGCCTGGCACGGGCGTTTCGCTGAATCCGCCGATCCGAACATGCCGCTCCTGAAAGATGTGAGCGACTACCTCGCCGTGCTCGGCATCAGCACCGGGGAGCCGGTACCGGATAGCCTGCTTTCCAGTATCGACAGCGCCCTTTTCAGCGCCGGAAACATCCGCGACCGCTTCTCGCCGGACGGGTGGCTCGCGCTCAACGACCTCTCCAGAACGGCGCGGAAGTTCCACGCGACCGTTCAGGCGGGCGACGACGCCACGCACGCGATGACGATCCTCCTGCGAAAGCTCGCCGGCTTCGCGGGCCTGGTACACGAAAACATGTACCGCTTCACCGGATGGCGGTTCCTGTCGATCGGACGCTATCTCGAACGCGGCCTGCATATGACGGGACTGCTCGGCCACATGTCCGGACCAGAGGCTCCAGACGGCGCCTATGACATGCTGCTGGAGATCGGCGACAGCGTCATGACGCACCGCCGGCGCTACAACGTCAACACGGCGGCACCGACGGTCACCGACCTTCTGGCGCTCGATCCGCTCAATCCGCGCTCGGTCCTTTATCAGCTCAACGAGATCAAGAAAGAGGTCGAGCTCCTGCCGAACGCCTTCGTCAACGGGCAGATGTCACCCTTCTACCGGGAAACGATGCGGCTCCATTCCGGCCTTGCGATCATGACGCCGGAGCAGATGGACAGGGCCGTCTACAGGCGCCTGATGCAGGATCTCGAACACCTGTCCGAACTGCTGGCGCAGACCTATCTCGGCTGAAGGAGATGGTTGCCGTGCTCTACGACATCAGCCTGAAGATCACCTACGGTTACGAGGCCCCGGTAAGCGGCGGAAGACATCTCGTACGTGTGCTGCCGGTGTCCATTCCCGGACGGCAACGTCTTGTGGCCGGATCGGTGACCTGCCAGCCGGTGCCCTTCGAACGCCGGGAAGGCAGGGATTTCTTCGCCAACCCCACGACGTCCATCCTGTTCCGCTCCGTGCATGATCATCTCGTCATCCGGATGCAGGCGCGTGTCCAGGCTGAGGCGCCGGCGCTCACGGCCGACCTTTCGCCTCCGCTCGGCGGTCTTGCGCCCGAGCTTGCCGCCTGCTGGTCGGTCGACGCCGAATCCCCGCATCATTTCCTCGGTCCGAGCCCGCTCCTTCCCGCCGTCCCGGAGATCGCCGCCTATGCCCGCGCGATCGCCCGCAATACCATGACGGTCGAGCAGATCGGAGCCGCCGTCTGCGATCGCATCCACCGCGACTTTGCCTACGACTCCGAAGCGACCACCGTGAACACCACCCCCGCCGAGGCCTTCGATCTGAAGCGCGGCGTCTGCCAGGACTTCGCCCATGTGATGATCGTGGCGTTGCGCAGTCTCGGGATTCCCGCCGGCTATGTCAGCGGGTTCCTGAGAACCCTGCCGCCGCCGGGTCAGGAGCGGCTGGAGGGCGCCGACGCGATGCATGCCTGGGTCCGCTTCTGGTGCGGCACCACGGGCGGCTGGATGGAGCTCGATCCAACCAACAATATTCCGGCCGGCACCGACCACATCGTCGTCGGCCATGGCCGCGACTACGGCGATGTCGCGCCCGTGATCGGCGTGCTGAAAGGCTACGGCCGTCACACGACGGAACAGGCCGTCGACGTCGTCCCCGTCGGTTGATCCGAAACGGCACGTATGTCCCGCTTCTGCACGTGCGCACCGGGCGAAATTCCCATTAGAAGCCACGGGTTTTTCAGGAACTTCGCTAAAATTGAACCGATTTCCTGAACATGAGAGCAAGGTATCGCCGCTAATTGTCGCCCCGGGCTTGCAATGTATTTGCTGGGGTGTTCACAGATGCGAAGACGATCAACCATAGGCCGATCCTTCTTGGCGATGCTGCGGGATCGGGGCGGCAATTTCGGAATGATGACGGCGCTGATCGCGCCGCTGCTCCTGGCCGTCGGCGGAGTGTCCGTCGATGTCGCCAACATGCTGATGACCAAGAACCAACTTCAGGACGCAACCGACGCGGCAGCGCTCGCGGCGGCTTCCGCGCTCGTTTCCGATGCGAGACCGGACATCGAAGAAGCGAAGGCGATCGCACGCAAGTTCCTGAAGACGCAGATGGCTGCCACCAGTTCGGCAGACGTTCCGGGGGAGGCCGTGGGGACCATGGCCGCCGCAGGATCGACCGCACCGAGTTGGGACGACGTCAATACGTCGGAAGTGGTTATCGTCGAAACGCCGAATGGCACGAAGGGGAAATCGTTCCAGGTTTCCGTGGCGAACAAGCACCTGCTGCAGTTCAACGCCATGACGCGCCTATTGGGCAAGGAATCCATTGAGCTTGAGACCCGGTCGACGGCAGACAGCGCAACCGAGAGCAAGAACGCCATTTCGATGTACCTCGTACTCGATCGCTCGGGCTCGATGGCATGGAAAACCGACACCGTCGATACGAGCCGCCCCAGATGCATCAACTGGACGGCGTCGAACTGGGGAGAGTCGAACGTGAGGGCGACCAGCCCATGCTACGTCGACAAGATCACCACCCTGAAGTCGGCTGTTGATAAACTGTTCACGCCCCTGGCAAAAATGGATCCTGGCAACGAGTACCTCCGCGCGGGCGCGGCGTCCTACAACGACAGGCAGGACAGGGCCTCGAAATTGACCTGGGGCACGAAGAATGCGTCAGCTCACGTTCAGGGCCTCGACGCGACCGGAGGGACCGATTCCAGCTCGGCCTTTGCTGCAGCCGTGGAGGAATTGCTGCTGGACGGTGAGAATGAGGCACATCTGGCCAAGAACGGGCAAACTCCGGAAAAGTACATCGTGTTCATGACCGACGGCGAAAACACGAGCTACAACGGCAAGACCTCGCCCCGTGACCTGGAAAAGGCGGACTCCGTCACCAAGGCGGCTTGCACGACGGCCAAAAACAACGGCATCGCGATCTTCACCGTGGCCTTCATGGCGCCGCAACGGGGCAAGGATCTTTTGAAGGCCTGCGCTACTTCGCCGGATCATTACAAGGAAGCCGACGACGCGGCGGCGCTCGTTTCGGAATTCGAGAAGATCGGCCAAAAAGCTGCCGCGATGATTGCGCGCCTGACGAAATAAGCGCCAAGTTTCAGCCCGTGTCGAACGCCGCCCGGCCTCTCCGGGCGGCGCTTTGCTTTATTCGCCAATCCTGAAATGTCTGCGGCATCGGGGCCGACCGTCAAGCATCTGCTGTTTTAATCCTTTTAAAAACACCTGTTGCAAGCGCTTCGGATCGATGCATAAATTGCCCTTGTACCTGGTCGGTTCCGACCTGGGGCTTTCCGAAATGCAATAAGGGTATGACAGTTCTCATGATGACTCGGCTCTCAACCACCGAACTGCCGCAACCCGCCCTCAGATCCTCGGAACCCAGCCAGCTTGCAGTCGAGATTCTCGAGCGTCTGAAATACCGCATCGGCAAGGACCCGAAAGTCGCCAAGCCGCACGACTGGTTGACGGCCGCCATCCTCGTGGCGCGTGACCGCATCACCGACAAATGGATGGACTCCACCCGCAAGACCTATTCGACCGGCGCCAAGCGCGTCTATTACATGTCGCTCGAGTTCCTCATCGGCCGTATGATGCGCGACGCCATGACGAATCTCGGCCTCATGGACGAGATGCGCGATGCGCTTGCCTCGCTCGGCGTCGATATCGACGTCGTTGCCGCTCTCGAGCCGGATGCGGCGCTCGGCAATGGCGGTCTCGGCCGCCTCGCCGCCTGTTTCATGGAATCCATGGCGACCGTCGACGTGCCTGCCTACGGCTATGGCATACGCTACATGCACGGTCTTTTCCGCCAGCAGATGGCCGACGGCTGGCAGGTGGAACTGCCGGAGACCTGGCTCGCTCATGGCAACCCCTGGGAATTCGAGCGCCGCGAAAGCTCCTACGAGATCGGCTTCGGCGGCAGCGTCGAAACGGTCAATATCGACGAGGAAGTGCAGCGTTACGTGTGGAAGCCGGCCGAGCGCGTTATCGCCACCGCCTTCGACACACCGGCCGTCGGCTGGCGGGCAACGCGCGTCAACACGCTTCGCCTCTGGGCCGCGCAGCCGATCGACCCGATCCTGCTCGACGCCTTCAATGCCGGCGACCATATCGGGGCGCTGCGCGAAAGCAACAAGGCGGAAAGCCTGACGCGCGTGCTCTATCCGGCCGACGCCACGCCGGCCGGCCAGGAACTCAGGCTCAGGCAGGAATATTTCTTCTCCTCCGCCTCGCTCCAGGACATCCTGCGCCGGCATCTGCAGCAGTATCCCGACTTCACGTCGCTGCCGGACGCCGTCGCCATCCAGCTTAACGATACGCATCCGGCGGTCTCCGTCGCCGAGCTGGTGCGTCTCTTGACCGATGTGCACGGGCTCGATTTCGAACAGGCCTGGGACATTTCGCGGCGGACCTTCTCCTATACGAACCACACCCTGCTGCCGGAAGCGCTCGAGAGCTGGCCGGTTCCGCTCTTCGAGCGGCTGCTGCCGCGCCACATGCAGATCGTCTACGCCATCAACGCCAAGATCCTGATCGAGGCACGCCGGGAGAGGCACGCGACGGACGAGGCGATCCGCAACATCTCGCTGATCGACGAAACCGGCGACCGGCGCGTGCGCATGGGCAATCTCGCCTTCGTCGGCTCGCACTCGATCAACGGCGTATCGGCTCTCCATACCGAGCTGATGAAGGAAACGGTCTTCGCCGACCTTCACGCGCTTTATCCGGACCGCATCAACAACAAGACCAACGGCATAACGCCGCGCCGGTGGCTGATGCAGTGCAATCCGGGTCTTTTCGGCCTGATCCGGGAGGCGATCGGCGACGAGTTCATGGACAATACCGAGGCGCTTCAGGCCCTCGACGCCTTTGCCGACAAGGCGGATTTCCAGGAGCACTTCGCAGCCGTAAAGCGCGCCAACAAGGTGCGGCTGGCAAAGCTGGTCCAGGCGAATCTCGGCATCCGGATCGATCCGTCGGCGATGTTCGACATCCAGATCAAGCGAATCCACGAATATAAGCGGCAGTTGCTGAACCTCATCGAAGCGGTGGCGCTTTACGACCAGATCCGCTCCCATCCCGAGCTCGACTGGGTACCGCGCGTCAAGCTCTTCGCCGGCAAGGCGGCACCGAGCTATCATAACGCCAAGCTGATCATTAAACTTGCCAATGACATCGCCCGCGTCATCAACAACGATCCGGCCGTCCGCGGCCTTCTGAAGGTCGTCTTCGTCCCCAACTACAATGTGTCGCTTGCGGAAGTGATGGTACCGGCGGCCGATCTCTCCGAGCAGATCTCGACGGCGGGCATGGAAGCCTCGGGTACCGGCAACATGAAGTTCGCGCTCAACGGAGCGCTGACCATCGGCACGCTCGATGGCGCCAATGTCGAGATGCGCGACTGGGTCGGCGAGGAAAACATCAAGATCTTCGGCATGACCGCCGAGGAGGTGGGCAAGGCGCGAGCGGAAGGACACAATCCGCGCGCCGTCATCGAAAATTCGCGCGAACTCTCGCAGGCGCTCGATGCGATCGCTTCCGGCGTCTTCTCGCCCGACGACCGCAATCGCTTTTCCGGCCTCGTGGACGGGCTTTACAACCACGACTGGTTCATGGTTGCAGCCGATTTCGAGGCCTATGCCAAGGCGCAGCGCGAGATCGACCAGCTCTGGACCACCCCGTCCGCCTGGTATTCGAAGGCGGTCCGCAACACCGCCCGGATGGGCTGGTTCTCGTCCGATCGCACGATCCGGCAATATGCCGGAGAGATCTGGAGAGCCGGATGACGGTTCCGCCCGGCAAGGATCCAGCCCCCGCCCCGCCAGGCATGCTGCCAGCGCCGGAAATCGCGGCAATACTTTCCGGTACCCACAGCAACCCCTTCGCCGTCCTTGGAGTGCATGCCGCGGGCAAGACCTATGTCGCCCGGTGCTTCGTGCCGGGTGCGGAAACGGTGATTGCCGAAACGCTCAGCGGCAAGGAACTCGGCACGCTCGAGCGGCGCGACGAGGCCGGCTTCTTCGAGGGGCCGGTGGCGCTCCGCAAAGAGCAGCCCATCCGCTACCGCGCCCGCAACGACGGCGGCGAGTGGACCGTCATCGATCCCTACAGCTTCGGCCCCGTGCTCGGGCCGATGGACGACTACTATATCCGCGAGGGCTCGCACCTTCGCCTCTTCGACAAGATGGGCGCGCATCCGATCCGGCATGACGGCGCCGAGGGTTTTCACTTCGCCGTCTGGGCGCCGAACGCCCGCCGTGTGTCCGTGGTCGGGAGTTTCAACGACTGGGACGGACGCCGGCATGTCATGCGCCTGCGTGTCGACACCGGTATCTGGGAGATCTTCATCCCCGGCGTGCCCGTGGGTACGCCCTATAAATACGAAATCGTCGACAGCAACGGCACGCTGCTGCCGTTGAAGGCCGACCCCTTTGCCCGGCGCTCGGAGCTCAGGCCCGACACCGCTTCGATGACCGCGGACGAGATCGCCCAGAACTGGGAGGACGAGGCGCATCGGCGTCACTGGGCCGAGATCGATCCGCGCCGGCAGCCGATCTCGATCTACGAGGTCCATGCGGCCTCATGGCAGCGCCGCGACAATGGCGACATGCTCACCTGGGACGAACTGGCGGAAAGGCTGATCCCCTATTGCGTCGATATGGGCTTCACGCACATCGAGTTCCTGCCCATTTCGGAATATCCCTATGATCCGTCCTGGGGCTATCAGACCACCGGCCTCTATGCGCCGACCGCACGCTTCGGCGAGCCAGAGGGCTTTGCCCGTTTCGTCAACGGCTGCCATAAGGTGGGCATCGGCGTCATCCTCGACTGGGTGCCGGCGCATTTTCCGACCGACGAACACGGGCTTCGCTGGTTCGACGGCACCGCGCTTTACGAGCATGCGGATCCGCGCCAGGGGTTCCATCCCGACTGGAACACGGCGATCTACAATTTCGGCCGTCAGGAGGTCGTCGCCTTTCTGGTCAACAACGCTCTCTACTGGGCGGAGAAATTCCATGTCGACGGCCTGCGCGTCGATGCGGTCGCCTCGATGCTCTATCTCGACTATTCGCGCAAGCATGGCGAATGGGTGCCGAACGAATATGGCGGCAACGAAAATCTCGAGGCCGTGCGTTTCCTGCAGACGATGAACACCCGCATCTACGGCATCCACCAGGGCGTGCTGACCATCGCCGAGGAATCGACGTCCTGGCCGAAGGTCTCGCACCCGGTGCATGCCGGCGGGCTCGGCTTCGGCTTCAAGTGGAACATGGGCTTCATGCACGACACGCTGCAATATCTCTCGCGCGAGCCCGTGCACCGAAAGTTCCACCACAACGATATGACCTTCGGGCTGCTCTACGCCTTCAGCGAGAATTTCGTGCTGCCGCTGTCCCATGACGAGGTCGTCCACGGCAAGGGGTCGCTGATCGCCAAGATGGCCGGCGACGACTGGCAGAAGTTCGCCAATCTCCGCGCCTATTACGGCTTCATGTGGGGCTATCCCGGCAAGAAGCTCCTTTTCATGGGACAGGAATTCGCCCAATGGCGCGAATGGTCGGAGGACCGCGGTCTCGACTGGAACCTGCTCGAATACAATCTGCATGAGGGGATGCGCCGTCTGGTGCGCGACCTGAACGGCACCTATCGCTCGAAGCCGGCGCTGCATGCGCGCGACTGCGAGGGCGACGGTTTCGAATGGCTGATTGCCGACGATCGTGAGAATTCCGTCTTCGCCTGGCTGAGGAAAGCGCCCGGAGAGAAGCTGGTCGCGGTCGTCACCAACTTCACTCCGGTTTACCGGGAGCATTACGACATACCGCTTCCGGTGGCAGGGCGCTGGAAGGAAGTCCTCAATACCGACGCGGAAATCTATGGAGGAAGTGGCAAGGGCAACGGCGGCGCCGTCCATGCAGAGAAGAGAGCGAACGGAGAGACGATCGCCACCATCACGCTGCCGCCTCTGGCGACGCTGATGCTGGAGCAGGATTAGAGCGTCCCGCCCGACGGGGACTGGCTCGACGGGCGGAACAGGAGGAAATCGTTTGGGCTCGAGGCGCCGAAGAGGCGCCAAGCAGTCCCCCGAAATGATTTTGGGGAGGATAAATGGTGGAAAAACGTACGCAACCCCTGGCCCGTGATGCCATGGCCTATGTGCTCGCCGGCGGCCGCGGCAGCCGGCTCAAGGAACTCACCGACCGGCGTGCGAAACCTGCCGTCTACTTCGGCGGAAAGGCGCGGATCATCGATTTCGCGCTTTCCAATGCGCTGAATTCCGGCATCCGTCGAATCGGCGTCGCCACGCAGTACAAGGCCCACTCGCTGATCCGGCATCTCCAGCGCGGCTGGAACTTCTTCCGGCCGGAGCGTAACGAGAGCTTCGATATCCTGCCGGCGAGCCAGCGCGTTTCCGAAACGCAGTGGTACGAGGGCACCGCCGACGCGGTCTATCAGAACATCGATATCATCGAGGACCATGGCGTCGAATACATGGTGATTCTCGCCGGCGATCACGTCTACAAGATGGACTACGAACTGATGCTGCAGCAGCACGTCGATTCGGGCGCCGACGTAACCGTCGGCTGCCTGGAAGTGCCGCGCATGGAGGCGACGGGCTTCGGCGTCATGCATGTGGACAACGCGGACCGCATCATCGCCTTCGTCGAAAAGCCGGCGGATCCGCCGGGCATCCCCGGCAATCCGGACATGGCACTCGCGTCCATGGGCATCTACGTGTTCCACACGAAATTCCTGATGGACATGTTGCGTCGGGATGCCGCTGATCCCAAATCGAGCCGCGACTTCGGCAAGGACATCATTCCCTATATCGTCGAACACGGCAAAGCGGTGGCCCACCGCTTCACCCATTCCTGCGTCCGGTCCGACTTCGAGCGCGAGGCCTATTGGCGCGACGTCGGCACCATCGACGCCTACTGGCAGGCCAATATCGATCTCACCCATATCACGCCCGAGCTCGACATCTACGACAGCACCTGGCCGATCTGGACCTTCTCTGAAATCAAGCCGCCGGCCAAATTCGTCCATGACGACGAGAACCGCCGCGGCTCGGCCACGTCCTCGCTCGTCTCGGGCGATTGCATCATCTCGGGTGCCGCGCTCAACAGGAGCCTGCTCTTCACCGGGGTCCGGGTGAATTCATACTCCAGACTCGAAAATGCCGTAGTTCTCCCCGACGTGACGATCGGGCGGCATTCGATTCTGCGCAATGTCGTCATCGACAGCCGCGTCGTCATTCCGGAGGGCCTGGTCGTCGGTGACGATCCGGAGCTCGACGCGAAACGCTTCCGCCGCACGGAGAGCGGCGTTTGCCTGATCACGCAAACGATGATCGACAAGCTGGGAATGTAGCCGAGTATGAACATCCTGTCAGTTGCGTCCGAAGTCTACCCGCTGGTGAAGACGGGGGGCCTCGCCGATGTCGTCGGCGCGCTGCCCTCCGCACTTCTCCCGCATGGTGTGCGGACGCGCACGCTGGTGCCCGGCTATCCCTCGGTGCTGAAGAAGCTGAAGAAGAAAAAACCGGTCGGCCGATTCGACAATCTCTTCGGCCATCCAGCCACGGTGCTTGCCGCCGAGGTCAACGGAGTGGACCTGCTCGTCCTCGACCAGCCCGCACTCTATGCACGGGACGGCGGCCCTTATCTCGATTCGACCGGGCGCGATTATCCCGATAATTTCCGGCGCTTCGCCGCACTCTCGCTGGCAGCTGCGGAGATCGCGGGGAACGGCATCATCCCCAACTGGAAGCCGGACATCGTTCACGTCCACGACTGGCAGACGGCGCTCACCCCCGTCTATATGCGCTTCGGCCCGGCGCCGGACCTGCCGACGGTCATGACGATCCACAACATCGCCTTCCAGGGTCAGTTCGGCGCCTCGGTGTTCCCGGAACTGGCGCTGCCGCCGGATGCCTTCTCCACGCAATTCGTCGAATATTATGGAGATGTCGGCTTCCTCAAAGGCGGCCTGCAGACGGCAAGCGCAATCACCACGGTCAGCCCTTCATATGCGCAGGAAATCCTGACGCCCGAATTCGGCATGGGCCTTGATGGGCTCCTGTCGAGCCGTGTCGCGGACCTGACGGGCATCGTCAACGGCATCGACGGAGAGACGTGGGACCCGCAGACGGACCCGCACATTCCGGCGCATTACGGGCCGGGAACGCTCAAACGGCGCGCCGGCAACCGCAAGGCGCTGGAAGAGCGTTTCGGCCTCGAAAAAGGTCCGGGGCCGATCTTCTGCGTCATCAGCCGCCTCACCTGGCAGAAAGGCATGGACCTCGTCGCCGAAGCCGCCGACGATATCGTGGCACTCGGCGGCAAGCTCGTCGTGCTCGGCTCGGGCGATCCGGCGCTCGAAAGCGCGCTTATGGCGGCCGCGTCGCGCAACCGCGGGCATATCGGCATGGTGACCGGTTATGACGAGCCGCTGTCGCACCTCATGCAGGCAGGCGCCGATGCGATCCTCATTCCGTCGCGTTTCGAACCCTGCGGCCTGACGCAGCTCTATGGCCTGCGCTATGGTTGCGTTCCGGTCGTGGCCCGCACCGGCGGTCTCACCGACACCATCATCGACGCCAACGAGGCGGCGCTGTCGGCGAAGTGCGCCACCGGCTTTCATTTCCTGCCGGTGACGACCGACGGGCTAAGGCTTGCGATCCGGCGCGTCCTGCGCGCATACAATGAACCCAAGCTCTGGGCACGCCTGCAGTACCAGGGCATGAAATCCGACGTTTCCTGGGCCAAAAGCGCGGAACGCTACGTCTCGCTTTACTCCGCTCTTCTCGCGAAAGGCTAAACAGATGATAAGAACCGTCTCGACCAACCCCTATGGGGACCAGAAACCCGGCACCTCGGGCCTGCGCAAGAAAGTCCCGGTCTTCCAGCAGAAGAACTATGCCGAGAACTTCATCCAGTCGATTTTCGACTCGCTCGAGGGCTTCGAAGGCCAGACGCTGGTGATCGGCGGCGACGGCCGCTACTACAACCGCGAGGTGATCCAGAAAGCCGTCAAGATGGCGGCGGCGAACGGCTTCGGCCGCGTGCTCGTCGGCCGCGGCGGCATCCTCTCGACGCCTGCCGCCTCCAATGTCATCCGCAAATACAAGGCCTTCGGCGGCATCGTGCTCTCGGCGAGCCACAATCCCGGCGGACCGACCGAGGACTTCGGCATCAAGTACAATGTCGGCAACGGCGGCCCGGCTCCCGAAAAGGTCACGGACGCGATCTACTCCCGCAGCAAGGCGATCGACAGCTACAAGATCGCCGACGCGCCCGACGTCAATCTCGACGTCGAAGGCAGCCAGCAGGTCGAGGATATGACGGTGACGGTCATCGATCCCGTCGCCGACTATGCGGAACTGATGGAGAGCCTGTTCGACTTCGACGCGATCCGCAAGCTGATCGCCGGCGGCTTCCGAGTCGTGTTCGACGCGATGAGCGCGGTCACCGGGCCCTATGCCAAGGAGATCATCGAAAAACGGCTCGGCGCGCCGAAGGGCTCGGTCATGAACTTCATACCGCTGCCCGACTTCGGCGGCCATCATCCGGACCCGAATCTCGTCCACGCCCGAGCACTCTACGAGACGATGATGGCGCCGGATGCGCCCGATTTCGGCGCCGCCTCCGATGGCGACGGCGACCGGAATCTGATCATCGGCAAGGGAATCTTCGTCACGCCGTCCGACAGCCTCGCCATGCTTGCCGCCAATGCGCATCTGGCGCCGGGCTATGCCAAGGGACTTGCCGGGATCGCTCGCTCCATGCCGACGAGCGGCGCGGCCGACCGTGTCGCCGAAAAGCTCGGCGTCGGCATCTATGAAACGCCGACCGGGTGGAAGTTCTTCGGCAACCTGCTCGACGAGGGCTTGGCGACGATCTGTGGCGAGGAAAGCGCCGGCACCGGATCGAACCATGTACGCGAGAAGGACGGGCTCTGGGCCGTGCTGCTCTGGCTCAACATCCTCGCCGCGCGCAAGGAAAGCGCACTCGAAATCGCCCGCAAGCACTGGGCGACCTACGGCCGCAACTATTATTCCCGCCACGACTACGAAGAGGTCGACACCGATGCGGCGAACGGCCTGATTGCCGCGCTCCGCGACAAGCTCGCCGCGCTGCCCGGCAAGAGCTTCGGCGCGCTCACGGTCGAGACGGCCGACGATTTCTCCTACCACGATCCGGTCGACAAATCGGTCAGCAAGAACCAGGGCGTCCGCATCCTCTTCAAGGGCGGATCCCGCGTCGTCTTCCGCCTGTCGGGCACGGGGACGTCGGGTGCGACGCTGCGCGTCTATATCGAGCGCTACGAGCCGGATCCGACCCGCCACGATCTCGACACCCAGGAAGCGCTTGCCGATCTGATCGCCGTTGCCGACGAGATCGCCGAGATCAAGGCGAACACCGGCCGCGATGAACCGAGCGTCATCACCTGAGGGTGCACGCCGCTTTACCCCCTCTGGCCTGCCGGCCATCTCCCCCACAAGGGGGAGAAAGGATGCGGCACGCTTCTCGCTCTGACCAAGCATTCCGCCTTCAGCGACCTGTCTGTCGAGCGCGAGGCAGCCGCGTGTATTCTCCCCCTTGTGGGGGAGATGGCCGGCAGGCCAGAGGGGGTAAGCGGGCCACTGTCTTCAACTCAGTGTCAAGAAGGGAAGCACCCCCATGCCGACGACCGGAATTCCACCTCTCGGCGTGACGCGCACACCCGACGGGACGCGCTTTACGGTCTGGTCGCACAATGCCGCCCGCATCGATCTCTGCCTGTTCGACGAAGCGGGCAACACCGAACTCAGCCGCCTGCCGATGCAGCGCGACGGCGATGTCCACAGCATCGCGCTGCCCGACATAGCTGCCGGCACCCGCTACGGCTTGCGCGCCGAGGGGGTCTACTCGCCGGACCACGGGCTTTGGTTCGATCCGTCGAAACTTCTGGTCGACCCTTATGCGGCGCAACTCGACCGGCCCTTTCGTCACGACCAGCGGCTGACGGTCTTCGGCGAGGAGACGGCGGACCTCGTGCCGAAGGCCATCCTGACCGAGGTGAAACCGCTAGAGCCGAGGCCGCCGCTATTTCAGGCCGGGGGGCTGATCTACGAGATTGCAGTCAAGCCGTTCACCATCCTTCATCCGGGCGTGCCCGAAAGGAAGCGTGGCACGGTGGCTGCTCTCGCCGAACCCGTCATCATCGATCACCTCACAAGCCTCGGCGTTTCCGCGGTCGAACTCATGCCGGTCGTGGCCTGGATCGATGAGCGGCACTTGCCTCCGCTCGGTCTCCACAACGGCTGGGGTTACAATCCGATCGCGCCTATGGCGCTCGATCCACGCCTGGTGCCCGGCGGCATCGAGGAACTGCGCAGGACCGTGGAGGTCCTGCACCAGGCCGGTATCGGCGTCGTCCTCGATCTCGTTTTCAACCACTCCGGGGAGAGCGACCGCTTCGGTGCAACGCTTTCGATGCGCGGGCTCGACAACCTGACCTATTATCGCCACGCGGCGGGCCGCCCGGGCGAGCTCATCAACGACACCGGCTGCGGCAACACGATCGCCTGCGACCATCCTGTCGTCCAGCGTCTGATCCTCGACAGCCTGCGCCATTTCGTTCTTGCTGCCGGCGTCGACGGCTTCCGCTTCGACCTCGCATCGATCCTCGGCCGCGACATGGGCGGCTTCCGCCGCGATGCCGCGCTTTTCTCGGCCATCTCCGCCGACCCCATCCTTTGCGGCCGCGTGCTCATCGCCGAGCCCTGGGACACCGGCCCCGGCGGCTACCAGCTCGGCAATTTCCCTCATTCCTTCCTCGAATGGAACGACCGGGCCCGCGACGACATCCGCCGCTACTGGCGCGGCGACCGGCACGCGATCGGCGTCCTTGCGACCGCGCTTGCCGGCTCCTCGGACAGCTTTTCCCGCTGGGGCGAGACGGCCACGCGCAGCGTCAACTTCATCGCCGCCCATGACGGCTTCACGCTGATGGATCTCGTTTCCTACGCCCGCAAGCACAATGAGGCGAACGGCGAAGGCAATCGTGACGGCCACGACGAGAACTTTTCCTGGAACAACGGCGCCGAGGGCGCGACCGGAGATCCGGAGATCGCCGCCTTCCGGCAACGCGACGTCATGGCGCTCCTCGGCACGCTCTTTACCTCGCGCGGCGCAATCATGCTGACGGCCGGCGACGAGGGCGGGCGCAGCCAGGGCGGCAACAACAATGCCTATGCGCAGGACAATGCCGTGACCTGGCTCGACTGGAGCAAACTCGACGGTAAGCTCGTCGAGCACACCGCCAGGCTTTCCGCCATGCGCCGGCGCTTCTCGGTCTTCGGCGACACCGGTTTCTTCACGGGCAACGGCGACGTCGCCTGGCTGCGCCTCGACGGGGAGCCGCTGACGGTGGAGGATTGGGAGCACCCAGCAACCGACAATCTCGTCGTGATGCTCGCGACCGAAGATCGCCGTCAGAAGCGCCCGACCCGACTTGCGGTGGTCATCAACCGCAGCCACGCTCCGCACCCGTTCCGCCTGCCTTTGAGCCTCGAGGCCGAATGGCGCGACGCACTCTCGGACCTTACCGTTCCATCCTTCGCACCGGCCCGTTCGGTCACCTTTCTCGTCGAGGTTTTCGAGAGCATTTCCAGGAAACGCATCTAACGGTTTCTGTCCGGAAGTGCCCAGTTCCATAGAGTTGGATGGTTTCGCTGTTTCATGAAAACAGTGAAACCATCTCAAGACTTAGGACCACTTGCTAGACCTTGCCGAGCCGGCCTATAGATCAGCGGGGAGGCCCATTTCAGGAAAATCATATGCCGCAGGATATTTCACTTTCCGATATCAAGGATCTGATCGGCAAGGAGCTCGGCGTCTCCGACTGGATCACCGTGACGCAGCAGACGATCGATCGTTTTGCCGAGGCGACGAGTGACTTCCAGTTCATCCATACCGACCCGGTGCGCGCCGCGGCGGAGACGCCTTTCGGCGGCACCATTGCGCATGGTTTCCTCTCGCTGTCGCTGCTTTCGGCGATGAACTACAATTGCCTGCCCAAGATCCGCGAGCAGACGATGGGCATCAATTACGGATTCGAGAAGGTGCGCTTCGTGGCGCCGGTCAAGAGCGGCGCGCGCGTGCGCGGCCGCTTCACCATGGCAGATGCACGCTTCCGCGGGGCCGGAATGCTGATGATCACCTATGACGTCACGGTCGAAATCGAGGGCGAAAGAAAACCGGCCTTGACCGCCACCTGGCAGACGATCATCCAGTTCGACCCGAAGGACCGTCCGGCCGATGTCTGAAGCGGTGGCGGGCGAGACGTGCGTACGCAACGCCTTCCGCGGTCAGGCGAAGTCCTGCGACGAACTGGGTTCGCCTTTTACCGCCCGGCTCTGCCGTCTGGTGGCCGACCGGCTGGATGCGAGCTCGGCGGTCGGGGAGCGGATTCTCGGCTGGCGCGGCGATCCGACCTCCAAGGGCGATTCTGTCGCCCTTCGCCTTGCCGGCGCCCTGCATGCCCTGGTTCTCTCGGGCCGCAGCGAAAGCCTCGGAGCAAGTTACCCGCCGAACTCCGCCGATGACGAAACCCTCTGGCGGGCGATCGATCAGGCCATCCGGCAGGAATCCCGCTTCCTCCTCGACCGGCTCACCTCAGCGCCGCAGACGAACGAAGTGCGGCGCTCCGGCGCCCTGCTTCCCGGATTCCTTACGGTAGCGCAGCTTTTCGGGAAGCCGCTTGTCATCTCGGAGATCGGCGCCAGCGCCGGTTTGAACCTGCACTGGGACCGTTATCGTTACGATCTGGCAAGTGGCCGCTGGGGCGATGAAGCCGCTGCTGTGGTCATTGCCCCTGAATGGGCTGGCGGGCCTCCTCCCCCCCGGCCCGTCGAAATCATCGACCGAGCCGGCTGCGACCTCCATCCGCTCAATCCGGCGGACGGCGGCGATCGGCTGCGGCTTCTCTCCTACATCTGGGCAGACCAGCAGGATCGGATCGATCGCACCAGGCAAGCGCTGAAAATTGCCGCATCACGGAGCAATCCGGTTGAACGGGCGGATGCCATCGACTGGCTGAAAACGCGGCTGGCGCGCATCTATCCGGGCGCTGCCCACGTCGTCTACCATTCGATTGCCTGGCAGTATCTGCCGGAAGCCGCCCGGAAAGAAGGAGACGCCTTGATTGCTGCCGCCGGCGCGGCGGCGACGCAGGAGGCGCCGCTTGCCCGGCTGCAAATGGAGGCGGACGGACAGACACCCGGAGCAGCCCTATCGCTTCAGATATGGCCTGCCGGCGAGACGCATGCCGTCGGCCGTGCGGATTTCCACGGCCGGTGGGTCGATTGGAAAGGATGGCCGGAAAGCCGCAATTGATCGCTCATGTGAGCCGTCAGAAGGTGATCACGTGGCGGATCACGCGGCCCTGATCGAGAAGGTCGAAGGCCTCGTTGATTTCTTCCAGCGGCCCGGTGCTCGACAGCAGCCGGTCGACCGGGAGCCTGCCGCGCTCGTAGAGGGCGATGAAGCGCGGTATGTCCCGAGCCGGAACGCAGCTTCCCATGTAACTGCCGCGCACGCTGCGCTCTTCGGCCACGAGGCTCACCGCGGGGATGGAGATCTGGCTCGATGGATGGGCAAGGCCCGCGGAAACCGTGAGCCCGCCTCGCCGCGTGATGCGATAGGCAAGGTCGAAGGCCCTGACGGAGCCCGCCGCCTCGATCGCGTGATCGACGCCGCCGCGGGTCGCCTGGCGGATATTCTCGGCCGCATCCGGATCGGCTGCGAGGAAGGTGTCGGTCGCACCGAGCGCGCGGGCGAGCTTCAGCTTGTCCTCCGCGAGATCGATGGCGACGATACGCTCGGCGCCGGCGGCGATGGCCCCGAGAAGGGCTGCCAGCCCGACCCCGCCCAACCCGACCACGGCAATGGATTCACCCGGCCGCACCCGGCACGTATTGACGACCGCACCGACGCCGGTCAGCACCGCACAGCCGAACAGAGCCGCCTCCACCATCGGCAGATCCGCCTCGATCCTGACCGCGGAGTGGCGGGAAACCACCGCATAATCGGCGAATCCGGAGACGCCGAGATGGTGATTGACGGGACTTCCCCGCAAGAGAGCCTGCGCTCGCCGGAAAGCAGCGTACCCTTGCCGTTCGCTTCCGCTCCCGGTACGCACAGTGCCGGCCGGCCTTCAGCGCAGGGAAGGCAATGGCCGCAGCTCGGCATGAAGCTCATCACCACCCGGTCTCCCGGGGAGATGTCGCGCACGCCGCTCCCGACCGCCTCCACCGTTCCGGCGGCTTCGTGACCGAGCGCCATCGGCACCGGCCGCGGCCGGTCGCCGTTTATGACCGACAGGTCCGAGTGGCAAAGCCCGGCCGCACCGATCTTGACGAGCAACTCGTCCGGTCCCGGCGGGGCGAGATCGATCGTTTCGATCGAGAGCGGTCTCGTATGGGCATAGGGTCTCTCGACCGGTGACTTCCTCAGCACCGCCGCAGGCGTCTTCAAGCTCGCTCCTCCCGTTTCCGAATCCCGGTTCGACCGGCAGAACTTAGCCATCCGTTCGTGAGGATGGAATGCCCCTCATCCGGCTGCCGCCACCTTCTCCCCGCTTTACGGGAGAAGGGAGATGCTGCACCGCCTCGTCCCCTTACTACGGGTGAGAAAGGAATTGGAGCTTGCTACGAGTCTCCTTCGCCCCGCTTGCGGGGAGAAGGTGGCCGGCAGGCCGGATGAGGGGCCGGAATTTGCCCGTCAGTGCCCCGCTTCTTCCGCGCCTTCGGCCAGCAGCCCGAACACGAAGGGCGAGAACGACCGCCAGCACTCGACACGGAACGTATCCTCGGCGGTTCGGAAGAGAACGATTTCCGCCTTGCCGAAGATCGTGCGCGAGCAGGCTCCGACGGGGAAAATGGAGAGCGAAAGGTCCTGCGGGCAGCCGCTGTTGATTGCCGCTTCCGCGCCCGGCCCGCTGACGATGACGGCCGTGTTCCGGTGCGAAACGTCGACGGCCGCGTGCACCGTCCCGCTCGAGGCCGCCGCCGCCATCAGGTCGGCACCGTCCTCGTCGATCACCAGCCACTCATCGGGACCGAGCCAGAGAACATGACGCCGGCCGGTCGAGGCGGACGTCTTGGGCCGCACGGGAATGGTCACGCCGAGCGCGGCCGAGAGTGCGGGAACCGCGTCGGCCCCGGCGCGCAGCGATACGCGCGAGGCCGGCTCCGCCGGCGTCAGGATTGCCGCCGGCGAGCCGCCACGGCGGCCGGCAAGCGGGGCTTTGCGGGTAGCGATTGCCTGGTCAGCCATGGAGGCGACCTCCTTCCTTGTCAAAGAACACCATGTCGCTCACCTCGACGGCGATCGTCCGGTCGGCCATCGGCACGTAGAGCGTCTGGCCGAGGCGCGCGCGGCCGCCGGCGACGACCGCGAGCGCGATCGAGCGGCCGCAGTTCGGCGACCAGTAGGACGAGGTCACATGACCGAGCATGGTCATCGGCTTCGGTTCGTTCGGATCGGCAACGATCTGCGCCCCCTCCTCCAGCACCACCTGCGGGTCCTTCGTGAGGAGGCCGACGAGCTGCTTGCGGCCTTCCTTGACGAGGTCGGGGCGCTTCATGCCGCGAATGCCGACGAAGTCCTGCTTCTTCTTCGATACCGCCCAGGAGAGGCCGGCATCGTCCGGCGTGAGGGTTCCGTCCGTATCCTGGCCGACGATGATGTAGCCTTTTTCGGCGCGCAGCACGTGCATGGTCTCGGTGCCGTAGGCGCAGGCGCCCATCGGCTCGGCCCGTGCCCAGATCGCCTCCCACACGGCCTGGCCGTAATCGGCCGGTACGTTGACCTCGAAGCCGAGCTCGCCGGTGAACGACATGCGGAAGAGCCTGGTCGGCACACCGCAAATGCGGCCTTCGGCAACGCTCATATGGGGGAAGGCTTCGTTCGAGAGATCGATGCCCTCGACGAGCGGCGCGATGATCTCGCGTGCCTTCGGACCCTGCACCGCGATGACCGCCCATTGCTCGGTCGTCGAGGTCAGCCACACCTTCAGATGCGGGAACTCCGTCTGGAGATAGTCCTCCATGTGGTGGAGGACGCGCGGCGCGCCGCCGGTCGTCGTCGTCACATGGAAGCGATCTTCCGCAAGCCGGCCGACGACACCGTCGTCGTAGACGAAGCCGTCGTCGCGCAGCATGATGCCGTAGCGGCAGCGGCCGGGCTTCAGATTGTCCCAGGCGTTGGTGTACATGAGGTTCAGGAACTCGGCGGCATCCGGGCCGACCACCTCGATCTTGCCGAGGGTCGATGCGTCGAAGACGCCGGCCGCTTCGCGAACGGTCTTGCACTCGCGCGCGACCGCCTCATGCATATTCTCGCCCGCCTTCGGATAGAACCAGGCGCGCTTCCAGTTGCCGACATCCTCGAACTCGGCGCCATGCGCCTCCTCCCAGGCATGGATGGGCGTCTTGCGCGCCGGATCGAAGAGGCTTCCGCGCGAGTGGCTGACGATCGTCCCGAAGGTCACCGGCGTATAGGGCTGGCGGAAGGTCGTGAGCCCCACCTGGGGGATTTCCTTGCCGAGCGCTTCCGCCGCGATCGCGAGACCGTGCATGTTGGAAAGCTTGCCCTGGTCGGAAGCCATGCCGTTGGTGGTGAAGCGCTTGATGTGCTCGATCGAATGCATTCCTTCGCGCACCGCGAGACGGATGTCCTTGGCGCAGACGTCGTGCTGGAAGTCGATGAAGGCCTTGACCGTCTTATCCGCACCCGCGCCTTCCGCCGCGCCGATCATGCCGCCCGTCCATTCGAAGGCGTTGCGGCCGGAGAGCGCGACCTGCGCGCCGCCTTCCGCACCCGCGGCACGGGCCGCCAGTTCACCGGCGGCAAGCGCCTCGTCGATCGTCGCCTGCAGGTCGTCCGTGCCGTTGCAGGCGCCGACGGACAGGCATTCCTGTGCATAGGTTCCCGGCAGGAACCGCTCCGTCGCCGCGTCGAATGTCACCTTGCCGCGAGACTGCGAGAAGAGATGCACCGAGGGGGTCCATCCGGCCGAGACGAGCAGTGCGTCGACCGCGATCTTGCGGGATGCTCCGCCGCCGTTGCGAGCGACACTCATGGATGCGATCCTGAGCTTGCCGGCGGTATTGACGACCGAGTGGCCGCTCAGCACCTCGATGCCGAGGCTGCGGGCTTCCGCGAGCACCATGTCGCCCGGCTTGTCGCGGCAGTCGACGATCACGGGGACATCGATGCCGGCCTTCCTCAGGTCGAAGGCCGCCTCATAGGCGGAATCATGGGCCGTATAGATGCCCACCTTCTTGCCGACTGCGACGCCGAAATGGTTGAGATAGGTGCGGCCGGCCGAGGCCAGCATGATTCCAGGGCGGTCGTTGTTGGCGAAGACCATGTGGCGCTCGATCGCGCCATTGGCGAGAATGACCTTCTTCGCGCGCACCTGCCACAGACGCTCGCGCGGAAGCCCCTTATCGGGAGCCGGGAGGTGGTCCGTCACTCGCTCGACGAGGCCGACGAAATTGTGGTTGTAGTAACCGAAGGCCGTCGTGCGGGTCAGCAGCGTGACATTGTCCATCGCCACAAGCGCCCTGCCCGTCGCCAGCGCCCAGTCATAGCCTGGCTTGCCGTCGATCATGGTGCCGCTGTCGTAATGCAGGGCGCCGCCGACAGCCGGCTGCTCGTCGCACAGGATCACCTTCGCACCGGCATTCGCGGCCGCAAGTGCGGCCGAAAGTCCCGCAGCGCCGGCGCCGACCACCAGCACGTCGCAATGGACGTAGCGGCTTGAATAATGATCCGGATCGGGCTCCGCGGGCGCGACGCCGAGACCGGCGGCGCGGCGGATGAAAGGCTCGTAGAGCTTGTGCCAGGCGGCCTTCGGCCACATGAAGGTCTTGTAGTAGAAGCCCGCGGCGAAGAAGGGCGACAGGAGATCGTTGAAGCCGCCGACGTCGAAGGCGAGCGACGGCCAACGGTTCTGCGACAACACCTTCATGCCGTCGAAGACTTCCTGCACGGTGGCGCGGACGTTCGGCTGCCGGCGCGCGGCATCGCGCGAAACGTCGAGCAGCGCATTCGGCTCTTCGGCGCCTGCTGAAAGAATGCCGCGCGGGCGGTGATATTTGAACGAGCGGCCGACGAGATGGATGTCGTTGGCGATGAGCGCCGAGGCGATCGTGTCGCCCTCGAGCGCCGTCAGCGTCCGGCCGTCGAAGGTGAAGCGGGCGGTGCGCGCCGGCGTCAGGCGCCCGGCGCCCGAAATTCGGTTGACCCCGGTCATTCTGCCACTCCTTCCAGCGCCTCGTAGGTCTCGACCGTTTCGCTCGTCTTCGGCTCGGCGTTAAGATCCGGCCTCGGCTCACCGGCCTTGTAGGTCACGTGGAAGCGGTCGCTCACGGTATCGCGGGCCGCATTGAAGAAGCGACCGCAGCCGTGGATATGCCGCCACCTTTCATAGATCAGCCCTTTCGGATTCTGACGGAGGAAGAAGTATTCCTCGAACTCCTCGTCGCTGATCTCGGCGATGTTGGCCGGTCTGACGATATGGGCATCGCCGGCATTGCGGAATTCGAGCTCCGAGCGCTCTTCCTCGCAATAGGGGCAGTAAATCAGAAGCATCTGGAATGTCCTCGATCAGAGCGCCGCACCTTTCTTGGAAGGCGCAAGGCCGCTCTACGTTCTTTTCTCTGAAGCGTAATCATCGATCTTCGCTTCGCTCCGTCGGATCATGCTTTAGTGCGCAACGGCGGCCGCGGCTGCCTCGTCGATGAGCCGCCCGGTGCGGAAGCGCTCGAGCGTGAGCCCCGCGGCAAGCCGGTGCGGCTCGCCGCGCGCGATGAGATGGGCAAAGAGATTGGCCGAACCCGGCGTCGCCTTGAAGCCGCCCGTTCCCCAGCCGGCATTGAGGTAGAGCCCGGGCACCGGCGTCACGCCCTGGATCGGCGAACGATCCTGAGTGACGTCGACGATGCCGCCCCATTGCCGCATCATCTTGACGCGGCGGAACATCGGGAAAAGCTCGCAGATCGCATCCAGCGTATGCGTGATGATCTGCAGGCCGCCGGTCTGCGAGTAGGAATTGTACTGGTCGGTGCCGGCGCCGATGACGAACTCGCCCTTGTCCGACTGCGAGATATAGGCATGCACGGAGTTCGACATGACAACGCAGGGGAAGATCGGCTTCAAGGGCTCGGAGACGAGCGCCTGCAGCGGCTGGCTCTGCAGCGGCACGCGCACATCCGCCATCTGCATCAGGACCGACGAGTGGCCCGCAGCAGAGATGCCGACCTTCTTCGCGCCGATGAAGCCGCGATTGGTATCGACGCCGGTCACGCGGCCGGTTTCGTCGCGGCGGATGCCGGTCACTTCGCAATTCTGGATGATGTGGACGCCGCGATCCGAAGCCGCGCGCGCATAGCCCCAGGCGACCGCATCATGGCGCGCAGTGCCGCCGCGGCGCTGCAGTGCCGCGCCGTTGATCGGGTAGCGGGCAGTCTTCGATATGTCGAGCGGCGGGCAGTAGGCCTTGGCCTGTTCCGGCGTCAGCCATTCATTGTCGATGCCGTAGAGCCGGTTGGCATTGATGTGACGCTTGAAGGACTGCTGGTCATGGATGTTGTGCGACAGCATCATCACGCCGCGCGGCGAATACATGACGTTGTAGTTCAGGTCCTGCGACAGGTTTTCCCAGAGCTTCAGCGAATGCTCGTAGATGTCCATGCTCTCTTCATAGAGATAGTTGGACCGGATGATCGTCGTGTTGCGGCCGGTGTTGCCGCCGCCGATCCAGCCCTTCTCGAGCACGGCGACATTGGTGATGCCGTGCTCTTTGGCGAGATAATAGGCGGCGCCGAGGCCATGACCGCCGCCGCCTATGATGATTGCGTCATATTGCTTGCGCGGCTCCGGCGAAGCCCAGTGCGGGCCCCACCCCTTGTGGCCGCGCAGCGCCTCGCGCGCCACGGCAAAAACAGAATATTTGCGCATCCGCCTGCTACTCCATGAACCCGGTAACGTTCGTTGGCGTTAGAAATCGCAAATCCGAGGACCACGCAACGTTTCTTTTGCGACGCGATCCGGCGGACTTGCGCGGTCTTGCGACATCGACGGCCGCCGCCGCAGAGCCATCGGCGCTTTTTCCCCACGCGCGCTCTCTCGCCGCTGGACTTTCGGCACGCGATCTGTTATCCGCTCTTCTAATCGTAGGGTTCTCGCCCAGCGAACGCAAATTTATTGCCTCTCCAAACCTGATGGTGAGGCTTACCAACTCGAAGCAAAGGAACGGGATTCACGTGCAGGTACTTGTCCGCGATAACAATGTCGATCAGGCGCTCCGCGCTCTTAAGAAAAAGATGCAGCGCGAAGGCATTTTCCGCGAAATGAAGATGCGTGACTTCTACGAAAAGCCGTCCCAGAAGCGTGCGCGCGAAAAGGCAGAAGCCGTCCGCCGCGTTCGCAAGCTGGCCCGCAAGCGGGCGCAGCGCGAAGGCATCGTGGCCCGCTGATCGTCTTTTTTTCGACGCTTTCCAATGCAAGTGGCGGAGGCGAGGGATCGCCGCCGCCATTTTGGTATGGACACCCAGTCCGTCGACAGTCTAGCGTGACAGCTGGCGACGGTCAGCCGCCGCACTCGCGTGCTCCGTAAACGGAAAGCCGATGGCTTTCGGGCCTTGTCGCATTGAGGGATCGACTTTGACACTTGCTGCCATGACTGCGGACGTCTCCGGCCTCATCACCGAGGAGGCGAACCGCCGCCACCAGCGCAAGCCGAAGCTTGCCGCCTTTCTCGTGCTCGGCTCGGCCCTGCTCATCGCAGGATGCCAGACCGACAAGCCCGAATCGATGTTCCGCGTCGAACGGGCTCAGGGCTCGGAAGAAAACATCGCCTCGCTCTCGAGCGTCATTGCCTCCAATCCGAGCGACCCCGAGGGCTACAATGTGCGCGGCTCGGCCTACGGGCGCGCCGGCGAATTTCGCCGGGCGGTCGCCGATTTCGACCAGGCGATCCAGCTCAACCCGCGCTTCTATCAGGCCTATGCCAATCGGGCGCTGGTTCAGCGCAACCTGGGCAACCAGCAGGCCGCTCTTGCGGATTACAATGCGGCACTGCAGATCAATCCGAATTACGATGTCGCCTATATCGGCCGCGGCAATCTCTACCGTCAGGCGAACCAGCTCGACGCCGCCTTCAACGACTTCAACAAGGCGATCGAACTCGATACGGCAGACCCCCGCGCCTACCACAATCGTGGCCTGATCTATCAGGCGCGCAATCAGCACGCGCAGGCTATCGAAGATTTCTCCAAGGCAATCTCGCTCTCGCCGAGCTCACCCGAACCCTATAACGGCCGCGGCATCTCCTATGTGGCGCAGGGCGACGACGACAACGCCTTCTCCGACTTCAACACTGCCATCAACCTGAATGGCAAGCTGGCCGAGTCCTGGGCGAACCAGGCGCTGATCTACGAGCGCCGCGGCGACAAGGCCAAGGCGGCGAAGTCCTATTCGCATGCTTTGTCGCTCGATCCCAAATACGAGCCGGCGCGTGCCGGCCTTGCCCGCGCCAAGGCGATGTCCTGAAACTTCGCCCACCCTCCGTCGGACATCATACGCCCGCGGCCCTGTCGCGGGCGTCGTCGTTTCATCTGCGCCGATCAGGGTTGCGGAACCATCCTGAATTCAATCCGTTTGACCATGGCCTAGAGCACTTCCAGGAAAAGCGTAGCGGTTTTCCGTCCGGAAGCGCGCAGTTTCAAAGGGGTTCGAGCGTTTCACAGTTTGAATGAGCAGTGAAACGCTTCAGCACGGAGATCCGAGCCATGATTCGACAGACCCTCATTACCGCAATCGCCTTTGCGGCGCTCTCCGGAGCTGCCGCCGCCCAGAATTACGTCACGCTCGGGCGTCTCACATGCGGCTCGGAAGGCGGCACCGGGCTTATCGTCACCTCGACCAAGAACCTGATGTGCACCTTCTCGCCGGCGGATGGCTCGCCTGGAGGGGTCTATGCGGGCAAGATCACCAAGATCGGCCTGGATATCGGCTCCACCGGCAAAACCGTCATGATCTGGGACGTGCTGGCGAAAACCGGCACTCCGCTGAACGAATTTGCGCTGGCTGGCGAATATGTCGGTGTCGGCGCCGATGCGAGCTTCGCAGTCGGTGGCGGCGCCAAGGTCATTGCCGGCGGCACGAACAAGGCCTTCATGCTGCAACCGGTCAATGTCCAGGTGCAGGAAGGCCTGAATGTCGCCCTCGGCGTGGATCACCTGGTCCTGGTGCCGGCCGGCTGACCGCTTCGCGAGCGATGAAGCCGGCTCCTCTCCCCTCCTCCCGTCCGCGGCACATTGCGTGATCCGTACGGCCCACCTTGCGCGCCGCTGCAAGGCGCGGCACTGTGATGGTGATGATCGTTGCCGGACGCGGTAACGCCGGCACGACGGGATGCAGGATGAAGGAACAGCTGATCCGCGACATCGTTCAGTGGATGTCGGAAGAGGGAATTCGAGGCCTGAAGGAGCAGGACCTTCTTGCCGGCTTCTGTGACCGGTGCCACGCTGCGGGCCTGCCCATAGATCGCGCGCTCGGCATCATCGACACGCTGCACCCGGAGTTCGAAGGGCGCGCCTTCCAGTGGAACAGCGAAAGCGACGAGGTTCCCGAGGTCGTGCAATACGGCTCGACCAGCGGCGGCGAGGCTCAGGCCAACTGGCAGCGCTCCGTCTTCTTCCATATGCTAAGGGACAATGAAACCGAGCGCCGCACCCGCCTTGCCGGGGAGAAGCATATTCCCTTCACCGTGCTCGACACGCTCAAGGCAGAGGGCCACACCGACTGCGTCAGCATGATACATCACTTCACCGATCGCGGCCGCATAGGGCAGATGGACTGCCTGTACTCCTATTGGACCACAAAAAGGCAAGCCGGCTTCCGTGAGGAGGACATCGCGGCACTGAGAGTGCTGTTGCCCACCCTCGCGCTCGCCGTGAAGACAGCCTCGTGCATGCGCATCATCGGGACGCTTGCGGATGTCTATCTCGGCCGGGATGCCGGCCGCCGCGTCGTCGAGGGCAGCATCGAAAGGGGCTCGGCCGAGCGGATCGAAGCGGTCATGTGGTTCTCCGATCTGCGCAACTACACGCGCATAGCCGACAGCGTCGCGCCGGAGGATGTCATCCCCTTTCTGAACGACTATTCCGGCATGGTGATCACCGCCGTCCACGATCATGGCGGCAGCGTATTGAAGCTTATCGGCGACGGAGTGCTTGCCATCTTCAACGGCCGCAAACCGGCCGAGGCCTGCGGCGCCGCCATCGCGGCCGAGCGTCAACTGCGGGTCATGCTTTCGGAGTTGAACGCGCGGCGGCTCGATGAAGGAAAGCCGACCACCGACGTTTATCTCGGGCTGCACATCGGCGAAGTCTTCTATGGCAATATCGGCAGCCAGGACCGGCTGGATTTCACCGTCGTCGGACCAGCCGTCAACGAGGTGAGCCGCATCTCCGCCATGTGCCGCTCAGTCGAGCGGCATGTGATCATGTCCTCGGAATTCATCGCGGCCTGCCCGGTCGAGCATCGCGCGAATGCCGTTTCGCTCGGCCGGTTTGCGCTCCGCGGCATTGCCAAAGCGAAGGAACTCTTCACCTGGGATCCGGAGATCGCGGGCGGCTGAGCGGAGCCGAGATACGGTGACGATAGCCGGTTCACGGCACGAAAGCCCCTCACCCTAACCCTCTCCCCGCAGGCGGGGAGAGGGGACGCCATTGGGTGTTTCGGTTCCCATCCGGGACGGGAATGCCCAGCGGGCGCGGCATATCCCTTCTCCCCGCCTGCGGGGAGAAGGTGGCGGCAGCCGGATGAGGGGCCGGCCTCGCTCCCCTCAGTGATTGATCGCCTTGACGATCTCTTCGGTCATCTTCTTGGCGTCGCCGAGCAGCATCATCGTGCCGTCCTTGTAGAACAGCGTGTTGTCGATGCCGGCATAGCCGGAGCCGAGCGAACGTTTGACGAAGAGGCAGGTCTTGGCCTTGTCGACGTCGAGGATCGGCATGCCGTAGATCGGCGAGGACTTGTCGTCGCGGGCCGCCGGATTGGTGACGTCGTTGGCGCCTATGACATAGGCGACGTCGGCCTGGGCGAATTCCGAATTGATGTCCTCCAGTTCGAACACCTCGTCATAGGGGACGTTCGCTTCGGCGAGCAGCACGTTCATATGACCGGGCATGCGGCCGGCGACCGGGTGGATCGCGTATTTCACCTCGACGCCGTTCTCCTTGAGCTTGTCGGCAAGCTCCCGGAGCGCGTGCTGTGCCTGGGCGACCGCCATGCCGTAGCCCGGCACGATGATCACTTTCGAGGCGTTCTGCATCAGGAAGGCGGCGTCGTCGGCCGAGCCCTGTTTCACCGTCCTCTGGACTCCGTCGTCGCCGCCGGCAGCCGCCGTCTCGCCGCCGAAGCCGCCCAGGATCACCGAGATGAAGGACCGGTTCATGCCCTTGCACATGATGTAGGAGAGGATCGCACCCGACGAGCCGACGAGCGCCCCGGTTATGATGAGCGCCAGGTTGCCGAGCGTGAAGCCGATGCCGGCCGCCGCCCAGCCGGAATAGGAGTTCAGCATCGACACGACGACCGGCATGTCCGCGCCGCCGATCGGAACGATGATCAGCACGCCGAGCGCCAGCGACAGCGCGACGATCGCCCAGAAGTCGAAATGGCTTTCGCTGAGCGCCAGCCCGATGATGAAGAAGACGACGAGCGCGGCAAGCGCGAGATTGATCGCGTGGCGGTAGGGCAGAAGGATAGGCTTCCCGGACATGCGACCGTCCAGCTTCAGGAAGGCGATGATCGAGCCCGTGAAGGTGATGGCGCCGATCGCCACGCCGAGCGCCATTTCGACCAGCGCCTGCGCGGGGATCGAGCCGACCTCGCCGATGCCGAAGGAGGACGGGGCATAGAGTGCGGCGGCCGCCACCAGAACGGCTGCGAGACCGACGAGCGAGTGAAAGCCTGCCACGAGCTGCGGCATCGCCGTCATCGGGATGCGCTTTGCGATATAGGCGCCGGCACCGCCGCCGACCGCAAGACCGGCGACGATCAGGAGAAACCCGCCGATCGACGGCTGTGCCAGGAACAGCGTCGTAACGATCGCGATGCCCATGCCGACCATGCCGTAGGTATTGCCCTTGCGGCTGGTGGTCGGATGCGACAGGCCGCGCAGTGCCATGATGAAGAGCACGCCCGAGACGAGATAGAGGAAGGCAGCGAAATTAGCGTTCATCGGCCCGCCTCACTTTTCTTTTTTCTTGTACATGGCGAGCATGCGCTGGGTGACCAGGAAACCGCCGAAGATGTTCACCGAAGCAAGTACCAGTGCGACGAAGCCGAAGCCGGTGGCAAGCCCCGAGGCGGAGATCCCGACCGCGAGCAAGGCGCCGACGACGATCACCGACGAGATCGCATTGGTCACCGCCATCAGGGGCGTATGCAGCGCCGGCGTCACCGACCAGACGACGTAGTAGCCGACGAAGATGGCCAGCACGAAGATCGCGAGGCGGAAGACGAAGGGATCGATCGCGCCGCCGGTCGCGCCATGCGCCACCGCTCCGGCCGCATCGGGCACGTATTCGGCGGCGGTCTTCACCGCCTCGACCGCCCGCTCGAGATCGGTCAGTGCCTTGTCCAGAAGTTCGTTTGCCATCTTACTTCTCCCCCCTCATGGCACCACCGAAGGCCGGGTGCACGACTGCCCCGCCATGGGTCAGCGCCGTGGCCTTGACGAGTTCATCCTCCATGTTCAATGCCAGCGCCTTCGTCTCCTTCGAGACCATCGTCTCCAGGAAGGTCACGAGGTTCTTGGCGTAGAGCAGCGAGGCGGAAGCGGCGATGCGGCCCGCCACGTTCAGATGGCCGACGATCCTGACGCCCCCGACCTCCGTCACCTTGCCGGCTTCGGCCCCCTCGATATTGCCGCCGCGCTCGACCGCGAGGTCGACGACGACCGATCCGGGCTTCATGGAATCGAGCATTTCGCGGGTCACGAGCCGCGGCGCCGGACGGCCGGGGATCAGCGCCGTGGTGATGACGATGTCCTGCTTGGCAATGTGCTCGGCGACGAGCGCCGCCTGCTTGACCTGATACTCCCCGGACATTTCCTTGGCATAGCCGCCGGCGGTCTCGGCCGCCTTGAACTCCTCGTCCTCGACGGCGATGAACTTGGCGCCGAGAGAGGCTACCTGCTCCTTTGCGGCGGGGCGAACGTCCGTCGCCGAGACGACCGCGCCCAGGCGGCGGGCGGTAGCGATCGCCTGCAGGCCGGCAACGCCCGCGCCCATGACGAAGATCTTGGCCGCCGGCACGGTGCCGGCAGCGGTCATCATCATCGGCAGCGCGCGGTCATATTCGTAGGCGGCGTCGATCACCGCCTGATAACCGGCAAGGTTTGCCTGGCTGGAAAGCACGTCCATGGATTGGGCGCGGGTGATGCGCGGCATCAGCTCCATGGCGAAGGTTGTGAGGCCCGCGCCGGCCATGGCCGATATCGCTTCCTCGTTACCGTAAGGGTCCATGATGGCGATGACGACAGCGCCGGACCGGTAGCCGGAAATCTCCTGCGCACTCGGCCGACGGACCTTGAGGATCACGTCGGCGGTTTTCGCATCCGCCGCCGTACCGACACGCGCACCGGCCTTCTCGTATTCCTGATCGGGTATGCGTGAACCGAGGCCGGCACCCGCTTCGACAACCACGTCGAAGCCAAGCGACTTCAGTTTTTTCACGCTTTCGACGGAACCGGCAACACGTCCCTCGTTCGGATCCGATTCCTTGGCGATAAAGACGATCTCGCTCACAAATCCCCCTCCCCGGTCCGCCCCGGCTGGCCGGGTTGCGGACGTTGTCCTCCAGGCGACAGCATTGCACGCCGCCTCTTCACTCACACGGTCCCCGAATCGAGCCGATTTCGGGAGAGAACCATGCGGCACCTCAATGCGCTACAGCGACCTTAGTGCACCCTGGGCGCATCGTCGTAGCGACAGAACTCCTCCTGCGGGGCGGAAACATCCGCCGCCGAGACGATACTCCCACGTGGTGCGGGAAAACTCGATCGGCCCGCGACAAAGATGGGGACCCCCTCCCCATCTTCGGCGGGACGGATCAGCGACGCCGGTCAGCGAAGAAAGAAGTAACCGGCAACGTTGATGAGAATGAAAAGAACGAGCGAGCTGAAAAAGCCCATCGTCGTGAAGAAAGCAGCAGCCATCGCAATCAGCAGCGCGACGCAAAACAGAGTGCCGTATTTCGTGGCGCTGATGAAGAAATCATATGTCTTCTCATGCTCGGAATAGTCCATCGGAGCGCCCGTTTCGACCGGTCCCGAATGATGCTCTGCCATCGTCCAATTCTCCAAAATTCTGCGGCACCGCCGATGGCGGCCCTGTCTTATCCACCCATGACCGCTTGCCCGCGGGGCGCAATCGGTTCCTTTGGCTCCGCATACACAATGCGCCGCCCCTTCGCAACGAAAACCGCCCCGCGAGCCCTGCGGCATAATCGTTAGTGCGGCCGGCGCAGGGGCGACATTGCGCCGAAAGGCGTCAGGCGGTCCGCTCCGCAACCGGTTCCGGCATGCCATGCCCGCACAGGACGGCCACGGCAGAGGCGGGCATTGGGGCAGCGAAGACAAAGCCCTGGATCAGATCGGCGCAATTGTGCTCGTTTATGAGCTGCAGCTGTTCGGCCGTCTCGACCCCCTCGACGACCGCCTTGAGCTCCAGGGCGCGGGCAAGATTGACCGTGCCGAGCAGGAGTTTGAAGCGCCGGGAATTCACATGGATGTCGCGCACGAAGGACCGGTCGACCTTGATGATGCTGACCGGAAGCGCATCGAGGTAGCTGAGGCTCGAATAACCGGTTCCGAAATCGTCTATCGCGATCGCCATGCCGCGCTCGCGCAGCTCCCGAAGCACGGCCTGGACCTTGACGGGCTCGTCCATCAGGCAGCTTTCGGTGACTTCGAGATGCAAGCGGGCGGGGTTGAGGCCGCTCTCTGCAAGTGCTTCCGCCACGATCGCGACGATCTCGTCCCCGTGAAGGTCGAGAACGGAGAGATTGACCGAAACCGCCACCTCGGCCGGCCAAGTCAGACAATCGCGGCAGGCATGCCGCACAACGAAGCGCGTTATGTCCGTGACAAGCCCCATCTCTTCGGCAAGCTGGATGAAAATGTCGGGCGGGACTGGGCCGCGCTCCGGATGAGTCCAGCGCGCCAGCGCTTCGCAGCTTACGACACGCGATCCATCCGGCGTGAACATCGGCTGGTAGGCAAGGCTGAGATCGCCTCTCCCAATCGCTTCGCGCAGGTCGCTCTTGAGCTTCTGGCGGTCGAGGTAGCGCCCTTCCATCTCGGCCTCGAAGGCGGTGCAGCCGCCGTTGTTTCGGGCCTTGGCCTCGGATAGCGCCAGATCGGCCTTGATCTGTAGTTCCTCTAACCGGAATTCGCTCTTCCTCACAATGACGAATCCGGCATTCATCGCCATGTTGAAGGTGAAACCGTCGGCCATATAGGTGCCGTGCAGCTTCGCATGGACGGCGCGAATCCGTTCCTCCAGACCGGAACGGCCCACCCTGTTATGAAAGAACACGACGAACTCGTCGCCCATCAGCCGGGCGGCGATCGCCTCACTGCCTGCGAGACCCTTGAGACGATCGGCGATGGCCTGAAGAAGCTTGTCGCCGGCGACGTGGCCTCTCGTGTCATTGACGTGCTTGAATTCGGCGATGTCTACGAGCAGGAGGCCGATGTCGCGATCATGCGCCGTGCCGGCCGCAACCGCATTGTGGGTGAGCTCGGCGAAATAGTCCCGGCTCGGCAGACCGGTGAGCGTGTCGAAGCGCACCATCTGCAGAACCTGCCTTTCTGCCTGAACGCGCGCCGTCACGTCTTCGAATATAAGAACGATTTCGCCGTTCTCGCGGCGGTTCGCCGAGAATTCGAGAAGAAGCTCCTCCGATATGGTGACGAGCGCGCGCGAACGCTTTCCCTCGATCAGCAGGTCCAGCTGCCGCGCTATGCTGTCGCTTCTTTCCGGGTCGAGCGCCAGCGCATCGCTCCCGCGCTCGAGGACATCACCGAGCAGCCAACCTTTGAGTTGCGCCTTGTCGCCTAGGTGCAGAAGTTCGCAGGCACGCTCGTTCGCCACCACGATGCGATGCCGGTCGTCCAGCATGAAAAGACCGTGAGTCATGTTGTTGAGTGCCGCGTCGAACTGCCCCGCGATCGTCTTCGTTTCCAGTGCCGCAAGGACGTTCTCGTCCCGGGCTGCGAGGATTTTTTCGAAAAGATAGCCGCGCACATTATTCGCCATCATCCAGGTCGTCAGGATGAAGGGCACGATCAGAACCGCGAGGACGGCCATGAAGGGATCGCCCAGCGACAGGGCGCCGATCATCATCGGCAGGCAGGCCGAAGACGACAGAAGCAGTACCGCCCGCTCGGAACCGTAGTTGCGGCCCACCAGTGAGATCATCGAGGCAAGCGTCACCGACACGCATGCAACCTGGGAAAACACGTCCCGGGTGACCGCTATCGCATATCCGCAGGCGATGCCGCAGGTCAGCGTAACGGCGACGCCGCCGACGATGTAGCGGTTCTCCCACATTCTGATGGCCGCGTAGTCCGCCCCGGACAGATCCAGCTGGTCGAAGCGCATCATGTCGAGATTGCGCACGATCCACAGGACGACGATCGCGACGGTGCAGCCGAGATAGAGCGTGTCGGAGGTCTTCAGAAAGACAAGCAGAAAGGTCACGACATGCGATAGCATGCCGATCACCAACGTCCCTCGATTCTGGTAGAGCGAGCTTACGAACGACAGATAGATGTCTGCCGGAAGAGCGCCCCGTTCATTGCGGGTCATGAACCTAAGCTCCGGTTTGCCGGATTGTTAGGGTCGAGGACTTAACGAAAGATTGCCCCGGCAGATATTGGCCCCTGTCGGTATCAGCGTTTCGGATATGTGTCCCCGTGCTATGCGCGACGTTACAGTCGCCGACTGGCGACGGTGTCCGAGCTCCCCCCAGTTGACTTTTTGAGGGTTCTGGCGGCAAGGCTTTAGCGGATAATAACCGGAGTCTGACGATGTCGAAACCTGTCGTTGCCATCCCCTGCGATTTCCGCGAATTCGACGGCAATGTCTGGCATGTTGCCGCCCACCAATATGTCCGCGCGGCGGTCGAGGGCGCCGGGCTGATGGTGTTTCTCGTTCCCGCTCTGGAGGCCGGGAACGATGTGGACGAGATTCTCGACCGCGTCGACGGCGTGCTCGCCAGCGGCGCCCGCTCCAACGTCCACCCTTCGCTCTATGGCAGGGAGGCGAGCGAAGCGGACGGGCCTTTCGACCCGGGCCGCGATGCGACCAGCCTGCCGCTGATCCGCCGCGCACTCGACCGCGGCGTCCCCCTGTTCGCGATCTGCCGCGGCATACAGGAGCTCAATGTCGCGCTTGGCGGCACGCTTGCGAGCGAGATCCAGGAGCAGCCCGGCATCTGGGACCATCGCAAGCCGGAGGTTCCGGATCTCGATGTCGCCTATGGCATTCGCCAGGATGTGGTCGTGAAGGAAGGAAGCTGTCTGGCCCCGGTCCTCGGCACCGGCCGCGTAAGGGTCAATTCGCTGCATCGCCAGGCGATTGGTGCCGCCGCTCCGCGCCTTGCGGTCGAAGCCGTGGCCGACGACGGGACCATCGAGGCGGTCTCGGTCATCGGCGCCAAGGCCTTCGCCGTCGGCGTGCAGTGGCATCCCGAATACTGGGTCCGGACCGACGCCCCGTCGGCCGCGCTCTTCAAGGCCTTCGGCGATGCCGCGCGCGCCTATTGTGAGAGCAAGGCCAGTTAGTTTTGGATCGCTCTACGCCGGAACGGCGTCTCGGCCACCGGTGTCAAAGCTTCACCGGTCGAGAACCATGCCTTCAGGTTGTCGACGACGAGATCGGACATGGCGTTGCGGGTGACGACAGAGGCCGACGCCACATGCGGCAGCAGAGAGACGTTCGGAAACGAAAGCAGCGCCTCGGGAACATTGGGCTCGTTCTCGAAGACGTCGAGGCCGGCGCCGGCAATGGTGCCGTTCTGAAGTGCGGTGACAAGCGCCGCCTCGTCCACCGTCGAGCCGCGACCCACATTGATCAGCACGCCCTTCGGGCCGAGCGCCGAAAGAACATCGGCATTGACCGCTTTCAGCGTGCTCGCTGTTCCGGGCACGATGACAATGAGCGTGTCGACGGCCTCGGCCATACCCACGAGGGTCGGATGATAGGTGAAGCCGAGGCCTTCGCGCGGCGTGCGCGTGTGGTAGGCGATCGAGACGCCGAAGGCTTCGAGCCGCCGTGCGATCGCGAGGCCGATCCGGCCGAGGCCGAACAGCCCGACCGTACGGCCGCGGAGCGAAAGCGGGGATAGCGGGAAGGCCCCCTCGCGCACCCAGCGGCCTTGGCGCAGCCATTGCTCGGCCTGCGGCAGGAGGCGCAGCGTGTTGAGGAGGAGGCCGATGGCCGTGTCGGCGACTTCCTCGGTCAGGACATCAGGCGTATTGGTGACGACAATCCCTCGGGCTGCTGCACGCGAGACATCGACGCCGTCGTAGCCGACGCCGAAATTCGCAACGATCTCGAGGCTGGGGAATGCATCCATCAGCGGCACCGGCAGCTTGCCCGAAACGGCAATGCCGGAAACGTCGCGCATGTCGGCTGTCACGAGGGCCGCATCGGCGCGCTCGATGCGCACGGTCTCGAACATTTCCGGCAATCGTTCGAGGACCCTCGGGTTGATCTTCCCGGGCACGAGAATTCTAGGACGACTCATCGGGTTTCCTTTCCGGACATGGCGGGAATGCGGACGAACACTCACGCATCCTGTTCAGACTCGGAGGGATCGATCAAGCCGTTACGCGCAGCGGGCCGGTCGACTGGCGGATGCGCATTTCCGGCTTGATCAGATGGATGCCGTCGGGTTCATGGCTGCCGGAAAGCTTGTCCAGGAGCGCGCGCGCCGCACTGCGCCCCACCTCCGCCTGGCCGTTCCAGACGGTCGTCAGCGCCGGCGTCGCGATCGACGCTTCCTCGAGATCGTCGTAGCCGGTGACGGAGATGTCGACGCCCGGCACGAGGCCTGCGCGTGCAATGCCGTTCATCATGCCGATGGCGACGAGATCGTTCCAGCAGACGACCGCGGTGGGCTTCTGCGGCAGCGAAAGGAGATGCACCGCGGCCTCGAAACCGCCCTGCTTGGAGCGCGGCCCCGGGATGCGCAGGTCCGGGTCGACCTCGATATTCGCCTTGCGCAGCGCGTTGACGTAGCCCTGGTAGCGGTCGCGGCCGGTCGAGGTCTGGTCCGTTCCCCCGACCATCGCGATGCAGCGATGGCCGAGCCCGATGAGATGATTGGTCGCCAGCGAAATGCCATAGGCGTCGTCGCCGCGGAAGATGGGGACGTCGAGCCCCTCGATCGAGCGGGCGATCAGGATCGCCGGCATGCCGTTGTCCTCGGCAAGCTGAATGTCCTGCGGCGGCGTGCCGATAGCGGGCGACATGATCACGCCGTCGCCACCGAGCTGCAGCAGCGTCTCGATGAAATCGCGCTGCTTCTCGACGGAATCGTAGTGGTTGGACAGAATGAAGGTCTGCTTGTCGCGATCGAGCTCAGCCTCGATCGCCTTGAGGATCTCACCGTAGAACGGGTTCATGATGTCGTGCACGACGACACCGATGATGCCCGAGCGCGACGTCCTGAGACTTGCGGCACGGCGGTTGTAGATGTAGCCGAGTGCGCGCGCCTGTTCCTTGATCTTGTCGCGTGTGACCGCCGCCACCAGCGGGCTGTCGCGCAATGCCAGGGATACCGTCGCCGTCGAAAGGCCGAGTGTTTCCGCGATTGTAGAAAGCTTGACCTTTTGCGCCACCATATCCCCCGTTGCAGTCGCTGCCGTCAGCCAGTTTAAATTCCTTTAAACTGTTTAAATTATCGCTGCAATCGGGAAGTTCAAGCCGCCCGGTTCTCAAACCCCGGCTCAATCCGCAGCTCTGGCGGCCTGCAGATTGCTGTCGACGGCGCGCAGGAGCTTCATGAGGGTGCGCACCTGCTTGTCGGTCAGACCGCGTGTTGCGAGCTTCTCGGAATGCTGGCCCGCTTCCGCGATGATCTGCAGACGATCACGGCCGAGCTCTGTCAGATAGACCTTGGTCAGCCGGGCATCGTCCCTGTCCGGCCGGCGTTCGAGGAAGCCCTGCGCTTCCATGCGGCCGATCGTGCGCGTCATCGTCGGTGCCTTAACCCCGAGCTTGCCCGCCAGCGCGCCGGCCGTGAGCCCGTCGGTTTCGGCAAGGGCGAGCATGACGCCGTCCTGCCCGGCATAAAGGCCGCTTGCGACGAGATTGCGAGAGAGCACCGTGCGCATCGAGCGGGCCGCCTGGACGAGAACCGAAGCAAGATCGTGATCGTTCGCCTCGGCGACGATCTCGTCCTTCTTCTTGCCGTTCTTGCCCTTCCTTTCGGCTTTGCTCTTCTTGCCCATTGGACCTCCCGCCGAATCCCCTACACTACACTTATAGCAATAAGGCTTGAGTTTACGAACTGTATGACTCAAATAACGATTTTACGACAAACCACGCCGAGGGCCGAGTAGAAATGTCGTTGCCGAAGCCCCGATGGACCGACAATTCCGCCGCACTCGAACCCGTCGAGCGGCGGGACTGGATCGCGGTGCTCCCGCTCGGCGCACATGAACAGCACGGGCCGCATCTCCCCTTCGAAACGGATCGGCTGATCGCGGCGGGCATCGTCGAGCGCGTCATCGCCGCACTCCCCCAAGCACTGCCCGTGACCTTCCTGCCTGTCGAACCGGTCGGCTATTCGATCGAACACATGGATGTTTCCGGCACTCGCACGCTCGCCTATGACGAGGCGATCGAACGTTGGCTCGGCATCGCCGAGAGTCTCGCCGGACTCGGCGTCCGCAAGTTCGTGATGCTGAACGCACATGGCGGCAATTCGCCCCTGATGACCATCGTAGCGACGGAGGCGCGGATACGCTTCAGGATGCTGGCCGTGGCGACGAGCTGGACACGCTTCGGACAGCCGGATGGCTGGATCAGCGCCAAGGACAAGGCGGTCGACATCCATGGCGGCGATATCGAGACCTCGGTCATGCTGGCGCTCCATCCGGACAAGGTGGATATGGCGAAGGCCCGCGCCTTCCCTTCGCGCCAGGGCGAATTCGCGCTTTCCTTCAAGCATCTGCGCGCTTACGGCCCGCACGCTTTCGGCTGGAAGATGTCGGATCTGAACCCGGACGGCGTCGCCGGCAATGCCGCCGCCGCCACCGCCGAGCGCGGCGAAGCGCTGCTTGCGCATGCGGCAAAAGGCATCATCGAGCTGCTCGAGGATGTGAACGCCTTCGATGCCGGCGAGCTCGACTGATTTTTTCTCCCCCGTCGATCGCGACACAGGTCTGTATTTGCGCATCGCCACCTCATCTCTTATATGAGAACCCAACCATCGATGCCCGCGGCGCATCGCCAACCCTCGAGGTTCCCATGACCGAAACATCCGCGCAGAAGCCGATCCCCGTCACCGTGCTCACGGGCTATCTCGGCTCCGGCAAGACGACGCTTCTGAACCGCATCCTCAGCGAGAATCATGGCCGCAAATATGCGGTCATCGTCAACGAGTTCGGCGAGATCGGCATCGATAACGACCTGATCGTCGAGTCCGACGAGGAAATCTACGAGATGAACAACGGCTGCGTCTGCTGCACCGTTCGAGGCGACCTGATCCGTGTCGTCGAAGGACTGATGCGCCGTCCCGGACGCTTCGACGCGATCATCGTCGAGACCACCGGCCTTGCCGACCCGGTGCCGGTCGCGCAGACCTTCTTCATGGATGACGACGTTCGCGCCAAGACCGAACTGGACGCCGTCGTGGCGCTCGTCGACGCCAAGCACCTGCCGCTGCGTCTGAAGGACAGCCGCGAGGCCGAGGACCAGATCGCCTTCGCCGACGTGGTGCTCCTCAACAAGACCGACCTCGTGACGCCGGAGGAACTCGAGCGCGTCGAGGCGACCGTGCGCGTCATCAATCCGTCCGCCCGTATCTATCGCACGCAGCGCTCCGAGATCGACCTCGGAAAGGTGCTCGACCAGGGGGCCTTCAATCTCGACAGGGCGCTCGAAAACGATCCCCACTTCCTCGATCAGGAGGATCACGACCACGTTTGCGGTCCCGATTGCGACCACGATCACCACCATCATGATCACCACCATCATGATCATGATCATGATCACGACCACGACCACCATCACCATCACCATCACGACGGTCCCTCGCCGATCCATGACGTGACGGTGCAGTCGATTTCGCTGCGCGGGGGCGAAATGAATCCGGATCGTTTCTTCCCCTGGATCCAGAAGATCACCCAGACCGACGGTCCGAACATCCTGCGCCTCAAGGGCATCATCGCCTTTGCCGGCGATGCGGAGCGTTATGTCGTCCAGGGCGTTCACATGATCATCGAAGGCGATCACCAGCGCCCGTGGAAAGACGGCGAGAAGCGCGAAAGCAGGCTCGTCTTCATCGGCCGCGATCTCGACCGCGAGAAGATCGAGCGCACCTTCAAGGCGTGCGAAGTCCAGGCATGATCCCGGAAGATGGCGCCCGGCTTCGGGATAAGTTCATGATGAAAAAAGAAAGCCCGTCCAACTGATGCCGACCGTCGCTCCGCTCGATCTCGAAGGCCACGTCGTCGGCGTGGCTTTCCTCAAGGATGTTCCCTTCTTCGCCGGGGCCGCCGGCACGATCCACCGGCTCGATCACGGCCACAAGACGACCGAAGCACATGACGGGCTGCTGTCCTTCGTTGTCGACGAGGCGAACGACACGCTGCTGACCGGCGGCGAAGACGGCAAGGTAATGCGCATTTCGGCAGACGGCACGGCGAGCCTCGTTGCCGACACGGGTCGCAAATGGATCTCGCAAGTTGCGGCCGGACCGCAAGGTGCGGTCGCTTACGCCTACGGCAAGACGACGCATGTCCGCCTTTCCGACGGTACCACCAGGGAATTTCCCGAGCAGCGGACCGTCGAAGGCATCGCCTTCGCACCCAAGGGCCTGAGGATCGCCGCCGCGCGATACAACGGCGTCTCGCTGCACTGGGTGGCCATGGCAGGCCAGCCGGTCGATCTCGAATGGAAGGGCGCCCACACAGGCGTCACCTTCTCTCCCGACGGACGCTTCGTCGTCACCGCAATGCAGGAAAATGCGCTGCATGGCTGGAAGCTCGACGCGAAGCCCGGCGCCGAGGCGCGGCACATGCGCATGACCGGCTATCCGGCCAAGGTGAAGTCACTCTCCTGGTCTGCGAAGGGCAAGTGGCTCGCCTCGTCCGGCGCGCCGGCAGCGATCGTCTGGCCGTTTCAGGGCAAGGACGGACCGATGGGCAAGGCGCCGCTCGAGCTCGGCACCCGCGCCAACATAATGGTGACGACAGTCGCCTGCCACCCGGCAGACGATATCGTCGCCATCGGCTATGAGGATGGCATGATCCTCGCCGCCCGCTTCGCGGACAGCAAGGAAGTGCTGTTGCGTCGCCCGGGCAATGGCGCGATCACCGCCATGGCCTGGAACAAGAGCGGCCGCCAACTCGCCTTCGGATCGGCGGCGGGCGATTGCGGTGTGGTGGATATCGCCGGGTAGCAGGCGTGAATGCATGCAATCCGCCGCTGCGGCGAAAAGGCGGGGGCAAGCCGGATGAGGGCCAGCTCCGCCTGTTCCTCACCACTCCAGTTCAAGATGCGGCCGCCCATCCGAGGTCCTCTCGACCGTCCGCCCGCTTTCATCGATGGTGGCGGTGACCCGTTGTCGGAAAGCGGAGAAGCTCTCGAATGTGACGACGTCGACAGGCTCGTCGAACTTGAACGTCAGCCGATAACGTCGCGGTTTCGCGCTGATCGCCTGGGCCGAGAGGATTTCCGCTTCGAAAGCCTGGCCGAGATAACGGCCTTTGACCCGCGCCCCGAGCATCCATGGGTTGAAAGCAGGCCGGTTGCCGACGGCCGCGTGCAGCGTGTTCCAATCGCGATAGCCATACTGGGCGGCGACCAGCTCGAGCGACTTGGAGTGGGTGACTTCGTCACCCTCCGACGCAAGCCGGGATCTCAGGCGTCTGGCCTGGTCCTTCAGCGCATCGAGCGAGGGAAGGCTTCGTAATTCATGCGTCATGACAGGGTCTCCTGTTACGGCATGCATTTCTGGATGGGTGTCCGCATTGCCATCGGCAGCATGCCGCTCGGCGTGACCGTGTCGAAAAGAGAGACTTCACCGAAGCTTGACGCTCGCGGACGGCAGGGGCCCTCGCCCGGCGCCTGAATAGGGGAAACCATGCAGGCTGTCAAACGCGCGGGCCGCCGGCGATGGCCACTTGCACGCACGCGACAGCTATGGGACGACTTGGCGTCGCCAAGAGCGGGATGAGGAAAAGTGATCTAGGGAGGACATCATGAGCGAAGTCACCATTCTCGCATTCGCGCTTGTCGCTTTCATCGGCATCGCAACGCCTGGACCAACCGTGCTTCTCGCGCTCACCAATGGTTCGCGTTTTGGCGTGAAACGGGCAACGGCAGGAATGATCGGCGCGATGCTCTCGGATTTCGTGCTGATCGGCGCGGTCGCACTCGGGCTCGGTGCACTGCTTGCAGCGTCGGAGTTCTGGTTCTCCGTGGTCAAATGGCTGGGCGCCGCCTATCTCGCCTATCTCGGCGTCATGCTGCTGCGATCGCGCGGAACGCTGGAACTCCCGTCGCAAGCGCCGCAGGGAGCGGATTCCGGCGCAACGCGCTCCATCTTCACCAAGAGCTTCCTCGTCGCCGTCACCAATCCCAAGGGCTATCTGTTCTTTTCGGCCTTTCTGCCGCAATTCATCGATCCCGCCCTGCCGCAGGCGCCGCAATACGCCATGCTGGCCATCGTCTTCGCGTCGATCGATTTCGTGGTGATGTTCGGTTACGCCCTGCTCGGGTCGCAGGCGGTCCGCTTCATGAGGCGCTCCGGCGCGATCTGGCTCGACCGCATCTGCGGCGGCGCACTGCTGGCGCTCGCCGGATCTCTGGCGCTCTATCGGCGCGCTGCGAATTAGAGCACTTCGGAAAAGTGCGTAAACAGCGCTCCCGCCGCGAAGGACGGCAGGAGCGCTGCTGATAATCCACCTCCGCAGGGTGAGAGGCGGAAGAAATTCAGGCGGCGCGGCGAAGCGGCGGCAAAGCGAGTTTCCGGCCGCTGGCGACCAGCATCCCGGCAGCACCGTCGAGCCAGCCTTCCTTGAGCTCGAGCGCCAGGAAGCGATTGCGCTCGAAAGGACCGGGCATGACGAGATGCTGCGCGCGCTGCGAGAAGAAGCCGAAACGTTCGTAATAGGCGGCGTCGCCGACGAGCAGGACGGCGCCATGGCCGCGGTTCTTGGCTTCCTGGACCGCCGCGCGCATCAGCATGCCGCCGATACCTTTGCCCTCATGCGCCGGATCGACCGCAAGCGGGCCGAGCAGCAGCGCCGGCACCGGCTGGCCCTCGCGGTTGACGCCGGCCTCGACGTTCCAGAGGCGCACGGTGCCGATGACGTGACCGTCGGCATCCCGGGCGACAAGGGCAAGGCCCTCGGCAGGCACGCGGCCGCGACGCAGCTTCTCCGACGATTTCCTGCGGCGACCCGCGCCCATGGCGCGGTCGAGCAGGTTCTCGCGCGCAACGACATCGCCCGGGTTTTCCGAGTCGATCACAAAGGTGGTTGGCGCGAAGAACGCGCGCAAGGAATCAACAACAGCGGCCATCTGGGCCTCCCGTCATCAAAACCGCTTCAGGCGGACCGGACATGAATTGTGAAAGCCGCTCCCGCGTGAACGGGAGCGAGCAGGATCAGATGACATAGGCCTTTAGCGGCTCGAAGCCGTTGAAAGCGACGGCCGAGTAGGTCGTCGTGTAGGCGCCCGTGCCTTCGATCAGAACCTCGTCGCCGATCGTCAGGGAGATCGGCAGCGGATACATGTTCTTCTCATAGAGCACGTCTGCCGAGTCGCAGGTCGGGCCGGCGAGCACGCAGGGTTCCATCGCATCGGCATCGCGGGCCGTACGGATCGGATAGCGGATCGCCTCGTCCATCGTCTCGGCGAGACCGCCGAACTTGCCGATGTCGAGGAAGACCCAACGGTGGCTGTCGTTGTCCGACTTCTTCGACACGAGAACGACTTCCGCCTTGATCACGCCGGCATTTCCCACCATGCCGCGGCCCGGCTCGATGATCGTCTCCGGAATGTTGTTGCCGAAGTGCTTCTTCAGCGCGCCGAAGATCGCCTGGCCATAGGCCTCGGCCGACGGAACGTCCCTGAGGTACTTCGTCGGGAAGCCGCCGCCCATATTGACCATTTTTAGCTCGATGCCCTGCTTGGCAAGCTGGACGAAGACGCGCTTGGCATCGGCAAGAGCCGCATCCCATGCGTCGAGCTTCGTCATCTGCGAGCCGACATGGAACGAGACGCCGTAGGAGACGAGCCCGAGCTGGTGCGCATAGACGAGCACGTCGACCGCCATCTGCGGCACGCAGCCGAACTTGCGCGACAGCGGCCATTCGGCGCCTTCGCCATCGGTCAGCACGCGGCAGAAGACACGGGCACCGGGAGCGGCGCGCGCGATCTTCTCGACCTCTTCGTGGCTGTCGACCGCAAAGAGGCTGATCCCCAGCGCATGGGCGCGCGCAACGTCCCGCTCCTTCTTGATGGTGTTGCCATAGGAGATGCGGTTCGGCGTCGCCCCGGCATCGAGCGCCATTTCGATTTCGGCGACGGACGCGCAATCGAAGTTGGAGCCGAGGCCGGCGAGAAGGCGCAGGATTTCCGGTGCCGGGTTTGCCTTCACGGCATAATAGATCGCGCTGTCGGGCAGCGCATGACGGAAGGCCTTGAAATTGTCGCGCACGACGTCGAGGTCGACAACGAGGCAAGGACCTTCGGGTCGTCGGGTGTTGAGGAAGTCGATGATACGTGCGGTGGTCATGGCCATATTCCCCGATCCATTAGACTCCACGACTGTGGAGGACAAAGGGCATACGCGCGCCTGCACTGGAACCAGCCGGTGGAGACCCCGGAACCATGCATGCGCTCGATGCGCGAATTTGAATCAAAGCCCGCAAAGGCTAGGATTCGGCTTTGTCTGCCATGGATTGGAGGGAATAACCCAACCGCACTTCCGGCAATGAAGGTGTGCCTCTTCAGTAACCCCGGCTGTTGGAGAGCCGGCAGACACCAGAAAGGCCCGCACCGTCGTTGCTTCAAGATGTCCTCGCATTTCCCGGTTGGCCGGAATAGCGACTGGAGGGGTTAGTTCCAGGTACCTTACCGATAACCTCACCTAATCGAGGGTCGGCGGACACCCACAGGCACGTGCGACTTTGGGCAAGGCGTAGGTAAGAAAAATCATTGTCGTAATCAAGAGTTTTTTCCATCTCGCCGCTAATTTTTTCTGGACCGGGCAACGGCGCCAGTGTTCACTTTGGCTGAACGATCGCAGCAGGGCCGTGCGTGCGGGTGGGAACCGGAGACCCGTCTACCAAGCGCGTTTTCGCCTGCATGCCGGAGAAAGACGAATCATGGATACCTTGACCCGCATCCGCGCCTTCATCGATGTCGTGGACGCGGAAGGCTTTTCGGCCGCGGCCCGGCGCATCGGCAAATCCAAGGCGCTGCTGTCGAAATATGTGCGCGAACTCGAGGACGAGCTCGGCGCGCTGCTGTTGAACCGCACGACGCGCCAGTTCTCGCTGACCGAGGCCGGACACACCTATTACCGCAGCGCATCGGAGATCCTGAAGGAGATCGACAACCTCGCCGATCTCGTGCGTGCCAACAATTCCGACCTCAAGGGCCGATTGCGAATCACCGTGCCGAGGACTTTCGTCGATGCGGATATCGGCCAGTCCCTGATCGACTTCGGCAAGGAGCATCCCGAACTGTCGCTCGACATCGTCTCGGACGACCGGTTCATCGACCTCGTCGAGGAAGGATTCGACGTCGCCATCCGAATCACCCGGCTCGAGGACTCGACGCTGATCGCCCGCAAGCTCGACGACTTTCAGGTGCTGGTCTGCGCCTCGCCGGATTTCATGGCCAAGGCCGGCCCCCTCGGGCATCCGAGCGAACTTTCCAAGCTGCCGTGCATCCTCGACACCAACGGCCGGTCCTATTCGAGCTGGCGTTTCGTCGAAAAGGACGGTTCGCCATTCACCGTGTCGGTCAGCGGGCAGATCGAGGTCAACAGCCCGCTTGCCGCGGCGCGGGCCGCGGTGAGCGGCATCGGAGTGGCGGTCCTTCCCGATTTCATCGCCCGGCCGAAGATCGCTGCCGGCGAGCTCGTGACGTTCTTCGACGATTTCCTGCCCAAGGATCGCGGCATCTACGCCATCTATCCGCATCGTCGTTACCTCCCGACCAAGGTTCGCACCTTCGTCGACTTCCTCCACAGCTGGTTCCGCAGGACGCGCTGATGCGACTGCGATCCTTCCTCACCCGGTGGAAACGATGCGCTACAAGTCCCAATTCCGTCTCATTTACGGTACATTCGGGGACGATTCGCGCGGCCTCGGCCGAAAGGATTCCCATTCCCATGAAAACACAAAGCATCGTCATGGCCGGCCTTGCGACGCTCCTCGCGCCCGCTCTCGCCTTCGCCCACCCGCATATATTCGCGGAAGCTCGCCTGGAGATCGTCTCCGACGAAAAGGGCGGGATCGGCGAGCTGAGGAATGTCTGGCGGTTCGACGAGCTGTTTTCGGCAAGCGTCGTTCTCGACTTCGACAAGAACGCGAACGCCACGCTCGACCCGGATGAACTGAAGGAAGTCGGCCAGACGGTGCTCGAGTCGCTGGCGGAGTACAACTATTACACGTCGATTTCCGACAACGGCAAATCCGTGAAGGTCAACAGACCCGACAGCATCACCGTCGATTACAAGGATAACCAGCTCCTGATGATGTTCGCGGTCAAGCCTGCCGAGACCATGCCGCTCAAGGGCAAGCTTTCCTTCGGCGTCTACGACCCGACCATGTATACCGCCATTGACTTCCCGACCGACGAAGACCTCTCCGTCGTCGGCGACAAGATCGAGGCCTGCCAGCATCAGGTGGTGCGGCCCGATCCCGACGAAGTGCTGGCGGAGAACAAGGACACGCTGACCGACGCCTTCTGGAACGATCCGACCGGGACCGACACGTCGAAGCTCTTTGCAACCAGGATCGAGATCACATGCTGAATGCCCGCAACGCCGGCCGCCTGATCGTGGCCGCCCTCCTGTTGACGGCCTTTTCCGCAACCGTCGCCGCCGCCCAGTCGCCTCTCGGCATCGGCACTGCCGAACCTTCCATCCGGACGACGGGCTTCCTTGGCGGGTTCTTTTCCTGGGTGAACATGGAGCAGCAGGGCTTCTACCGAATGCTGACCGACGCACTCAAGGACATGCGCGATAACCCGTGGCAGCTCTGGTCCCTGATCGGCCTTTCCTTCACCTACGGTGTCTTCCATGCCGCCGGTCCGGGCCACGGCAAGGCGGTCATCTCCTCCTACATGATCGCCAATGAGACGGAACTGAAGAGAGGCGTGCTGCTTTCCTTCCTCTCCTCGATCCTGCAGGGCGTCGTTGCCATCCTCCTGATCGGCGCCGTCTATCTCGTGCTGCGCGGCTCCTCGATCAGCATGACGAACGCCACCCGTGCACTCGAAATCGCGAGCTATGCGCTGATCGCGGCCTTCGGCGGCTGGCTGGTCTTCCGCAAGCTGCGATCGATGCTGCGTCCGGCCCCTGCCCCGGCCACGGTGCATGCCCATGACGGTCATAGCCACGGCCACGAGCATCATCATCATGATCACCACCATGCGCACGGGCATGCGCACGGGCCCGGCGAGGTCTGCGCCACCTGCGGCCACGCCCATGCACCCGATCCGGCGCTCCTGAAGGGCGACCGCTTCGCGCTCAGCGAAGCCTGGTCGGCGATCGTCGCAGTCGGCCTGCGGCCCTGCTCCGGCGCGCTGATCGTGCTGTCCTTCGCCCTCCTCAACGGGCTCTATCTCGGCGGCGTGCTTTCGGTCTTCGCCATGTCGATCGGCACGGCAATCACCGTTTCGATCCTGGCGACCATGGCCGTGACGGCCAAGGGCATTGCCGTGCGCTATGCCTCCAGCGATTCGGCTGCGGCACGCATCTCGAACGGCATCGAGATCGCCGGTGCGTTGCTTGTCCTGCTGCTCGGGCTGGTGCTCCTGGGCGCGGCGCTGCAGAGCTGAGTTACCTCGGAAGAACATTCCACCCGCAACCGCCTTTCATCTCGCTGACGCGACCTTCTCCCCGTTCCGACGGCGAGAAGGGGTAGGCCGCGCCCCAGGGTTTGGCGTGGCTTTCCGATAGACCTTAATGGCTATGCCAGCCGAGATCGGTATAGGTGAAGTCGTCACCCTTATAGGCAATTCGGGTACGATAAGCCCGCGCGCAGGCATAGGTGAAACAGTCGCCCATGTTCAGCTTGGCGGGGTGGTTCATGACCTTGCCGAACTGCCGCGCGGCATCAAGCGCCTTGGAGCCAACGTCGCCAGAAATCATCGCTTCCTTGCAATCGAGGTCGGAGATGAACTGCTCGACGAGACGGCGCGCCGTGTCCATCATCTCGGGTGTTGCTGGTCCACCCCTGCCTGCGGCCTCGGCCAATCGGCGCGTGAGCGATAGGGTCGCTTCCATCCGCACGACGGGCGAGACGTAGTAGGGGCCGCCGTCCTGCTCGAGCCGATCGATCAGGCTTGGGGCATCCTCTTCCTCGGCCAGAATGGCGACGATAACCGAGGCGTCAATGAACAGCATCAGTCATCGCCCCACATGTCGTCGGTTTCCCGCTTGTGGTTGCCGGGGGCAAAGGGACCGGCCTCGCGCGCCATGGCAAGGGATTTTGCAAGGCGTTCTCGGACAGGAAGAACGGCCTTACGTTTGGCTATCTCATGCTTGAGCGCGTCCTTGACCGCATCCACCTTGCTGGATTTGGTCAGGCTGATAAGCTCCTCGGCCAGCCGGTCGACCTCGGGATCCTTGATATAGAGCGGCATACAGTATATCCTTTCGAGGATATTATAATATCCTTCTTTTCATATCCTCACCAGAAGCAGTTTACGCTGGCACGTTCGACGAGAATGTCGGTACCCGCTCTTGAAGGTATCCGAACTGACCCGCAGCACCCGCACCTTCAATAGAATATGCGGAAATAGCCGACCGGAGACTCACAGTCCCTTCCGGCGCTGATACCGGGCGCGCAGCCAGAAGATCAGGAAGAAGGCTATCACGAATAGGCAGCCGACGGCGGCCGCAAGCCATGGGGATATGTCGCCGAGCCTCACCATGATCGAGGGCAGCGCAAAGAAGCCGATCCCGACCACCAGCAGAATGATGGCTGCCGCGACGGCGGGCGATTTCTCCTTCTCGGGCGTGCTCACCTTCGTTCCTCCTGCGCAAGCGTTGCGCGGATATCCTCGAGGCGCTGCTTCTGGCGTCCGTCGCGATCGAAATTGTCGGGCGAAAGCCACTGCTCGAAAGCGGTCTTGATGAGCGGCCATTCGCGATCGATCATCGAGAACCAGGCCGTATCGCGATTGGCGCGTTTCGAAACCATGTGCTGACGGAAAATGCCTTCGAAGATGAAGCCGAGGCGCGCCGCGGTGGTGCGGCTCGCCTGATTTTCGCTGTGGCACTTCCATTCATAGCGCCTATAGCCGAGGTCGTCGAACACATGCCTGGCCATGAGATAGTGCGCTTCAGTCGAAAGCGGCGATCGCGCCATGGCGGACCCATGCGCGACGCCGCCGACCTCGACGACGCCGTTGGCGGGATCGGCGCGCATGTAGTTTGCCATGCCGACGACCTTGCCGCTCGCCTTCTCGCGAAAGACCTCGGTCACCCAGCCCGACTTCTGCTGAACCGCCGAAAGCCAGGTGTCGAAATCCTCTATGCCCGAAAAATCCTCCTGGGAGAAATATTTGAGCAGAGGGTTGATGGCCATGCCGCCGAAGGCATCGCTCCAGAGGGCGTTCAGATGTTTCGCCCGATCATAGGGCTCGACAAGGACGTATCGCCCCTCGATGAGCACCGGTTTCGGCGCCGAGCATCCTTTCCAGTGGGCAAGATCACGCATCAACTGCTCCCGCGTTTGCATTCGCACTGGCCATAGGACAGACGCAGGGCGGTGACAAATTCAAACTCGTGATGCGACCCATGAGCGGAACGGATCGACGCCCGCTCATGAATTCGTTCAAGCCGGAATCTTTGCCGCAGAAACCGTCGCCTCGATGTGGTCGACGAGCGCATCGGCCAGGCCGAGCCGCCCGGCAAGCAGATCGAGATAGCCGCGCTCGGCCCGGCCGTCCGGCTCGATCGCGAGACGGGAGGCCGTATAGATCTCCACCCGCTCCTCCTCCGTCTTCCCGGCGGAGATGATGGCGTCGAGATCGATCGGGTTGACGAGCTCCGCTTCCAGGAAGGCCGCCGCATCCGCGGAAAGGCCCGAAACGGATAGCTTGTCCATGATGCGGCCGCGCTCGGTGCCGTCGATATGGCCATCCGCGCGCGCGGCGGCGATCATGGCGCGCACCAGAACGAGCGCGAAGTCGTCGCTCAGCGCTTCCGGCGCGGCGAAGCCGGAGTCGGCGGGCGGCGCCGGCAACTGCGCCGGTGCGCGTGGTGCGGGCTCGGCCACCGGCTCCTTGCCGGACTGGTAGTTCTTGTAGGCCTGATAGCCGAGGCCGGCGATCGCGGCGAGACCGCCGAGGACGGCGGCATTGCCGGCCAGCTTGCGTCCGGATTTCGTGCCGAGCAGGACCGCGGCGATCGCGCCGCTGGCAAGCGGATTGTCTTTCGCGACTTTGGTCACCTGATCCGCCCGGCCGCGGACGGTCCCTCCGGCGCCGGGCACCTGCGATCCCAGGAACTGATCCAGCAATTTCTTCGCGTCGAACATCAGGCTTGCTCCTTTTCGGTCCATGCGCGATGGCAGGCATGAACGCCCCACCCCGCTCCGTCGTTGGCCGATTGAGACATAGGAACGTTGCCACGGAAATACAAACCGGCGTGAAGAATGAAATGGCCGGACGAATGCCGGCCTTCTTCCATCGCGTGCCGGCGTGATCGATTCCAAGAAGTTGAGACGCGGGATGCAGGCGGAAAACGGCACACTTTTCCTCGTCCCGCTCTAACTAGGATCAGCCCTTGAGCGCGAAGGCCTCGGCCGCAAGCTTGGTGATGCCGGCCCAGTCGCCCCTGACGACCAGGTCCTTCGGCGCAACCCAGGAGCCGCCGACGCAAACGACGTTCGGAAGCGTCAGGTAGTCGCGCGCATTGGCAAGCGAGATTCCGCCGGTCGGGCAGAACATGGTGCCTGCGAGCGGCGACGACAGCGATTTCAGATAGGCAGCGCCTCCGGCCTGCTCGGCCGGGAAGAACTTCATCACATCGTAGCCCTCCTCGCGCAGCCCCATGACCTCGCTCGCCGTCGCCGCACCCGGTAGCAGCGGCACCTCGTGATCGTTGGCGACGTCGATCAGTTCCTGCGTCGTGCCGGGGCTGACGATGAACTGCGACCCGGCCGCGACGGCCTCTTCGAACTGGGCAGCATTGAGGATGGTGCCGGCACCGGCAACGGCGCCCTCAACCTCATTCGCGACGGCACGGATCACCTCCAGCGCGGCCGGCGTGCGCAAGGTGATCTCGATCGCCTTGAGGCCTCCGGCGACCAGCGCCCGCGCGAGCGGTACCGCCGACCCCGCATCATCGATCACCAAGACCGGAACCACCGGCTGCAGCTTGAGGATGGAGAGAAGCTTGTCCGTTTTCGCGCTCATGCCGATCGTCCTTTTAAAACGATTGAATAATGCCCCTCGCATAGCGTGCCGGTCTGCGGTTGTCGAGCCTGAAAGCTACTCTGCCGCCGAAGAGAAACCATCTGCGGTAGATCGCGCCCCGGAAAACGGTTCGCGCTATTCCGCCCGCTTCCGCTCTAACTTGTCAGGACCGATCACGTTCACGATTTCAGGTCCATCCGATCTAAAATCATCGTGATCGAAGGGACAAGACTTGAGCGACATCGATTAAACGGTAGTCTGTGCCGGCCGACTTCTCGAAATGGCAGGAGATCCATGGCAAAGGAGATTGAGCGCAAGTTTCTTGTCGCCACCGATGGCTGGCGGCAACACGCGGACAAGGGCATCAGGCTACGTCAGGCCTACGTCGTCACCATGGAAGACCGCTCCGTACGCGTGCGCATTCACGGCAACAAGCGGGCACGCCTGACCATCAAGATCGGCAAATCGGCGCTCGTCCGCAACGAGTACGAATACGATCTCCCCATGAATGACGCGCGGGAATTATTGACCCAGGCGATCGGCATCGTCATCGAGAAGCGGCGTTTCCGGATACCGCACAAGGGTTTCACCTGGGAGGTCGACGTCTATGAGGGCGCGCTTGAAGGGCTCACAGTCGCCGAAGTCGAAATGAAGCGGGAAACGGACCTGCCCAACCTGCCGGCCTGGCTGGGGCGCGAGATCACCGGCGATCGCCGCTACTCCAATCAGGCGCTTGCCACCGAAGGACTGCTGGAAGCGCAGACATGACCTTTGCCTTCCATCCGAAGCGCCCCTTTACAGAGGACTTCCGCGCCGTCGGAGGGGAACAGATCGAACGCGCGATCGCGATGCTGGAGGTCCAACCCGAAGGCGTGCATGAAGCGATCCACGATGCACGCAAGGGCTTCAAGCGCCTGCGCTCGCTCTATCGCCTCGTGGCCGCGGATGCGCCACTCTTCCAGAGGCAGGAAAACGCCCGCTTCCGCGCCATGGCACGCAGTCTCTCGACATTCCGCGACGCGGCAGCGCTTGTCGAGAATGCCGGGTATCTGCGCCGGCACGCGGCGAGCGAGGAGCAGCAGCTGGCCCTCGACAAGATCTGCTCGATCCTCGCAAGCCGGCGCGACCGGATTGCCGAAGACGAAGGCGATCTCGACCGGAAGATCGAAGAAACCATCGTCAATTGCCGAAAGGCGCACGCCGCACTCGCTCATGTTTCCTTCCATGACGGAAGGCGGAAATCCGCCCGCCGCCTGGCGAAGGGCTGGCGGCAGACATTGCGGCGCGCCGCACGCGCCAGGGCGGCCTGTGCGGCAAGCTCCGATACGACGCTGTTTCACGACCTGCGCAAGGGCGCACAGGATTACCGGATGCAGCTCTCCCTGCTTCGCGAGGCCTGGCCGTCGGCAATGCGGGCGAAGAGAACCGAGGCGAGCGAACTGGTCGATGTGCTCGGCCATCTGAACGACATCGCCGCATTGATGTCGCTCGTCGACGAACGGCCGGACCTGGCGGGCAACAGCAGGGAACATCTTCTTTCGAATGTCGCGGCCAGGCAGGACGAGCTGAGGCGTGAGGCCTTGAAGCGCGCGGATGCGGTCTTTCTCGACCGGCCGCGGAGGGAGAGCCGAACCCTCGAACTGCTCTGGCTCGAAGCCGGAAGGTAGAACACTTACTGAAAGCCGCGCTCAGGCGTGATTCGCCGCAATTGCACTTGGCGCCCGAAACCTGTATTTGCGTGCCGCATGACCGACATGCTCACGACATCGCGCCGCCCGGAGACGCCGGGCCAGTTTCTGGTGGCCGCCCTCTACCATTTCGTATCCTTTCCGCGCTTCGCCGATTTCCGCGAGCCGCTGCAGGCGATCTGCGATGCCAATGGGGTGAAGGGAACGCTGCTTCTGGCCCATGAGGGCATTAACGGGACGATCGCCGGCACCGAAGAAGGCATTGCGGCGGTCCTTGCCTGTGTCCGCGCGCAGCCGGAATTCGCCGGCCTGGTACACAAGGAGAGCCGGGCCTCGGCCATGCCCTTCCTGCGCATGAAGGTGCGCCTGAAGAAGGAGATCGTCACCATGGGCGTCGAGAACATCGACCCCAAAAAGGTGGTCGGCACCTATGTGGAGCCGAAGGACTGGAACGCGCTGATCTCCGATCCGGAAACGCTGGTCATCGACACGCGCAACGACTACGAAACGGCCATCGGCCTCTTCCAGGGAGCCGTCGACCCGAAGACCAAGACCTTCCGGGAATTTCCCGAGTGGGTGCGCAACAATAGCGGCCTGCACAACAAGCCGAAGATCGCCATGTACTGCACCGGCGGTATCCGCTGCGAGAAGGCGACGGCCTTCATGAAGGAACAGGGCTTCGAGGAGGTCTATCACCTCAAGGGCGGCATTCTCAAATATCTCGAGGAAATACCGCCGGAAGAGAGCCTCTGGGAAGGCGCCTGCTTCGTCTTCGACGAGCGCGTGTCCGTCACCCACGGGCTGCAGGAAGGCGAACACACGCTCTGCCATGCCTGCCGCCAGCCGCTGACGCCCGAGGACCTCCAGTCGCCCCTTCACGAGGAAGGCGTCTCCTGCATCCACTGCCACGACACCCGCACCGAAGAGGATCGCGAGCGTTACCGCCAGAGGCAGAGGCAGATCATGCTTGCGAAGAAGCGCGGCGCGCGGCACCTCGGAAGCTAGAGCGGTATGTATTTAAGCCCGTTCATATCCCGCCTCTTTGAAGTAGGCTGCGCATTCCTGTGGGGTGACGGCTTGGAGAATGTGGCGCAGTTCGTCATGGATTGCGTCGCGTGATCTGGCCTGTGCCTCACGCAACCAGTGCTTGATTTTGGCGAAGAGCTTTTCGATCGGATTGAGATCGGGGGAATATTTCGGCAGAAAGAACAGGCGGGCGCCGGCCTTACGGATGGCGGCGCGGATCTCCTGACCCTTATGGGAGCCGAGATTGTCCAGGATGACGATGTCGCCGGCTTTGAGTTCCGGCACCAGAACTTGCTGGACATAGATGCGGAAGCGTTCGCCATTGATCGGGCCATCGAGGATAAAGGGAGCGCTGACGCGGTCGGCCCTGAGTGCGGCGACAAAGGTCATGGTGTTCCAATGGCCGAAGGGGGCGTAGCCCACCAGTCGTTCGCCGCGAGGCGCCCAGCCCCGCAGCGGCGCCATGTTCGTCTTCGTCCAGGTCTCATCGATGAAAACGAGGCGGGCGGGATCAATTCCGGGGCAGTGCTTCAGCCATCGTGCCCGGTGGCGGGCGACGTCGGGCCGCTCCCGTTCGCTGGCGACCAGCGTCTTTTTTTATAACTCAACCCCTCTTCGTGCACGAAGGTCCAGACGGCGCGATAATCCACCTTCAGGCCGCGCTCGCTCAACTCGGCGACAAGTCCGTGCAGCGTGAAGTCGCGCTCGCGGCAGCGGCAAAGCAGCCAAGCCCGGTGCGGACCGGAAAGCTTGCGGGGCTTGTGCCCACCCATCTGGCCGGGTGCGGCGCTGCCCGTCTCGCGAAACCGCCGCACCCAATCGATCGCGGTGCTGATGCCGATGCCGAAGCGCTTGGCCGCTGCCCGGCACGATAGGCCCTCGCCCGTCACCGCATCGACAACGCGTTCCCGAAGATCATTCGAAAAAGGTCTCGCCATAAAGGCCGGCCTCCTTCACCGGCCTGAATGGTGAATCTGATTTGCGCAGAAAAAGGAATCCCCTTTCCGATTCCGCCTAAATGCATCCCGCTCTAGAGCTTTGCTTGGTTCAGTCTAACCGGATTCACCCGGTCGATGCCCCTCAACCGCCTGCCGGTTGAGGGGCATGCCGTGGCCGCCCGCGGGGAGAGGGTTAGTCCTCGGGTTAGACCCGAGGAGAGGGGGCAAACGCCGCTCACCAGCTCGGGATGAGCGCACCCTTGAAGTGCTCCACGATGAAGGCCTTGACCTTGTCGTCGTGGTAGGATTCGACGAGCGTCTTCACCCAGGGCGCATCCTTGTCTGCGCTACGCACCGCAATGACGTTGGCATAAGGAGACTTCTCGCTTTCGATGGCGATGGCGTCTTCCTTCGGGTGAAGATCGGCCTCGAGCGCGTAATTGGTGTTGATCACGGCCGCGTCGACATCGGCCAGCGAGCGCGGCAGCTGGGCCGCGTCGAGCTCGGCGAACTCGATGTTCTTCGGATTTTCCGTCACGTCGGCCGGGGTGACCTTGAGCCCGGCATCCGGATTGACCTTGATGAGGCCCTTCGATGCGAGAACCAGGAGCGCGCGGCCGCCATTGGTGGGGTCGTTCGGAATGGCGATCGTCGCGCCGTCCTCCAGCTCATCGAGGCTCTTAACCTTGCTCGAATAGACGCCCATCGGCGTGGTGATGGTCAGGCCCACGCTGACGATGTCGAAGCCACGATCGGCGATCTGGTTGTCGAGATAGGGCTGGTGCTGGAAGGAATTGGCATTGAGGTCGCCGTCGGCGAGCGCCTGGTTGGGAACCACGTAGTCGGAGAATTCGAGGATCTCTATGTCGAGGCCCTTGGGGGCGGCGACTTCCTTCACCTTCTCCATGATCTCGGCATGCTCGCCCGGGGTGACGCCGACCTTGATGGTCTCAGCGAGCGCCGTGCCGGCAGCCAGGACGGCGAAGGCCGCCGCGAGAATCAACTTTTTCATGGATGTCTCCTTGTTGCTGTTTGGTGTCTTGGAAAGGATCAGGTCTTGCGGCTGCGCTTGTCGAAGCGCCGCGCCATCCGGTCGCCGGCGCTCTGGACGAGCTGTACGAGCACGATGAGCACGACGACCACGACGAGCATCACGTCCGGCATGAAGCGCTGGTAGCCGTAGCGGATGCCCAGGTCGCCGAGACCGCCGCCGCCGACGGCGCCGACCATCGCCGAATAGCCGATGAGGCTGACGATCGTCATGGTGAGCGCCAGCGTCAGCGCCGGCCGTGATTCGGCGAGCAGGACCTTGAAGACGATCTGCATCGGGGTGGCGCCCATGGCGCGCGCCGCCTCGATCAGCCCCTTGTCGACGTCGCGGATCGCCGCCTCGACAAGGCGGGCGACGAACGGAATGGTCGCAATCGTCAAAGGAACGATCGCCGCTTTGGTGCCGATGGAGGTGCCGGTGATGAGGCGCGTCAACGGAATGATCGCGACGACGAGAATGATGAAGGGCGTCGACCGCGTCGCGTTCACCACAAGTCCCACGGCGCGGTTGACATTGGGCGCGGGAAACAGCTCGCCCTTGCCGCTGGTCGCCAGGAAGATGCCGATCGGCAGCCCGATCAGCGAGCCCACGAGGCCGGCGATCGCCACCATGTACATCGTGTCGAGCGTTGCGCTGCCTATGCGAAGCAGAAGATCAGGCGACATAGCCGAGCACCTCCGTGACCAGTCCGTTCTCGGTGAAGAAGCGCTCCGCCTTGCCCGAGGTTTCGGCATCGGCGCCATAGGCGACGACGAGCGAGCCATAGGGCTTGCCGCCGATCTCGTCGATCGTGCCGGCGATGATGTTGACCTCGGCGCCGACGGACTGGATGAGCTGCGAGATCAGCGGGCGCTCCGCCGCTGCCCCGAAGAAGGTGAGGCGCACCACGACGCGATCGCCGCTTGCTGCCGCCGGCTTCAGGCCTCTGGCAACGGCTTCCGGCAGTTTCGAACCCGCCAGACCGGAAAGGAGCGCCCGCGTCGTCTCGTGCCTGGAATGCGTGAAGACATCGAAAGTGTGCCCTCGCTCCACGATCTCGCCCTTGTCGATCACCGCCACGTCGGAGGTAACCGCTTTCACGACTTCCATCTCGTGGGTGATGAGCAGAACGGTAAGGCCCAGTTCCGCATTGATCCGTCTCAGCAGTTCCAGGATCGACTGCGTCGTTTCCGGGTCGAGCGCCGAGGTCGCCTCGTCCGAGAGCAACAGCTTGGGTTCGGTCGCAAGCGCCCGGGCGATGCCGATGCGCTGCTTCTGGCCGCCGGAAAGTTCCGCCGGGTAGCGCCCGTGCTTGTCGGCAAGACCGACGAGTTCGAGAAGCGGGCGCACACGCTGCTCGATCGCGCGCCGATCCATGCCGGCGATTTCGAGCGGCAGCGCGACATTGCCGAAAACGGTGCGCGAGGAAAGCAGGTTGAAATGCTGGAAGATCATGCCGACGGAGCGGCGGAGATCGCGCAGGCCCGCCTCGTCCAGCGCACCCACATCGACGCCATCGACGAACACCTTGCCGCTTGAAGGCTTTTCGAGGCCGTTGACCAGCCGGATCAGTGTCGATTTGCCGGCGCCGGAACGACCGATGATACCGGTGATCGAGCCGCGAGCGACCGCCAGGCTGACATTGTCGAGCGCAGTGAAGGCCGTATTTCCGCCGGAGGCCGGAAAGCGCTTGGACACGGCGTCGAAGACGACCGCATCACCGGCCGATATCTCGGATCGAGGAAGGGTCATTGTCCGGTCGCCCCCGCAGGAGGGATCAAAACGATAGGAGGATACATGATGCTCTCGGATGTTCGAAACTCCGGTCCCTTGCTAAATAGGGCCGGCACGGAAAAAACGTCGCCTCGTCAGACGGACATTCGACAACGCATTCGAAACGTGGAGCAACTCTCTATCATCGGCCAACCGGTCAGTTCAACGCCTCCTCGGCATGACTGCCATGCCAAGGAGCATGTGGTTCTTATGGCGCGCGGGCGCGCCCTTTTACAGGTACGTTTTTCCGGAGCCCCAGGGCGCGACGCAAAAGTCTACTCTTTTTGTGCAGAACCGCCGTCCGCTCGCTCCGGCATCATCCCGGCTTGTGGTTGCCGCTTGGAAACCGTTCCGCCAGGTCCTTATACCAGCGACCGCTTTTCTTGATCGTGCGGACCTGTGTCTCGTAATCGACGTGAACGATGCCGAAGCGCATCCGGTAGCCCTCGGCCCATTCGAAGTTATCCATCAGGCTCCAGGCGAAATAGCCCCGCATCGGATAACCCTTGGCGATGAGATCGGCGGTGACGGCGAGGTGGTCTGAGATGTAGTCGAGCCGAGGCTGATCGTCGACGGTACCGTTCTCGACGCCCATGTTGTAACAGGCGCCATTCTCGGTGATGTAGCAGTCGGGGAGCCTGTAGCGCGCATTGAGCGTCTCCACCAGGCTGCCCAAAGCCGGCGCATAGACTTCCCAGCCAATATCGGTCTTCACGTTGCTGACAGGTTTCGCATTGACGGTCGCCGGATATTCGGCGCCTTTCGCGGGGTCTGCCGAAACCCGCATCGGCGTATAATAGTTGAGCCCCCACCAATCGAGCGGCTGGGCGATCGTTGCCATGTCGCCGTCCTCGATCGCCGGCATGCGTTCGCCGAGCGCGGAGAGGAAATCCTCCGGATACTCGCCCTTGAAGATCGGATCGAAGAAGACGCCGTTGTGGAAATCGAAGGCGCGCTCCGCCGCGGCCTTGTCCTCGGCGCTGTTGCTGCCGGGATAGACCGAATGGGCATTGATGACGATGCCGACCGGCAGTTCCGGCCGTTCCGAGCGGATCGCCGCGACCCCCAACCCGTGGGCGAGATTGGTGAAGTGCAGTGCGGCAAGTGCTGCATCCATGTTGCGCTCGCCCGGTGCATGGACACCGTAGAGATGGCCGAGCCAGACGGAACACCACGGTTCGTTGAAGGTCGCGACCGCGTCGAGACGATCCCCCAGACGCGCGATCACGGTCTTGGCGTAACGCTGGTATGCATAGGCGGTCGTGCGTGCCGTCCAGCCGCCGTCGCCCATCAGCGCCAGCGGCAGGTCCCAGTGATAGAGGGTCGCAAAGGCCTTGATGCCGCGCGCCTTCAGTCCGTCGACAAGGCGGTCGTAAAAGTCGAGCCCCTTCTCGTTGATCGGCCCCGTGCCCTCCGGCACGATCCGCGGCCAGGCGATCGAGAAGCGGTAGGCCTCGACGCCGAGGCTCTTGATGAGGTCCAGGTCCTGCTCCAGCCGGTTGTAATGGTCGCAGGCGACGTCGCCGTTGTGGCGCCCGTAAACGCGCCCCGGCATATTGGAGAAGGCGTCCCAGATGGAGGCTTTGCGACCATCCGCCTTGCTGGCTCCCTCGATCTGGAAGGATGCGGTTGCAACGCCGAAGACAAAGTCGCCGGGAAAGCGCGCTGCGAGTTTCTTGGCTTCGATCATCATTCAGGCCTCATCGTCTGCGCAGCCGGACCGAAGGCATGGCTGCGTTCGATTCAATGGTAAGGCGGACCATGGGAGGTCTCGCCCTCGTCTGAGGACGTGGCCTAAGGCCGCGGTGGCAAATGTCAATGAAAAAGGGCGAGGTGTTCCCGCCCTTCCCTAGATCACGATGTTTTTAGGTCGGGTCGACGTAAATACATCCCGCTCTGGAACATTTCCACTTTTCACCGAATCGCGGAAATGCTCCGGCTTGCAAGGCTCAGACCTTGATCCAGGCGCCGTTGCGTTCCGAGGAACGCACGCAGGCATCGACGAAGGTCATGCCCCTCATGCCATCGTCTATCGTCGGATAGATGACAGAAGGATCCGCCTTCCCGCCGTTGCGCTTGGCGTAGATCGCCCGCGCCGCTTCCGAATAGATATTGGCGAAGCCTTCGAGGTAGCCCTCGGGGTGGCCGGACGGAATGCGCGATACGCGTGCCGCCGCCGGCGAAGCTCCTGCGCCAGCGCGCGTCAGCAGACGCTTCGGCTCGCCGAAGGGCGTGTACCAGAGGTAATTCGGATCCTTCTGCGTCCATTCGAGACCGCCCTTGGTACCGTAGACGCGCACCATCAGGCCGTTCTCGTGGCCGGGTGCCACCTGGCTGCACCAGAGCATGCCCTTGGCGCGCGTTCCGTCCTTTTCCCTGAAGCGCATCAGCACATGTGCATTGTCGTCGAGCTGCCGCCCGCCAACGAAGCTGTCGAGATCGGCGGCGAGCTCCTCGAGCTCGAGGCCGGAAACGAAGCAGCCGAGATTATAGGCATGCGTGCCGATGTCGCCGGTCGAGCCGCCGGCGCCGGAGCGCGCCGGGTCGGTGCGCCAGGCGGCCTGCTTCTGACCGGACTGCTCGATATTCTCGGTCAGCCAGTCCTGCGGATATTCCATCTGCACGAGGCGGACGGCGCCGATGTCGCCATTCTCAATCATTTCGCGCGCCTGGCGCACCATCGGATAGCCGGTGTAGTTGTGCGTCAGCACGAAGAGCGCATCGCTTTCGTCGGCCGCCTTCTTGAGCTTCTTCGCGTCGGCGAGCGTCGACGTCAGCGGCTTGTCGCAGATGACGTGGATGCCGCGCTTCAGGAATTCCTTGGCAGCAGCATAGTGAACATGGTTAGGGGTGACGATCGCCACCGCCTCGATGCCGTTCTTCAGCTTCGCCTCACGGATCGCCATTTCCTTGAAATCCGAATAGACACGCGATGGATCGAGCCCGAGCTCGCGGCCCGAAGCCTCGGCCTTCTCCGGCGTCGACGAGAGCGCGCCGGCGACAAGCTCGTAGTGATCGTCGAGCCTGGCGGCGATCCGATGCACCGCGCCGATAAAGGCGCCCGATCCACCGCCCACCATGCCGAGCCGAATGCGCTTCTGACGCGTTTCCGTACTGCTTCCCTCGATAGCCATCGTTCTTTCTCTCCTGAAGAGTTCGCGTGAATTGCCGTCACTGCCCCTCCCCAACCCCTCCCCACAAGGGGGAGGGGCTCACTTGTGCCGAGCCGCTCCATCCATGTTTCGACGGATTCGCAATTATCGACGTCGTGATTAATGCCGGCGGAAGCCACAGGGTAAGCCCCTCCCCCTTGTGGGGAGGGGTTGGGGAGGGGTTTTCACTTAGATTCCCAGCATCCGCCGGTTCGCCGCCTCGTCGGTGCCGCTGTCGGCGAAATCGTCGAAGGCCTTTTCGGTGACGCGGATGATATGCGCCTTCACGAACTCGGAGCCTTCGCGCGCGCCGTCTTCCGGATGTTTCAGGCAGCATTCCCACTCGACCACGGCCCAGCCGGCAAAATCATTGGCGGCCATCTTCGAGAAGACGGCCCCGAAATCCACCTGACCGTCGCCGAGCGAGCGGAAGCGGCCGGCGCGGTTCACCCAGCTTTGATAGCCGCCATAGACGCCCTGGCGTCCGGTGGGATTGAACTCCGCGTCCTTGACGTGGAACATCCGGATGCGGTCCTTGTAGATGTCGATATTCTCGAGATAGTCGAGGCACTGCAGCACATAGTGAGACGGGTCGTAGAGCATGCAGGCGCGGGCATGGTTGCCGGTGCGCTCCAGGAACATCTCATAGGTGATGCCGTCGTGCAGGTCCTCGCCCGGATGGATCTCGTAGCACACGTCGACGCCGCAATCCTCGGCGTGGTCGAGGATCGGCTTCCACCGCCGCGCGAGCTCGTCGAAGGCGGTCTCCACCAGGCCCGCCGGGCGCTGCGGCCACGGATAGACGAAGGGCCAGGCGAGTGCGCCGGAAAAACTTGCCATCGCACCGAGGCCGAGGTTCTTCGAGGCGGTCAGCGCCAGCTTCACCTGCTCGACCGCCCACTCCTGGCGCGCCCTGGGATTGCCGCGAACTTGCGGAACGGCGAAACCGTCGAAAGCCTCGTCATAGGCGGGATGCGCCGCAACGAGCTGGCCCTGGAGGTGGGTCGAAAGCTCGGTGATCTCGACACCGTTGTCGCGCGCCTTGCCGGCGACCTCGTCGCAATAGGTCTTCGATTCCGCAGCCTTCTTCAGGTCGAAGAGCCGGCCGTCCCAGCTCGGGACCTGCACCCCCTTATAACCGCAATCGGCTGCCCATTTGGTGATCGAATCCCAAGAATTGAAGGGTGCGGCATCGCCGGCGAATTGCGCAAGAAACAGCCCCGGTCCTTTGATCGTCTTCATATAACTTCCTCCCTGATGGAGCGGTGTCCGATGTGCCGGCCCTGCGGCCGACCGTTGACTTCCAGTGCTTCCGGCCCGCGAATTCGCAGCGACTGATACACCTGCAACGTTGCAGGAGCCAGAAGCTAGCAGATTCTTCGCGAGGGGCAATCGGCTTGCGCGCCCCTCGTGAAAAAGGATTTCCCGCGCCCGTCAGACGTAGCGGTTCACCACGTTTTCCAGAAGCTCCTGCCTGCCGGATTTCGGCTGCGGGTTGACGTCGGACTTGAGCACCCAGGCCTCGATCTCCTCGAGCGAGAAGCCGCCGTCGAGCATCTTCTTCGCCTCCGGCACGTTCCAGCCGGCGTAGCGCGCTTCGAGCGGTGCGGAGAGCGCCTTGTCCTCGATCATCTTCGCGGCCGCCTTGAGGCCGCGCGCGCAGCAATCCATGCCGCCGATATGGCCGATCAGCAGGTCTTCGGGGTCGATCGACTGCCGGCGCAGCTTCGCGTCGAAGTTCGTGCCGCCGGTCTTGAAGCCGCCGCCCGCAAGCACGTGGTAATAGGCGAGCGCCATTTCCGGCACGTTGTTCGGGAACTGGTCGGTGTCCCAGCCGGACTGGTAGTCGTTGCGGTTCATGTCGATCGAACCGAAGATGCCGAGCGCATTGGCGAGCGCCAGCTCGTGCTCGAAGGAATGTCCGGCAAGGATCGCGTGGCCCTGCTCGATGTTGACCTTCACCTCGTTCTCGAGGCCGTATCTCTTGAGGAAGCCATAGACGGTCGCGACGTCGTAGTCGTACTGGTGCTTGGTCGGCTCCTGCGGCTTCGGCTCGATCAGGATCGTGCCCTTGAAGCCGATCCTGTGCTTGTATTCGACGACCAGGTTGAGGAAGCGGCCGAGCTGATCGAGCTCGCGCTTCAGGTCGGTGTTGAGCAGGGTCTCATAGCCCTCGCGTCCGCCCCAGAGCACATAGTTCTCGCCATCCAGCCGCTGCGTCGCGTCGATGCAGGTCTTCACCGTCGCGGCGGCAAAGGCGAAGACGTCCGGGTCCGGGTTCGTCGCAGCCCCCGCCATGAAGCGGCGGTTTGAAAAGAGGTTCGCCGTGCCCCACAGCAGCTTGACGCCGGTCTCTTCCTGCTTCCCGGCGAAATAATCGACGATCGCGTTGAGATTGCTCGTGTTCTCGGCGAAGTTCCGCCCCTCCGGGCGCACGTCCGCGTCGTGGAAGCAGTAGTAGGGTACGCCGAGAAGCTGGAAGAATTCGAAGGCGACATCCGCCTTCAGCTTGGCGGCTTCCATCGAATCCTTGAACCAGGGGCGTTCGAAGGTCTGCCCGCCGAAGGGATCGCCGCCCGGCCAGACGAAGGTGTGCCAGTAGGCGACGGCGAAGCGCAGATGATCCTCCATCCGCTTGCCGAGGACGACGTCGTCCGGATTGTAATGGCGGAAGGCGAGCGGATTGGTGCTTTCCGGTCCCTCATATTTGATCTTGGCGATATCGCCGAAAAATCCCGTGCTCACGACAGTCTCCTCTCATGGATTGTGAATTGGCGGCACCGTTCGCGACGGAGCCGGCTATCGGGTGGAAGGCAGTTGGTGGATGCGCCGAAACCGCTCACAGCGCCGCTTCCTTTATCGCCGGATAAAGCCGGCGATAGCGTTGGTAAGCATCTTCATAGGCGGGCACGAGCGATGCCTCGGGCGCGATCGTTTCCGCCGTCTCGGGTGCGGTGCAGACCGCGGCCGGGTCGGCTCCGGTGGCGGCGATCAGGCCGAGCCGCGCCGCGCCGAAGGCAGCGCCGAAATCGCCGTCCGCGGGCAGGTCGACCGGCAGGTTCAGCGCGGTCGCGATCGAGCTCAGCCAGTACCGCGAGCGCGAACCGCCGCCGATCGCCGTCACCCGCTTGAGCTTCGTGCCGGCCGCGCGCAGTGCCTCGAGACTGTCGCGGATCGCGAAGGAAACGCCTTCGAGCACCGCCTGCGTAAGCACCGCCCGGGAACTCTCGTGCCCGAGGCCGGCAAAGACGCCGCGGATCGTCGCGTCGTTGTGCGGCGTGCGCTCGCCGGAGAGGTAGGGAAGAAACGTCACGGAGCCCGGCGCCTTGAGGCTCTCGCCGAGTTCACTGGTGAGTTCCGCGGCACTCCGGCCGGTGACGCCGGAATGCCAGTTCAGCGCGTCCGTCGCCGAGAGGATCACGCCCATCTGGTGCCAGGTGTTGGGCAGCGCGTGGCAGAAGGCGTGGACGGCGCTCTCCGGGTTGGGGAGATAGCTTGCATTGGCCGCGAAAAGCACGCCGGAAGTGCCGAGCGAGACGAAGGCCTGCCCCTCCCCGACCGTTCCCATGCCGCAGGCCGAGGCTGCGTTGTCGCCCGCACCGCCGGCGACCACGACGCCAGGTCCCATCCCCCAACGCGCAGCGAGCTCCGGCCGCAAAGTCCCGGCTGCATCGGTGCCTTCGACGAGGTCCGGCATCTGCCGTTCTTCGAGATGAGTAGCGGCAAGCAGGCTCGCCGACCATTTGCGCTTGCCCGTATCGAGCCATGACGTGCCGGCCGAATCGGACATCTCCGACATATGCTCGCCGGTCAGCCAGAGGCGCAGGTAATCCTTCGGGAGCAGTACCCAGCGAACTCTGGCGAAGATCTCCGGCTCGTTTTCACGCACCCAGGCGAGCTTCGGTGCGGTGAAGCCCGGAAAGACGATGTTGCCGGTCAGCGCCCGAAACTGCGGATCGCCGTCGAGCGCCGCCGCCTCGCGGAAGCTGCGGGTGTCGTTCCACAATATGCATGGCCGCAGCACCGCATCGCCTTCGTCGAGCAATGTCGCACCGTGCATCTGGCCGGAAAGGCCGATGCCGCGGACCGCTGCAAGCGCTTGCGCATGCGTTTCCCTCAACCGGGCGATCGCCTCCTCGGCGGCGCGGATCCAGTCAGCCGGATCCTGTTCCGACCAGCCGGGATGCGGCCGGTCGACGTCGAGCGCGCCGCTGGCGGAGCCGATGATCCGCTGCTCGCCGTCCATCAGCATGGCCTTGACGCCGGACGTGCCGAGATCCAGTCCGAGATACATGGTGTCCTCCTATTCCTGCTCGAGCGGCAGGTTGTCCTTCAGGAAAATATCGATGCGGATGCGTTCCTGCGCCGCGATGACCGGCAGCCCGTCCGCCTTTGCTTTCAGCACCCGGATGGCGCTTCTGACCTCATGGCCCGCATTCTGGTTGAGCAGCGCGTCGATCGTGCCGGAAAGAAGTCCGGCGCGGCTGTGCGGCGTCAACTCATGCGCGATCGTGCAAACGGCCCTTCCTTTGCCCGCCTTTTCGAGAGCGGCGACAAGGCCGCGATTGCCGGCACCGAGGCTGTAGATGCCGGCGAGGTCGGGATGCTGCCCGAGAAGCGCGCCGACGAGCGTCTCGACCAGAGACGGATTGTCCTGCCCCTCGATCACCGGCAGTATCCGGCGCCAGGCGAAATCCTCGCTCATGACAGCCTGGAAACCCTCCAGCCGATCACGATGGTCGCGTACCAGCATGGAGCCGGCGAGCACCGCGACCGGCCCTTCGCCGCCGCCGAGGAACCGGCCCATCAGGCTGCCGGCGGTGCGGCCCGCGGCGACATTGTCGACGCCGGCGAAATGGTCGCGACCGGACCCCGGCAGATCGGAGACCAGCGTAACGACGGCAATGCCGTCTTCGCGGAGCCGCTTTACCGCCTCCGTCACCTCCGGCGCGTCGACGGCAACCACCGCGACACCCGCCGGCCGGCGCTCACGCGCGTCGTGTAGTGCGGCGGCGAGCGCCGGTGCATCGAAGACCGGAACGGAAAGGATGGTGATATCCAGCCGCTCGGTCGCGGAACGCGACATCGCCGACCGCACCTCCGCCTCGAGACCGCGCATGAAGGAGTTTTCGCCGGCGGGCAGGATGAAGATCAGGGGATAGCTGCGGCTCTTGGCAAGATTGGCAGCGGCGACATCGCGAACATAACCGAGCGTGGCGATCGCGCGCTCCACCTTGCCCCGCGTGACGCTTCTCACGCCCGGACGATTGTTCAACACCCGGTCGACGGTGGCGAGACTGACGCCTGCCTCGGCGGCGATATCGTGAACTGTCGGTCGCATCTCTTCCTCCCGGCAAACCCATTAGAGGAATTTTTGATGTACGTAAATCAGAAAACTCCGGGCGGGCGATCGAATGGACGTTCCGGAATGTCGCTTCAATCGAAACGCTTGCTGAAGGCCTGCGTGAAGACGACGTGGCCATGCTCGCCCTCGGCCTCGCCGAAGGCTACATCCATGAAGCTGCCGGTCACGCGCACGACCGCGAAACCGCCGAGGAAGGCCGCCTTGGGCTTGAAGACGTCGATCTCGCCGACCCTGTAGGCCATGACGCGGTCATGCTCATGCCCATGGAAGAGGCCGACGACATTGTAGCCCTGCAGGTGATCAAGCAGCGCCCGGCGCTCGTCGGCGCTCCACCAATGCGGCTCTCCCTCTCCCTTGTCGTCGAAGGTCTTTGCCGCCGGATCCCAGGCCTCGGTCGAAAACGCGTCCCAGCCATAATGCTGGAAGAGGACGACCGGCCGGCCATCGGCGGCATGGGAGGAGAGATCGCTCTTGAGCCATGGCAATCCGCTCACCGCGCCCTTGTTCTCGTCGCCTCCGAAACGCTGCAAGTGTACGAGATGAAGACCGCCCCAGTCCCAGGAATAGCTGTCCGATAGCGGATCGTAATTCGCGACCGGCACCGGCGGCTTGTAGAAAACGGTCTGGCGATGGGTAAGCTCGACATAGTCTCGCAGTTCCCGGCGATACCAGTCGGCATTCGGCGGCGGCCCGTCCTGGTCGAGGTCATGGTTTCCAAGGCCGACATAAACGGGAATGTGGATATGGTGCGGGCCCGGCGCCTGCTCGTATCGGCTCTGAAACTGCTGTAATTGCCGCCCCTCGCGGGGCTGGCGAACCTGGCCGCCGCCATCGTCGGTGATGTCGCCGCCGAGCACCAGACCGAGCGGACGCGAAATCCTCGTGCCCGCGCTGGCAAGGCCGCTCGGCTTTCCTCCAATGGCATGCGGCCAGTGCTGCGCCGCAAGTGCGTTCAGTGCGGCGACATGGCGCAAGAGGCTGGCGTCGGTCTTGCCCTCCGCGTCGCAGTTCGGCGCCAAGCCGTCCGTCGAAACGAGGCAGGCATGGATATCCGCGGCAAAGAGGAAGGTCACGTCGACCGGAGGGCCGGCTGCCCTTGGAAATCTGCCGCCCACCGTCATCGAGAGGCTGAATCCGACCGCACCGGCGAGGAACATCCGCCGCGAAGGTCGTAGGCAAGGACGATCGTTCATGCGCCGCCCGCGCGTTGCTCCGCGCGCCTCCGACAGCTTCGACGAGACGGGATATTGCAGCGATCTCGAAAGCGCGTAAAGCGCTGGAGCGGGATGTAGGCGGAAAACCGCGCACACTTTTCGTTATCCCGCGCTAGTGCCCGCCGCCTCCGGGGCCGGCGCCTTGTGGCTTGGCGATCATCAGGACGCCGGCGATCATCGACAGGAACAGGACGGTCAGCAATACGAACACGTCGATGAAGGACATGATCACCGCCTGCTGCTGGACCATCGCCGCCAGCTGCTTGACCGCAGCCGTGGTTCCGTCGAGGCCGTGTGCAGTGAAGGTCGAGGCGATGTTGCGCATCCGCTCGACGGCGACCGGGTTGCCCCATTCCACGTGCTCGGCGAGCCGGGCGTAGTGGAAATCCTGGCGCTGCGTGAGGATAGTGTTGATGACCGCCAACCCGACCGCGCCACCGAGGTTACGCGTCAGGTTGTAGAGTCCCGACGCATTGCGGATGCGCGCCGGCGGCAGGGTGCCGAGCGCGATATTGTTGATCGGCACCATGCAGAGCATCAGCGAGCAGCCGCGCAGGATCTGCGGAACGAGCAGCTCCCAGAAATCCCAGTCGGCGGTCATCTGGCTCATCAGCCAGGTGCCCGCGGCAAAGCCGGCAAAGCCGATGGTCATCATCGCCCGCGCGTCCATTCGCCCGGCGAGGAAGCCCGCAACCGGCGCCGTCAGGAACATGGCGAGACCCGAGACGAACATGGTTTCGCCGATCATCAGCGAGTCGTAGCCGCGGATACGCCCGAGATAGAGCGGATAGAGATAGGTGAGCCCGTAAAGGCCGATCCCCATGACGAAGGAGAAGAGCGAGCCGAAGGTGAAGTTGCGGTTGGCGAACGCCTTGAGATCGACGACCGGGAAATCGACCTTGAACGCCCGATAGAAGAAGACGACGGCGGCGACCGTGGTGGCGACGGCACCCATGACGATGTGCTCGTCGTTGAACCAGTCATTGGCATTGCCTTCCTCCAGCACGTATTCGAGCGAGCCGAGAAAGATCGCCATGGAGAGAAGTCCCCACCAGTCGAACTTCTTGATCAATCCGAGTTCCGGCTTGTCGAAATCGATGAAGATCCAGGTGACCGTCGCGACGATGATGCCGGGAATGACGTTGATGAGGAACAGCCAGTGCCAGGAAAAGGCATGGCTCAGATAGCCGCCGACCGTCGGGCCGATGGTCGGCGCAAGCGTCGCGATGAGCCCGATGATCGGCGAGACGACGTTGCGCTTGGACGGCGGGAATATGGTGAAGGCTGCGGCAAAGACCGACGGGATCATGCCGCCGCCGATAAAGCCCTGGATCGCCCGGTAGACGATCATCTGTTCGATATTGGTGGCCGTGGCGGCAAGAGCGCTGGCCGCCGTGAATCCGGCCGCGGCCACGGAGAAGAGCACCCGCGTCGAGACGATGCGGGCAAGCGTGCCCGAGAGCGGGATCATGATGACTTCCGCGATCAGATAGGCGGTCTGCACCCAGCCGATCTCGTCAGACCCGGCCGACAGGCCCGCCTGGATCTCGGCGAGCGAGGCGGAGACGATCTGGATGTCGAGGATCGCCATGAACATGCCGACGACCATCGCGAAAAAGGCGATGAGCCGCCGCGGGTCCATATGCTCCTCGGCCTTGGGTAGGCTCGGCGCAGCCGCGCCCGCTGTTGCTGTTGCGGCCATTTCCGCCACTCCTCAGGCCTGCAGCCCTTTACTTCGCCGCAGCGACCTTCGACTGTTCCGGTGCGGTGCGGGTATCGACGTCGACGACGACGCTCAGCCCCGCGCGCAGGTGCCCTTCCGCCAGCACATCGGCCGGCAGCGTGATGCGCACCGGAACGCGCTGGATGACCTTGGTGAAGTTGCCCGTCGCGTTTTCCGCCGGCAGCAGCGAGAAGACCGAACCGGAGGCCGGCGAGATCGATGCGACGGTGCCTTCGATCGGGTGATCCTCATAGGCGTCGACATGGATCTCAACCTTGGAGCCCGGCACCAGATGCGCGATCTGCGTCTCCTTGAAATTGGCGTCGATATAGAGCTGATCGGTCGGCACGAGCGCTGCGAGCCGCTGGCCGGCCGAGACGAGGTCGCCGACCTGGACCGCGACATTGCCGATGACACCGTCATAGGGCGCCTTGAGTATGGTGAAGCCCAGGTCGCGGTCTGCCTTGTCCCGGGCAAGCTCCAGCGAGCGGATCGTGCTTTCCGCTTCCATCTGCTGGGCCTCGAGCACGGTGATATTGGCCTTGGCCGCAGCGATATTGGCCTCGGCACCGGCTAGATTTGCGCGCGCCTGATCGAGCGCGACCTGGGCGCTGTCGCGCGATGCATCCGTCCCGAACGACTTCGACTGGAGCTCGCTGGCGCGCTTCTGTGCCAGTTCGGCGCCGCGGACGGTCGCCTCAAGCGCCTTCTTCTGCGCTTCGGACTGAGCGAGGCTCGCCTTTGCGCCGGAGATCTGCGCGTCGAAACGGCTGAGGGCGAGCTTCTGCGTGGCGATCTGCGCCTCGGCCTGCTCGGCCGCAATGCGGTAATCTCCGTCGTCGAGCGTCACCAGCGGATCGCCAGCCTTCACATGCTGGTTGGCGACAACGTCGACCTTGGCGACATAGCCGGACACCTTGGGCGAAATCGTCGCGATGTCCCCTTCTATGTAAGCGTCGTCCGTCGAGACCAGGAAACGGCCGTTGGTCCACCAATCATAGCCGTACCAGCCGGCGGCACCGAGGAGCACGAGACCCAGCACCGGAAGGATTTTGCGGCGCTTCTTCGGGGACGCAGAGATCTCCGCGTCCGCTTGTCCTGCGGCTGCGGCCTCGCCGGTCCCGGGGCTCTTGGCCTCGGCCGAATGAGTATCCATTACTTCGAAATCATCGCCGACGGGACGGACACGGGCAGCGCTGGAAGAGCTGGAAGCGGACATGGACCACCAATTGGATTGAGATTGAACTGAACCGTTCGGTTCGATGGAGCTTGACATAGAGCCTTTCGCGCCGCATATCAAGAGGAAATCGAACCGGTCGGTTCGATTTCGATGAAGTTGACGAAAAGTTTTGTCCGCACCCGCAGTTTTTCCCGGAATTGTCTGCGATAGTGATTTTGGACAGAATGCGTCCGCGGTCACCGCGACGCGCGCGATCAAAGGAGTGGATACGTCCGGCAGCCATGGTATCAGCGAAGAGCGCAGAGCAGGAAAAGACCCTGCAGGATCGGCTGGAGCATCCCCAGCAGGAAAACCCTTCAGGCGGAGGGCGGCACGCGGCCGGCGAGGACCCGGTCAAACGGGAGCGGATTCTCGACGGTGCCAAACGCGTTTTCATGCGGAGCAGTTTCGACGCGGCCAGCATGAACGACATCACGCGCGAGGCCGGCGTTTCCAAGGGCACGCTCTACGTCTATTTCGAGAACAAGGAAGACCTGTTCACGGCGCTCATCGCGCGCGAGCGGAACATTATCGTCAACAGCGTCAAGCAGTCGTTGAACGGCAATGAACCGATCGAGGAGGCGCTTCACGCTTTCGGCGTGAAGCTGGTGACGAGCATAACGTCGGACTACACGATCCGCGCGATGCGCACGGTACTCGGCGTGATCGACCGGATGCCCCGGCTGGCGCAGCGCTTCTTCACTGCGACGCCGGAGAACGGATACACCGTGCTCAAGGCCTATCTCGACCAGCAGGTGTCGGCAGGCATGCTCTCGATCGAAGACACGGAAATAGCCGCAAAGCAGTTCATCGATCTCGCCATGGCCGGAATGTTCAAGGGCCGCCTTTTCGGCATGTGCGATGCCGTCTCGGCCGAAAGCATCGAAAAGAACGTCAGATCCGCCATCCGCGTTTTCCTGGCCGCCTACGGAAAGACGACCGGCAAGGAGTAAAAGCGACGGTGCCTTGCCGCCGAAACATGCCGTACCATCTTCCTGCAATCCAGCAATTGCGATCAAACGCGCTCGCCTGAAAGGCCGTAAGACCTTGCGTGTCCACAAAGGGAGTGACGATGAGTGCCATCGGAAGGGCGATCTGGTTCATTGAAAGCCATTTCGCCGAGGATATATCACTGGATGATGTCGCCGCGGCCGCCGGCCTTTCGCGCTATCATCTTTCGCGCGTATTCGGGCTTTCGGCCGGCCGCTCGATCAGTGCCTATATCCGCGGCCGGCGTTTAAGCGGCGCCGCGCTTGCCCTCGCCAACGGCACATCCAGCATTCTCGAAGTGGCCCTCGAGGCGGGCTACGGCTCGCACGAGGCTTTCACCCGTGCCTTTCGCGAGCAGTTCGGGGTGACGCCCGAGTCGATACGCAAGCAGAGGCACGTCCGCAATGTCGAGCTTTTGGAGCCGATCAGAATGGACGACGCACGCACATTGAAAATCGAACCGCCGCGCTTCGAGGAAAGCCCGGGGCTTCTTCTCGCCGGTCTCGCAGAGACCTATGACTACAACCGCACCGAAGGCATCCCTTCCCTCTGGCAGCGTTTCAACGCCTATTTCGGCAGCATTCCCGGTCAGCACGGCAATATCGCCTATGGCGTCTGCACCCAGTCGGACGGCGAAGCGGGCCGCTTCCGCTACATGGCTGCGGCCGAGATACGGGACGCCGAGGCGCTGCCCAGCGGCTTTTCGACACTCAAGCTGCCCCGGCAGCGTTACGCGATCTTTGTCCATCGCGGGCACATTTCCGGCATCGCCAACACGGCCCACCACATCTTCACGACCTGGTTTCCGCAGTCCGGCTATCGGCACGGCGAATTGCCCGACCTGATGGAACGCTACGACGAACGCTTCGATCCGCATTCCGGCATGGGTGCGGTCGAGATCTGGGTGCCACTGAAGGGCTGATTTCCGGTGCACGGACGGGTGCAGCCGGCTTTCCTTCGAGAATTCCACCTTTTCGATCACCTGGAGCCGACAACGTCGCCGCGAAAAGCGCGGCGGCGCTTGCGACTTTCGCAAGTATCCCTAAATACTGCGCGATCTGTCGTGTCCCGAAAAGGAAAAGTTGCCGATGCAGGAAATCCTCACGCTTGCTCAAAGCCCCGAGGCTTGGATCGCCCTCATCACACTCATCGTAATGGAGGTGGTCCTCGGCATCGACAACCTCATTTTCATCTCGATCCTCACCAACAAGCTGCCGCCGGAAAACCGCGTCAGCGCCCGGCGCATCGGCATCGGCCTTGCACTCATCATGCGGCTGGCCCTGCTCGGCACCATCGCCTGGATCGTTCAACTGACGCAGCCGGTCTTCGAAGCCTTCGGCCACGGTTTTTCCTGGAAGGACATGATCCTGATCGCCGGCGGGCTCTTCCTCGTCTGGAAGGCGACCAAGGAAATCCACCACAGTGTCGATCCGAGCGATCATGAGGAGGATTTCATCGCCAGCTCCGCGATCAACAGCTTCGCGGCCGCCATCGGCCAGATCCTGCTTCTCGACCTCGTCTTCTCGGTCGACAGCATCATCACCGCCGTCGGCATGACCCCGCATCTGCCGATCATGGTCGTCGCCGTCGTCGTCGCCGTGACCGTCATGCTGGTTGCAGCGAACCCGCTTGCGAACTTCATCGAGAGAAATCCGACGATCGTCATGCTGGCGCTGGCCTTCCTCCTGATGATCGGCACGACCCTGATCGCCGAAGGCATGGGCTTCCACGTGCCGAAGGGCTACGTCTATGCGGCCATGGCCTTCTCCGCACTGGTCGAGGTTCTCAACATGGTCGCCCGCAACGCGCGCATGAAGCGGCAGACCGCAAGAACGAAATAGAAGCACGACACAACGAGGCCCGCATCGCAATGCGGGCCTTCGCGGTGATCTTTGCTCGTTGCGGGCAGCGAGACGACGACATTGCCGCTCGCGGCTTTCCGTTGACATGCAGGGCTTTCTATGGTCTCACGCCTGCCGACTGGAATTGCCTGCCTAAACCGCTGGTGCGGAACCCTTGCGGGCCTTTCCTTCCCATAAAATGCGCGCCCGCAAGCTGGAAAGCACTCCGGCAAAGGGCCCCGAAAGCACGTCAAGACGGGCAAAGACAATGGCAGATTCTGCAGTCCGGGTGCGTATCGCACCTTCCCCCACCGGCGAGCCGCATGTCGGCACCGCCTATATCGCGCTCTTCAACTATCTCTTCGCCAAGAAGCACGGCGGCAAATTCATCCTGCGCATCGAGGACACGGATGCGACGCGCTCGACGCCGGAATTCGAGAAGAAGGTGCTCGACGCGCTAAAGTGGTGCGGACTGGAATGGTCGGAAGGTCCCGATATCGGCGGCCCCTACGGCCCCTATCGCCAGAGCGACCGCAAGGACATCTACAAGCCCTACGTCGAGAAGATCGTCGCGAACGGCCACGGTTTCCGCTGTTTCTGCACGCCCGAGCGGCTGGAACAGATGCGCGAGGCGCAGCGCGCCGCCGGCAAGCCGCCGAAATATGACGGCCTCTGCCTCAGCCTCTCGGCCGAGGAAGTGACGTCGCGCGTCGACGCCGGCGAGCCGCACGTCGTGCGCATGAAGATCCCGACCGAGGGCTCCTGCAAGTTCCGCGACGGCGTCTATGGCGATGTCGAGATCCCGTGGGAAGCCGTCGACATGCAGGTGCTGCTCAAGGCCGACGGCATGCCGACCTATCACATGGCGAACGTCGTCGACGACCATCTGATGAAGATCACCCATGTCGCACGCGGCGAGGAGTGGCTCGCCTCGGTGCCGAAGCACATTCTGATCTATCAGTATCTGGGTCTCGAGCCCCCTGTCTTCATGCATCTGTCGCTGATGCGCAATGCCGACAAGTCGAAACTGTCGAAGCGCAAGAACCCGACCTCCATCTCCTACTACACGGCGCTCGGCTACCTGCCGGAAGCGCTGATGAACTTCCTCGGGCTGTTCTTCATCCAGATCGCCGAAGGCGAAGAACTGCTGACGATGGAGGAGCTGGCGGAGAAATTCGATCCGGAAAACCTGTCCAAGGCCGGCGCGATCTTCGACATCCAGAAGCTCGACTGGCTGAACGCGCGCTGGATCCGCGAGAAGCTCTCCGAAGAGGAATTCGCAGCCCGCGTCCTCGCCTGGGCGATGGACAACGAACGGCTCAAGGAAGGTCTGAAGCTCTCTCAGACCCGCATTTCGAAGCTCGGCGAACTGCCCGATCTCGCCGCCTTCCTCTTCAAGTCGGATCTCGGCCTGCAGCCCGCCGCCTTTGCCGGCGTGAAGGCCTCGCCCGAGGAGATGCTCAAAATCCTGAACACCGTCCAGCCGGATCTCGAAAAGATCCTGGAATGGAACAAGGACTCGATCGAGACGGAGCTGCGCGCCAGCGCCGAGCGCATGGGCAAGAAGCTGAAAGCCGTGGTGGCGCCGCTCTTCGTCGCCTGCTCGGGCTCGCAGCGCTCGCTGCCGCTGTTCGATTCGATGGAACTGCTCGGCCGTTCGGTCGTGCGCCAGCGGCTGAAGGTCGCCGCGCAGGTCGTCGCCTCCATGGCGGGCAGTGGAAAGTAAGGACAAGACCATGACCGACAAGACACAGGCAGCCGGCCTCTCCTCCGACGCGACGGAAGTGCGCTCCCAGAAGCTCGACCTGCTGCGCCAGCAGATCGGCGACGTCTATCCCGCGCATTTCCACCGTACGCTCACCAATGCGGAACTCGCGGAGAAATATGCCGGGCTGGAGCCCGATACCGAAAGCGGCGAAACGGTAACCGTTGCCGGCCGCGTTTTCTCCTCGCGCAATTCCGGCATGTTCATGGATCTTCATGACGCCTCCGGCAAGATCCAGATCTTTTCGCACAAGGATACGGCACCGGAAGAGGCGCGCGCGCTTCTGCCGATGATCGATCTCGGCGACATCATCGGGGTCACCGGAGAGGTGCGCCGCACCAAGCGCGGCGAACTGACCGTCAACGCCAAAGAGATCACCATGCTCTGCAAGTCGCTCCTGCCGATGCCGGAGAAGTATCACGGGCTTGCCGATATCGAGACGCGCTACCGCAAGCGCTACCTCGACATCATGGTCAACGAGGAATCGAAGCTGCGCTTCCAGCAGCGAAGCCGCATCGTGTCGAGCCTGCGCCGATTCCTCGAGGACGAAGGCTTCATGGAAGTGGAGACGCCGATGCTGCAGCCGATCTACGGCGGCGCGACGGCCGAGCCCTTCAAGACGCATCACAACACGCTGAAGCTCGACATGTATCTGCGCATCGCGCCCGAGCTTTACCTGAAGCGCATTCTCGTTTCCGGCCTGACGGACAAGGTCTTCGAGATCAACCGCAACTTCCGCAACGAAGGCGTCTCGACCCGGCACAATCCTGAATTCACCATGATGGAGTGCTACTGGGCCTATGCTGACTACGAGGACGTGATGGGTCTCGTGGAGCGCATGTTCGAGACCCTGGCGCTTGCGGTTCACGGCAAGACGGAATTCGAGTTCGGCGACAAGCAGCTCTCCTTCAAGGGGCCGTTCCCGCGCGTCTCTATGCCGGCGGCCGTCAAGGACGCGACCGGAATCGATTTCCTTGCCCTCAAGAGCGACGAGGAGGCCCGGCAGGCGGCTCGCGACGCCGGTGTCGAGATCGAGAAGGACGCGACCTGGGGCGAAGTGCTCGCCTTCCTCTTCGAGGAGAAGGTCGAAGCGACCTTGATCCAGCCTGCTCATGTCATCCACTTCCCGAAGGACATCTCGCCCTTCGCCAAGGAGGTGCCGGGCGAGCCGCGGCTCGTCGAGCGCTTCGAGACCTATTGCAACGGCTGGGAGATCGGCAACGCCTTTTCCGAGCTCAACGACCCGGTCGAGCAGCGCGCCCGCATGGTCGAGCAGATGGAACAGGCGCATGCCCGCGGCGAGAAGGAAAAGACGCTGGACGAGGACTTCCTCGATGCCATGGACCAGGGCATGCCGCCCGCCGGGGGGTTGGGGATCGGTGTCGACCGGCTGATCATGCTGCTCACCAACTCGCCGTCGATCCGCGACATCATCCTCTTCCCGGCCCGCCGCCAGAAGGCCGATTGACACTTTGGAGCTGGCCCGTCCCCACACGGGGCGGGGGCTAGGCGCCCGCGGTTCCCGACCGGTGCCATTCGCAGCGTCCGAGCGTGCGGTGCGTTGAGAGTCGGTGGATCAGGCGCGGCAAGTCAAGCCCCTCCCACCTGTGGGAAGGGGTTGGGGAGGGGCTCTTCCCTTAATGACTCGCTTGCTCCTCGGCCGGCGCAACGGCCGCGACATCGCCCGTTGCCGACGGATCGATGCACATCGAGCGATCGTCCATCTTGGCCATGATGGCGCGGACGTCGTCCAGTTCGAGCGTCACGACCTTGCCGTGGAACCTGCCGGCAGCGTTGGCCGCGGCCTCGTTATAGGAGGCGCGGAAGGGTTCATCCATACCGGGCACGCTCCGCGGACCGGGGGCGAAGAGCACCTCCGCGCCGATCGCCGCGCCGCGCACGCTTGCGCGATCCTCCGGACCTGCCGCATCGAGCACGACCACCTGATAAAGATCGGCCTCCTCCTTTTTGGCGAGGGCGCCTGCGACGCGAAGGGCGGTCCTGATCCGATCCGGCCCGCTTGCCCGGTCCGTCTTCACATGCATGCGGATCCAACGCTGCCCCTTATGGTCGAGCTTCAAGGTCCGGAGCGCCGTGCAGTCGAGACCGGAAACGGAAGGTCCCGCGAAGCGGGTCAGTATCTTGTCCCGACCGACATAGACCGCGGCACCGCCGGATGCGGCGGAGACCCCGAAGGCGGCGGACAGGATGATCACCAGCCGCTTCGAAGGGCGCAACTTGCTGAGAATGGCCTTCAAGTGGTGGCTCCGCTGTCGTCGTAAAGGGTCGCAAGAAAGGCCCGCAGGCGTCTTCGAAGATAGACGAACCACCTTTCGGAAAGTTTAAGCGGAGCCTCCGGCAGGCGGTCAGCGATTGACTTTCGCCCGCAGCTTGTCCATTGCGCCATGGACAACGTCGCTGTAGGCGGGAATTCCCCGGAACCAGGGAAGAGGCGGTATGCACAAGGTTATTTTCGATACGGATCCGGGCGTCGACGATGCGATGGCCCTCCTCTTTCTGCACCGTCACCCGGCGATAGAGCTGGTCGGCATCACCACGGTCTTCGGCAATGCCTCGATCGAGACGACGACGCGCAATGCGTTGTTCCTCAAAGGGGCATGGAATATTGCCGCACCGGTCGCCAAGGGCATCGGCGAGACGCTCGATGCCGGCCGGCCGCATGTCGGATGGCCGACAGGCATTCACGGCGATGACGGGCTCGGCAATATCGATGTGCCGGCGCAGATAGACCTGCCGCTCGACCCTCGTCCTGCCCACCGCTTCATCATCGACACGGTGCGCGCCAATCCCGGGCAAGTGACGCTCATCGCCGTCGGCCGGATGACCAACCTGGCGCGCGCATTGCGCGACGATCCGGAAATCGCCACGCTCGTCAAGGCGGTAGTGATCATGGGGGGCGCCTTCGATGTTCCCGGCAACATCACGCCGGCGGCGGAAGCGAATATCCACGGCGACCCGGAAGCGGCCGATGTGGTGATGACGGCGCCATGGCCGGTGACCGTCATTGGTCTCGACGTGACGACGAAGACGGTGATGAGCCGTGCCATGCTCTCCGATATCGCCGAACGCGGCGGCGCACCGGCGAGGCTTCTTTCCGACATCTCGCAATTCTACATCGACTTCTACGAGCACCATGTGGATGACGGCATGATCGTGCACGACAGCTGCGCCTGCGCCTATGTCGTCGCGCCCGAACTCTTCCAGACCCGCAGCGGCGCCATCCGAGTGCTTTGCGGCGGCATCGCCGATGGCCAGACCATTCAAAAGCCGGATGCACGCCTGTTTCCACCGAACGCCTGGGACGGCTTCCCAAGCCAGCAGGCGTGCATCGGAATCGATGCCGAAGCGGTGCTGAAACTCATCGGCGATACGCTCGCGGACGGCAATTGAAGCTTGAGGTGTTCAACCCTGCCCCTCACCCTAACCTCGCCCCGCTTGCGGGGAGAGGGTTAGGGTGAGGGGCAAAACCCGAGGAGAGCCCTGACCCTTGTGGTGAGGGGTCCCCCGCGGTTGCAACGAAAAACTTGGCTCCGATAGCTGGCAGATGCGCCGCCGCCGGCTATGTTTATCCGTATGAAGCCGGACGCGTTGCTCTTTCCCGCCCCCAAGGGTCTCTACTGCCAACACGGGGATTTCTATATCGACCCGGTGCAACCGGTCGAACGGGCACTCATCACCCACGGACATTCCGACCATGCGCGCGCCGGACATGGCCATGTGCTCGCGACGCGCGAGACGCTCGACATCATGCGCCTGCGATATGGTGACGACTTCTGCGGCGCGAGCGACGTCGCGCGCTTCGGCGAAACGATTTCGATCGGCGGCGTGCGTGTCCGTTTCCAACCGGCCGGCCATGTGCTCGGCTCGGCGCAGATCTCCGTCGAGGCGGACGGAACGCGGATCGTGGTTTCCGGCGACTACAAGCGACGGCCCGATCCGACCTGCCCATCCTTCGAGCCGGTCGCCTGCGACGTCTTCATCACGGAAGCGACCTTCGGCCTGCCGGTATTCCACCACCCGGACGACAAGGGAGAGATCGCCCGGCTCCTCCAGTCTCTCCGGCAATTTCCCGAGCGCGCGCATGTGGTCGGCGCCTACGCCCTCGGCAAGGCACAACGCCTCATCGCGCTCATACGCCAGCAGGGCTACGACGAACCGATTCACATCCATGGCGCACTCGCCAGGCTCTGCGAATATTACCAGAGCCAGGGGATCGATCTCGGCGACATCCGTCCGGCAACGCTCGGTCCGGAAAACCGGCAGGACCTCGCCGGTGCCATCGTTCTCGGGCCTCCGGCGGCTTTTGCCGAGCGATGGGCTCGCCGTTTCGCCGATCCGCTCGCCATTTTCGCCTCCGGCTGGATGCTCATCCGCCAGCGCGCCAAGCAGCGCGGCGTCGAGCTGCCGCTCGTCATCTCCGATCATTGCGACTGGGCCGAGCTCACGGCCACGATCCGCGAAATCGCGCCTGCTGAAGTCTGGGTCACGCATGGGCGCGAGGAGGCGCTGGTCCGCTGGTGCCAGTTGCAGGGCATACCCGCACGGCCATTGCACCTTGTCGGCTACGACGATGAGGGAGAGTGAGCGATGAAAGCATTTGCCGAACTGCTCGACCGGCTCGTGCTGACGCCGCAGCGAAACGCCAAGATCCGGTTGCTCGTCGACTATTTCCGCGGCGCACCCGATCCGAGCCGCGGCTATGCGCTGGCAGCGATCGCGGGGACGCTCTCGCTCAACACGGTGAAGCCTGCCCTCATTCGCGACCTGTTGCTCGAGCGCATGGACGACGTGCTGTTCCACTATTCCTACGACTATGTCGGCGACCTCGCGGAAACGGTCTCTCTCGCCTGGGAGCCGCCGCCGGACGTCGCCCTTCAGGACATTCCGCTCGGCGAGGTTGTCGAGCGGCTGCAGCGGGCCGGCCGCTCCGAGGTCCGTTCGCTCGTCCGCGACTTTCTGGACCGGCTCGACACCTCCGGCCGCTTCGCCCTCCTGAAGCTCGCGACAGGAGGCTTGCGCATCGGGGTCTCGGCACGGCTCGCGAAGCAGGCGCTGGCGGAGATGGGCGGCAAGGAGGTGAGCGAGATCGAAACGCTCTGGCACGGATTGGAGCCGCCATACCTGCCCCTTTTCCTCTGGCTCACCGGTGAGGCGGAGATGCCGGTGCTCAAGACACCTGCGGTCTTTCATTCGGTGATGCTCGCAACAGCGGTCGGCGATGGCGATCTCGACGGGCTCGATCCGGCCGACTTCGCGGCCGAGTGGAAATGGGACGGCATCCGCGTCCAGCTCGCCAATGTCGGCGGGGCTCGACGCCTCTATTCGCGCAGCGGCGACGAGATATCCTCCGCCTTTCCCGAGATCATCGAAGCTGCCGATATCACGGGCGTCATCGACGGCGAGCTTCTGGTCGGCGGAACGATGCGCAGCAACCGCGCCACGGGCACATTCGCGGACCTGCAGCAAAGGCTGAACCGCAAGACCGTCAGCCGCAAGCTGATGGACGAGTATCCGGCCTTCATCCGTGCCTACGACATTCTCTTTTCCGGCGAGCGCGATATCAGGCCCGAGCCCTTTCGTGTGCGCCGCGAAGCCCTGTCGTCGCTGATCGAAGCGGCCTCGCCGCAGCATTTCGATCTCTCGCCGCTCGTCGGCTTTTCAAGCTGGAAGGAGCTCGACGAGCTGCGCTCCAGCCCGCCCGATCCGGTGATCGAAGGCGTCATGCTGAAACGGCTGGATTCGCCCTATATGGCCGGACGGGCCAAGGGGCCGTGGTTCAAGTGGAAGCGGGCGCCCTTCAATATCGACGCCGTGCTGATGTATGCCCAGCGCGGCCATGGCAAGCGGTCCAGCTATTACTCCGATTTCACCTTCGGCGTCTGGGCGGAGGGTGAAGACGGGGCGAGCCTCGTTCCCGTCGGCAAGGCCTATTTCGGCTTCACCGATGCCGAGCTCGAGGTTCTCGATCGCTTCGTGCGCGACAATACGGTCGAACGCTTCGGCCCCGTGCGCGCGGTGCGCGCCGAACCCGACAGCGGCTTCGTCGTCGAGGTTGCCTTTGAAGGCCTCAACCGCTCCACGCGTCACAAATCCGGGGTAGCCATGCGCTTCCCGCGGATTGCCCGCCTCAGACCCGACAAGCTGCCTCGCGACGCCGACAGGCTCGAGACACTGCAGGCGATGATGGGAACGCAACGCTGAAGCGTTTACTACCACGCCTTACCGAGAGCTATTTCAGGAACCCCGAATGAAGGTTTGTTAAGGAGAGTCTGGAATTATCCGGCTTGCTGCATGCCGTCCCCGCCTCCTTTTGGGCGCGCCTCGTCCTGGAATTGCTCTTTTGAAGCCGCACCATGCCATGTCCCCTCTGTCGCGCTTTCTCACCCCCAGCTACCTTCCGGCCGTCATCGCGGCCCTTGTCGTGGTCGTTGCCGGGGTTCTCGCCGACAATCAGAACCGGATCGTTTCGGAAGCGCGGCTGCGCTCCGAAGTCGCCGACGCGCTCAACCCGATACGCTCGAGCCTCGAGAGCAGCGTCAATGGCAATATCCAGTTGGTCCGGGGCCTGATCGCCACGATCGAGACCGAACCCGACATGCAGCAGCAGCGCTTCGGAGAACTCGCGCGTCGCGTCTTCGGCGCGGGATCGCAGCTCCGCAACATCGCCGCCGCGCCGGGACTGGTGGTCGCGATGGTCTACCCGCTGACGGGCAATGAGAAGGCGATCGGCCTCGATTACCGCACGAACGACAAACAACGCAGTTCCGTCATGCGCGCGGTGGCATCCGGAGAGATGGTGCTCGCGGGCCCGGTCGACCTCGTGCAAGGCGGTCGCGGGCTGATCGGCCGCTTTCCCGTAACCACCGGTCCGGAAGGCGGCCGCCGCTTCTGGGGCGTCGTTTCAGCGGTGATCGATGTCGATCGCCTCTATCGCGACAGTGGCCTTTCATCGCCGGCGCTCGACATCGCCATTGCCGGCCGCGACGGCACGGGGCGCGGCGGCCCGCATTTCTTCGGCGACCCGGCAATCTTCGAAAATGCCCCTGTCGAGATGAGCGTATCCTTGCCCGGCGGTTCCTGGCGCATGGCCGCGATCCCCAAAGGCGGGTGGCCGACGACACCGCAGAATGCCTGGCAGGTCCGCTTCCTCATCGCATTCGGCGGCCTGATGATCGTCGCTCCGATGATCGTCGCCGGCCGCCTCATGGCGGAGCGGCAGGCGAACTTTCGCGCATTGAGGCAGAGCAAGGATCAGCTTCAGGAGCTTTCGCACCGGTTGAGGATCGCGCTCGACACTTCGAAGATCGGCATATGGGAGCTCGACGTCGACAGCGGCACGCTCCTGTGGGACAGCCGCATGAAGGAGCTCTACGGTATCGGATCGTCGATGCGCGAGGTCTACGAGGACTGGCGGAACACGCTTCATCCGGACGATCTCGCCCGTGCCGAGGCGGAATTCGCCGGAACGCTCGCCACGGGCGGCGCATACAACACGGAATTCCGCATCCGCCTTCCGGATGGGGAAGTCCGCCACATCCGTGCGATCGGCTCGACCTATGCCGGCACGAACGGCAACAGGAAGATCGTCGGCGTCAACTGGGACGTGACGGCCGACGTGAAGACACGCGCGACGCTTTCGGAGGCCAAACGCCTCGCCGAGGCCCACAGTGCCGAGTTGGAGGCGGCGCGCCATCGCATGGAATTCAACGCCCTGCACGATCCATTGACCGGCCTGCCCAATCGCCGCTTCCTGGACCAGATTCTCTTCGACCGCAGCCGACGGGCCGACGCAAAGGCGAAGATCAGCATCTTCCATATCGACCTCGACCGTTTCAAGCAGATCAACGACACGATGGGCCATGCAGCCGGCGACGAGATCCTGAAGCATGCGGCAAGCCTTTTGCGGGACAATGCACGCCAGGACGACTTCGTCGCCCGCATCGGCGGCGACGAGTTCGTCATCATTCGCGCAAGCGGCGGCTGCGACGAAGACGCGGCGCTGGCTTCCCGCGTGATCGAGGCGATGAGCGTTCCGGTCCGCTACGAAGATCAGGAATGCCGCATCGGCGTGAGCATCGGCATTGCCGCTCAAACCGATGCGGCGGATGACCTTTCCCAGGTCCTCGTCAACGCCGATATCGCCCTCTACGAGGCCAAGCGCCGCGGCCGCAACCGCCACGAGACCTTTACGGGCGCACTGAAGACCGCCGTGCTCCAGACGAAACAGACGGCCGACGAGATCCTGCGCGGTCTCGAGCAGAACGAATTCGTCGCATATTTCCAACCGCAGTTCTGTCCGAGCTCGCTCGACATCATCGGCGTCGAGGCACTCGCGCGATGGGATCATCCCACCAAGGGGCTCCTCGGTCCGCACGCCTTTCTCAAGACGGCGGAGGACATCAACGTCGTCGCGGCGATCGATCAGAAGATCCTCGAACAGGCGCTCTTTCAGATCTATCGCTGGGAGGCAAACGGCATCTATGTGCCGAAGGTGTCTGTCAACCTCTCCTATCCGCGCCTGAGAGACGAGGGACTGATCGCCCGGCTGGAGGAGCTCTCCATACCCGAGGGGCGGCTTTCCTTCGAACTGCTCGAATCGATTTCCTTTGACGAAAACGATGTGACGGTCATGTCCAACATCCGGCGCATCAAGGAACTCGGCATCGACATCGAGATCGACGACTTCGGTACCGGCTATCCCTCGATCCTGAGCCTGCTGAAGCTGACGCCACGCCGCCTGAAGATAGATCGGCAACTGGTGCTGCCTATTCTCTCCTCTCCGGCGGAGCGCCGGCTCGTGGCATCGATCATCGACATCGGCACATCGCTCGGGATCGAAGTGATCGCCGAAGGTGTCGAAACGCTCGAGCACGCCCGCATCCTCAAGGAAATGGAATGCCATGGTCTGCAGGGCTACGCCTTCGCCCGGCCGATGAACGCCAACGATCTTGCCACTTTCGTCTTCGAGCGGCGGTGGCGCGCCGCCTGACCGGTATCCGGCCCTCGCCTTCAGAGGCGGACTGCACATACGCGGCTTTTTCTTGCTGCTAAGGCTTGGCAGCCGTCCGGAAAATAGTCATAAAAACATATGCCTTCTGCCGCTTATGCGAACGCGCGGACCTCGTCCGCGTGACCCGTCCGGCGTCAGTCCTCGCGGGACCGAAGTCCCGACCTCCAATACACTCGCAAGGAGACAAAACGATCGAATACGCGGAGAAATTGCTTTCTGTTTTCATTCTTGTCCCCTTCGCGGGAAGCCTCATTGCAATCTTCTTCCCGTCCGATCAGCGCGGTGCGATATCCTGGTTCGCAGGTGCGATCGCGCTTGTCTGCTTCCTGGTGACCGCCGGCCTCTATCCCTACGTCGCCTCGGGCGGCGTCCTCCATTACCGGATCGACTGGGTTCCGGAACTCGGGCTGAACTTCACCCTCAGGATGGACGGCTTCGCCTGGCTTTTTTCGGCGCTGATCACGGCGATCGGCGTTCTCGTCGTCCTTTATGCCCGCTACTATATGGCCGAGGAGGACCCGGTCCCGCGCTTTTTCGCGCTGTTCCTTGCCTTCATGGGCTCGATGCTGGGCGTCGTCCTTTCCGGCAACCTCATTCTGCTCGCCGTCTTCTGGGAGCTGACCAGCATCGTCTCCTTCCTGCTGATCGGCTATTGGCACCATAACGCACACGCCCGCGACGGCGCCCGCATGGCGCTGACGATTACCGGCACGGGCGGCCTCGCCATGTTCGTCGGCCTGATAATCATCGGCAAGATCGTCGGCAGCTATGAACTCGACGCGGTCCTCGCCTCGGGCGACGCGATCCGCAACCATCCGCTCTATGGCACGGTGCTTGTCCTCGTCCTGCTCGGGGCGTTGACGAAGAGCGCCCAGTTCCCCTTCCATTTCTGGCTGCCGCACGCGATGGCGGCCCCGACGCCGGTTTCGGCCTATCTGCATTCGGCAACGATGGTGAAGGCCGGCGTGTTCCTGCTCGTGCGGTTCTGGCCGGTGATGGCCGGCACGGAAGCCTGGTTCTGGATCGTCGGCCTTGCGGGACTGACAACGCTCCTGCTCGGCGCCTATTTCGCGATTTTTCAGCAGGATCTGAAAGGACTCCTCGCCTATTCGACGATCAGTCATCTCGGGCTCATCACCGTTCTCCTGAGCCTCGGCAGTCCGCTGGCGGCCGTCGCCGCGGTCTTCCATATCGTCAACCACGCGACCTTCAAGGCCTCGCTCTTCATGGCGGCCGGCATCATCGATCATGAAAGCGGCACCCGCGACATTCGCAGGCTGGGCGGGCTGTTCCACTTCATGCCGATCACCGCGACGCTCGCCATGGTGGCGAGTGCCGCCATGGCCGGCGTGCCGCTGCTCAACGGCTTTCTCTCCAAGGAGATGTTCTTTGCCGAGGCGATCGAGACGCATCTCGTCAACCCGCTCGACACGGTCACGCCGTATGTGGCGACGATCGCGGGCATGTTTGCAGTCACCTATTCGCTCCGCTTCATCCACGGCGTCTTCTTCGGCCGGCCACCGGCAGACCTCCCGAGAAAGCCGCATGAGCCACCCCGCTGGATGCGGGCTCCGCTCGACTTCCTCGTTCTCGCCTGTCTGGTCGTCGGTATAATTCCCGCCCAGACGATCGGTCCCTTTCTTCACACGGCCGTTCTCTCGGTCCTGCGCGAGGGAACGCCCGATTACAGCCTTTCGGTCTGGCACGGCTGGAACATTCCGCTGATCATGAGCTTCGTCGCGCTTTCAGGCGGCATCGGTCTCTATTTCCTGATGCGCTCCTATCTGGCGACGGCCGTCGAGGGTCCGCCGGTCTTCCGGCTGCTCCAGGGTCAGCGCATTTTCGAGCGCGTTCTGGTGACGCTTTCCTGGAAGTGGGCCCGATGGCTCGAACAGCGGCTCGGCACGCGCCGCCTGCAGCCGCAGATGCGTCTCCTCGTCTTCCTGGCACTTGCGGCGGGGGCATCGCCGCTTCTTCTCGGCAATTTCGAACTGCCGCCGCTTGTGATCCGCGGCATCGATCCCGCCTTCGCCCTGCTTTGGGCAATCGGCATCGCCTGCGCCATCGGCTCCGCCTATCAGGCGAAATTCCACCGTCTCGCCTCGCTGGTGCTCCTCGGCGGAGCAGGGCTCGTCACCTGCATTACCTTCGTCTGGCTTTCCGCACCCGATCTTGCGGTCACGCAGCTCCTGGTGGAGATCGTCACCACCGTGCTCATTCTCCTCGGATTGCGCTGGCTGCCGAAGCGCATCGAGGAGCCGGTGGCGGCGGAAGACATCTCGATCCGGGTCCGCCTGAGGCGCTTGCGCGACTTGCTGCTGGCGATCGGCGCCGGCGGAGGAATGATGCTCATCGCCTACACGGTGATGACGCGGCCCCTTCCCGAAACCATCGCCAGCTATTTTCTCGAGCGCGCCTATCGCGAGGGCGGCGGCACCAACGTCGTCAACGTCATCCTCGTCGATTTCCGCGGCTTCGATACGCTCGGCGAGATCGCCGTGCTCTGCATCGTGGCGCTCACGGTCTTCGCGCTTCTCCTGCGCTTCCGACCTCAGTCCGACAGCCTGGAGGCCCCTGAGCAGCAAAAAGTGCAGAACGCCTTCGACGACGATCACCCCGACCGCGCCGCCGGCGACAGCGTGGCCGAATACCTCTTCATCCCGGCGGTGATCATGCGCTGGATGTTTCCGGTCACCGGAATGCTCGCGGCCTTTCTCTTCCTGCGCGGACATGATCTGCCGGGGGGCGGTTTTGCCGCCGGCATCGCCATGTCGATCGGCTTCATCCTGCAATATATGTCCGGCGGCACCCGCTGGGTCGAGGAACGGCTCCGCATCCATCCGCTTCGCTGGATGAGCATCGGTCTCCTGGTGGCGACGGCCACGGGCGTCGGATCCTGGTTCTTCGGCTATCCGTTCCTCACCTCCCACGCGCAATATGCAAGCCTGCCGGTCGTCGGCAAGTTTCCGCTCGCAAGCGCGATCCTCTTCGACCTCGGCGTCTTCTCGCTGGTGCTCGGTGCCACCGTTCTCATCCTGATCGCGCTGGCGCACCAGTCGGTCCGTGCACCGCGTGCGCATGCGAAGGCCGCGCGCTCCGACAAGGAGGCGGTACGCTAATGGAACTCATTCTTTCGGCCGGGATCGGCACGCTGACCGCATCGGGCGTCTATCTTCTCCTGAGGCCGCGAACATACCAGGTGATCATCGGGCTTTCGCTGCTCTCCTTCGCCGTCAATCTCTTCATCTTCGGCATGGGCCGGTTGCGGGTGAACGCCCCGCCGATCCTCGATCCAGGCGGCGTCGGCGATCTCGCCCGTTATACCGATCCGGTGCCGCAGGCACTGGTGCTGACGGCGATCGTCATCGGCTTCGCCATGACCGCACTTTTCCTCGTGGTGCTCCTCGCCTCCCGCGGCTTCACCGGAACCGACCATGTGGACGGAAGGGAGCAGCGCGGTGACTGATTGGCTCGATCATCTTCTCATCCTGCCGATCCTCCTGCCGCTTGCCGTGGCCGCGGTGCTGATCCCGATCAACGAGCGCGACCGGACATTGAAGGGGGCCATCGGCTTCGCGTCCACGCTCGTCGTCTTCATCCTCTCGATGATCCTCATGCGACTTGCCGCGGCCGGCACCGGCAGCCTCCCCGGATCAGGGGTCTATCAGCTCGGCAACTGGCCCGCCCCCTTCGGTATCGTCCTCGTGCTCGACCGCCTGTCGGCCCTGATGCTGTGCCTGACGAGCGGCCTTGCACTCGCCGCGCAGGCCTATTCCATGGCGCGGTGGCACACGGCGGGGCATCACTTCCATTCGCTGTTCCAGCTTCTCGTAGCCGGTCTCAACGGCGCATTTCTCACGGGCGACCTCTTCAATCTCTTCGTCTTCTTCGAGATGATGCTGGCCGCCTCCTACGGCCTGCTCCTGCACGGCTCCGGTCCTCTGCGCGTGAAGGCGGGGCTGCATTATATCGCCGTCAACCTCGCCGCCTCGGCGCTGTTCCTGATCGGCGTCAGCCTGATCTACGGCGCCGCCGGCACGCTCAACATGGCCGACCTCGCAACGAAGCTCGCAGCCCTCGAACCCAGAAGCAGAACGCTCGTCGAAATGGGCTCGGCCATCCTCGGCGTCGCCTTCCTCGTCAAGGCGGGCATGTGGCCGCTCAGCTTCTGGCTGCCGACGGCCTATGCCGCGGCGACGCCGCCGGTCGCAGGCGTCTTCGCGGTCCTGACCAAAGTCGGCATCTACGTCATCATCCGCCTGCATCTGCTCGTCTTCGGCACCGCGGCGGGCGCATCGTCCGGTTTCGGCCAGGAATGGCTCGTCACCGGGGGAATGCTGACGATCGCCTTCGGCGGCATCGGCGTACTCGCCTCGCAGGCAATGGGCCGCCTTGCGGGCTACTCCGTTCTCGTATCCTCGGGGACGCTGCTCGCCGCGGTCGGCCTCGGCCACGACGGAATGCTCGCCGGCGCACTCTTCTATCTGGTCAGCTCGACACTGACGATCGGGGCCTTCTTCCTGCTGATCGAACTCGTCGAACGCGGCCGGGACGCCGGCGCCGACGTTCTGGCGGTGACGATGGAAGCCTATGGCGATTTCGACGAGGACGAGGAGGAGGAAGAGGTCGGCGCCGCCATTCCCGGCACAATGGCCGTTCTCGGCCTCTGCTTCTGCCTCTGTGCCCTGCTGCTCGCCGGCCTGCCGCCTCTCTCCGGCTTCATCGCCAAATTCGCGCTCATCAGCGGCCTCTTCGACATGCCGGCCGCCGAGCTCGCGACCGCAATGTCCGCCGCCGACTGGACCTATGTCACTCTCCTCATCCTGTCCGGTCTCGCCGCCATGATCGCGATGAACCGCATCGGCATCCGAACCTTCTGGGCGTCGATCGAGGGTACGATCCCGCGGGTCGTCGTGATCGAGATCACGCCGGTCGTCGTCCTGCTCGGCGCCTGCATCTTCCTGAGCCTGCAGGCAGGACCCGCGATGCGCTACATGCAGGCGACGGCTGACGATCTGCTCGCGCCGCTCACCCACAGCGAGCGCGTGCTTTCGGCGCCGCGGGCCGGGAGCCAGTAGCGATGCGTACCTGGTTCCCCTACCCGCTGCTCTCGATCGCGCTCCTCCTCATGTGGCTGCTTCTGAGCCAGTCCGTGACGCCGGGCTCTATCGTCCTCGGCCTGGTGGTCAGCACGGTTCTCGCATGGGTGACGCTCAACCTGCAGCCCGCCCGCTCGCGTCTCCATCGCTGGAGCCGGATCGCCGGATTCATCCTGCGCGTCGTCGGCGACGTCATCCGCTCCAATATCGCCGTCACGCTGATCATCCTGCGCGCAGGCAGGCGTCCGGTTAATGCGGGCTTCATGACGGTCAGCCTCGATCTCGACGACGAGAACGCCCTGGCGCTGCTCGCCTGCGTCGTCACGGCGACGCCGGGCACCGCATGGCTCGAATATGATCGTCGCCAGAAGATCCTGCTCTTCCACGTACTCGACATCGAAAACGAGGACCTGTGGCGGAAAACGATCACGCGCTATGCGGCCGACTTGAAGGAGATATTCGAATGATGGAGCTTGCCGTCGTCTGGTCCGTGCTCGTCGCACAGACCATGCTTGCGCTGGCCATGGCCTTCGCGCTCTACCGAATGGCCAGAGGACCGAGGGCCCAGGACCGCATTCTCGGTCTCGACACGCTCTACATCAATGCGATGCTGATGCTCATCACCTTCGGTATCCGCACGGCGAATACGGTCTATTTCGAAACGGCGCTGATCATCGCTGTGATCGGCTTCGCCTCGTCGATCGCGCTGGCAAAGTTCCTCATGCGCGGCGAGGTGATCGAATGAGCCATCTGACCGACCTTCCGCCATGGGCGGCGCTCCTCGTCTGCGGGCTGATGCTCGTCGGCGCCGCCACCACCCTGATCGGATCGCTCGGACTCCTGCGCCTGCCGGATTTCTACGCGCGCCTGCACGCCCCGACGATCGCGACCAGCGGCGGCACCATCCTCCTCTGCCTCGCCTCGATCCTCTGCTTCGCGGTCTTGCAGAGCCGCTGGGTATTCCACGAAGTTCTCATCATCTTCTTCGTGACGGTGACGACGCCCGTGACCCTGATGCTGCTTGGCCAGGCGACCCTCTACCGCGACCGCTTCGAGGAACAGCAGGGCGTGCCGCGTAAGCAGAAGCCCGCGCCGGGTGAAGAATAGCTACTCGCCCGCCTGACGGAGGGCCTCCCGCGTCTCATTGAGGTGAAGGGCAAAGCTGGGCGCAGCCGGATCTCCCAGTCCGGGGCGGAGCTGCATGCTCGGAATGAGATAATCTCCGCCATTCTGCTGCCGATAGGGAATGGGTGACACGGTCCCGATCGTCCGCATCCTTTCGCGAAGACCCTCAGCGACCTCAGTGAATCCGGCTTCGTCGAGGCGATCGGCGCGATAAGCCACGAAGGGAGGAAGCACGTCATAGCCGGGATAATAGAGGATGCCGTGATTGATCGGGAACAGAAGGTCGTCGATTGGTCCGTTCACCCCGCGGGCGGAATAGTGCTCTTCCCAACCGCCGGCGGTGACGATCAGCATCGCGCGCTTGCCTGCCAGGCTGCCTTCGCCATAGCGGTCGCCCCAGCGCTTGTCGCTATGTTCGCCGACGCCATAGGCGAAGCCGTAGGCAAACACCCGGTCGACCCAGCCCTTGAGAATGGCAGGCATGGAAAACCACCAGAGCGGGAATTGAAGAATCAGAACGTCCGCCCACAGCAGCTTTTCGATCTCCGCCTTTACATCTTCCGTCAAAGCGCCGGCTTCGAAGGCCGTCTTGGACGCCGCGACCGGCACGAGCCGCGCATCCGGCGGCAGGAGAGGGAAGTCGGCGTGACCGACTTCGGATTTCCAACCGTCGGCATAGAGATCCGAGACCCGCACTTCGTGACCTTGGGCCGTGAGCTCCTCGATCGCGACGTCGCGGAGCGCTCCGTTGAGCGAGCGCGATTCCGGGTGGGCAAAGACGAGCAGGATTTTCATGGATCATTCTCCTGGTGAGATTTCGAACCTCTAGGTAGCCAACGCTCGTCTAATCCGCTACCTCTGGAGAATGCATAAGATTATGCCAAATAATGGATAAATCTGACATCACCTTGGAGCGCATGCGCACCTTCGCCCGCGTGGCGGAGCGTGGGAGTCTCAGTGCTGTCGCGCGCGAACTCGGAGTAGGTCAATCGACCGTAACACGCCACCTGCGCGAGCTTGAGGAGGCCGTGGGCGTGCCTTTGCTGAGCAGGACGACCCGGCGCGTCATGATGACTGACGAAGGCAGCCGCTATTACGCCCGAAGCGTCGAGATCCTGCGTCTGGTCGAGCAGGCCAGCGATGAGGTGCGCGGCACGCGCGGCGCTCAAGCCGGTACGATCCGGGTCTCCTGCACGGCGGCTTTCGGCGTGCTGCATGTCAGCCGGCTGATCTTCGCCTTTCAGGACCTTTTTCCGGAGATCGGCATCGACCTGAGCCTCAGCGATGAGCGCGTCGACCTCGTGCGGGAGGGGATTGATGTGGCGATCCGCCTGGGGCCTGTCAGCGACAGTTCGATGCGGATGAAAGCGCTTGGCCAAAGCCGACGGCTGCTGGTGGCAGCGCCGGCCTACCTCGCGGAGCGCGGAAGACCGGCCACTCCGCAGGAGCTCATCGGGCACGAAGGCATCCGGATGTCGAATGTGTCAGGCAGCGAAACACTCGCCCTGCAGGGGCGGGATGGCAAGTACCACGCCGTCCCCTTCGGCGGGCGCTTGAGAGTGGACCATGGCCTGGCCGTGCGCGAAGCGCTCATCGCCGGACGCGGAATCGTGCCAGCGCATCGATGGCTTGTCGGCGATCTTCTGGAGGCCGGAAGGATCGAGGCGGTGCTGCCCGGCTATTCGCTTCCTTCCGTGCCGCTCAACATGCTGATCGTACCGGAACGCGCCGGCATCTCCCGGGTCCGCCTTCTCATCGACTTCCTCGCAAATGAGATCGGCAAGCTCCCGGGAATGGACCGTTCGCCGAACGGGCAATGATCAGCCGACTTTCCGCTGTGGCACTTTGAACGATGCCCGCCCGTTCAATCGCGCCCGCGGAACCGGCGCTGATAGGTCGGGTCGTAGAGCGAGCTCTCGCGGAAATCCGATGCTTCCAGGCCCGGTCCGACGAAGATCAGCGCAGTGCGTTCGATCGGTTCCGCCGCAACCCTGGCTGCGATGTCGCCGAGCGTGCCGCGGACGACGCGCTCGTCCGGCCAGGAAGCCTTGACCACGATCGCGACCGGGCAGTCGGCGCCGTAAAGCGGCGTCAGCTCCTCGACCACCTGACCAAGCGCGTGAATCGCAAGATGGATCGCAAGCGTCGAACCGGTGGCTCCGAAGGCGGCGAGCGTCTCGCTGTTCGGCATCGGCGAGGCACGACCGGAGACTCGGGTCAGCACCAGGCTCTGCGCGACCGCCGGGATCGTCAGCTCGCGGCCGAGCGTCGCGGCAGCGGCAGCGAAGGCGGGGACGCCCGGCGTCATCGTGTAGGCGATCCCATTCTTCTCCAGCCGGCGGATCTGTTCTGCCACCGCGCTCCAGACGGAGAGATCGCCGGAATGCAGCCGGGCGACATCCTCGCCGGCTTCGGCGGCGCGGACATATTCCGCCTCGATCTCGTCGAGCGACATCGGCGCCGTATCGATAATGCGGGCGCCCGGCGGGCAATATTGCAAGAGCTCGGGCGATACGATCGAACCGGCGTAGAGGCAGACGGGGCAGCGGCCAATCAGGTCCCTGCCCCTGACCGTGATGAGGTCTGCCGCGCCCGGGCCTGCGCCGATGAAATGAACCGTCATGATCTGTCCTCTCGAAAAAGCATGGTTCGAAGATCGGCTCACGCCTTTATCCACGACCATTGCGTGACCGGCATGGCCGGCCGCCAGCCCGTCATGGCGCCGACGGGCGAGGCCCGGGCGATGTCGATGCGGATCAGCGAGCCGCCGAACTGCGCATGTCGGGCGAGCAGCACCGCTTCCATCTCCGTCGTCACGGCATTGGCCACGAGACGTCCGCCGGGCGCGAGCGCTGCAATCGCCGCCTCCATCACGCCGGGCTCGCTGCCGCCGCCGCCGATGAAGATCACGTCCGGCCGCGGAAGCCCTCGCAGCGCCTCCGGCGCCTGCCCTTCGACGACCACAAGCCCCGGAACGCCGAAGCGGACCGCATTGCGGCCGATCCGCGCAGCCCGTTCGGACGACGCCTCTACGGCGACGGCGCGCATCGCCGGATCGGCAAGCATCCATTCGATCGCGATCGAGCCTGATCCGGCGCCGATGTCCCAGAGGAGTTCGCCCTTGCGCGGCGCGAGTGCCGAGAGGGTCAGCGCCCGCACCTCCCGCTTGGTGATCTGGCCGTCGTGCTCGAAAAGCCGCTCGTCCAGGCCGTTCGCAAGCGTCAGAACGCGTGCATCGGCATCGGCCACCACCTCAAGCGCGCAGACGTTCAGCGCGTTGATTTCCTCCATCGCGAAGCCGGAAGCGAGGTGGCGGGAGACACGCTCGCCTGCGCCGCCGAGCGCCTCGAGAACCGTAAGCCGTGACTGACCGAATCCGCTTTCTGCAAGCAGCCCGGCAAGCGCCTTCGGCCCGCTCTCGTCCGAGGTCAGCGTCAGGACGCGCGCGCCCGGCTGAAGATGCGGCCTTATGAGATCGAGCGGACGGCCGTGCAGCGAAACGGTCGCGACCTCCTGCAGCGGCCAGCCGAGCCGGGAAGCCGCGAGGCTGAAGGCGGACGGCGCGGGGATGGTGCGCATTTCCGCGGCATCTACGCGGCGCGCCAGCGTGGCGCCGACGCCGTAAAGAAACGGATCGCCGGAGGCGAGCACAACGACGGGGCTGCCGCGACGGGCGACGATCGCCTCCACCGATCTTTCAAACGGGCTCTGCCAGATATGGCGTTCGCCACCGATCAGCGGCGCAGCGAGTTCCAAATGGCGGGCCCCGCCGAAGACGACGGGAGCGGCCTCAATGAGGCGCTTGGCCTCGTCGCCGAGACCGGCTACACCGTCTTCTCCGATACCGATCACGATGAGCCAGGGAGCGACGATGGCCGAGCCACTGTTCGACATGTCAGCCACGGGCAGACCTCGCATTCTGATCCTGGGCGGAACGACCGAGGCGCGGCAGCTCGCAGAGCGCCTGGTCTCCGAACCCCATTACGATACGGCGATCTCGCTTGCCGGCCGTACCGCCGATCCCCGCCCGCAGCCGCTTCCTACGCGCACCGGCGGCTTCGGCGGCGCCGAAGGGCTCGCCGTCTTCCTGCGCGAGCGAAACATCGCCCTGCTGATCGATGCGACGCACCCCTTCGCCGCCCGCATCTCGCTCAACGCAGCCGCAGCGGCTAAAATGACCGGAACGCCGCTCCTTGCGCTCCGCCGCCCCGCCTGGGCTGCAGAACCCGGCGATCGATGGACATGCGTCGGAAGCGTCGCGGAAGCGGTTCCCGCATTGGGCGAGGCGCCGCGCCGCGTCTTTCTGGCAATCGGCCGGCAGGAGGCTTTCCATTTCGAGAGGGCGCCGCAGCACAGCTACGTCGTGCGCAGCGTCGATCCGGTGATGCCGCCGCTCGATCTGCCGGATGTCACCGCCATCCTCGCCTCCGGCCCCTTTGCGCAGGCCGACGAAACAGAACTGCTCGAACGTCACGGGATCGACGTCATCGTCGCCAAGAACAGCGGCGGCGCGGCCACCTACGGCAAGATAGCGGCGGCGCGTCAGCTCGGGATCGAGGTGGTGATGGTCGAGCGCCACAAGCCTGCCGACGTTCAATCGGTCGGCGACTGTGACGAGGCGCTCGAACGCATCCGTCAATGGCTTTCTCCGGTGAAGGACCGCGGCGTGTAGACGAGGTCGTGCTTTCCCTCGCGGGCGATGATGCGCGTCTCCGGCGAACCGATGATCACGCAGGTCGCCATGTCGGCGCGGCCGGCGTCGGCCTCGCCGAGCGGCATGACCGCGATGCGCTCGTCGGGCCGCCCGGCGGCGCGGCCGAAGATCACCGGAACTTGGGCCGGCAGCACCTGCCGCAGTACCTCGAAGGCCTCGCCGAGCTGCCAGGGACGCGCCTTGCTGATCGGATTGTAGAGCGCGATGACGAGCCCCGCTTCGGCGGCAAGCCTCAACCGCCGGGTGATGACATCCCAGGGCTTCAGATTATCGGAAAGCGACATGGCGCAGAAATCGTGTCCGAGCGGTGCCCCGATCCGGGCTGCGACCGCGAGCATTGCGGTGACGCCGGGCGTGATCGTGAGATCGACCTCACGCCATTCCTGCGGCCCCTTGTCGATCGCCTCGCAGACGGCGGCCGCCATCGCGAAGATGCCGGGATCGCCGCCGGAGACGACGCAGACATCCGCCCCGGCTGCGGCGCGCGCGAGCGCTGCGTGGGCGCGGTCGAGCTCCTCGCGGTTGTCCGAAGCGATGCGCCGTTGATCAGCCCGAAGATGCAGTCGATCGAGATATGGGCCGTAGCCGAAGAACTCGGTAGCGACCGCAATCGCGTCTTCGGCCTCGGGGGTCATTTGTGCCGGATTGCCGGGGCCGGTGCCGACGATGAAGAGCTTTCCGGTCATGCCCTGCCCTCCGATCCGGGCCTGTCCTTCCAGCCTGGAACGAGCACCAGCGAGAAATAGGGCGCCTCGTCGTCCGGCTTCTCGCCGAGCGGAACCATCGCTGCATTCCTCATGGTGCCGCGCTCGACATAGACGGCCGCCTCGAGCCTGCCTGCCGCCGCCAGCGCCCGGCGGATCTTCGGCAGGTTTCGGCCGACCTTCATGATGACCGCGGCCTGCGTGTCGGCAAGGCGGCGCCGAAGCTCGCCCTCGCCCATCGTGCCGGGGAGAACCGAGAGCACGTCGTCGCCCTGCACCAGCGGCAGCCCCGCGAGCGACCAGCAGCCGGACATTGCGGTGATGCCCGGAATGACCTCGGCCGGGAAACGGCCGGCAAGCCGCACATGGAGGTGCATGTAGGAGCCGTAGAAAAGCGGATCGCCCTCGCTCAGCACCGCGACTGTCCGTCCGGCGAGAAGATGCGCGGCGACGGCCTCGGCCGAGGCGTCGTAGAAGTCGGTGATCTGGCGCTTATAGGCGTCATGATCCTTGTCGATCTCAGTCGTCACCGGGTAGTAGAGCGGCAATTCGGTCATGCCCGGCTTCAAAAGACCTTCGACCACCGCGCGGCCGTTGCCGTTGCGTCCGGCCTTGGCGAAATAGGCGACGACATCCGCTTCGCCGAGCGCCCGGACCGCCTTTACGGTCAGGAGTTCAGGATCGCCGGGACCCGTTCCGACGCCGATAAGCCGGCCTGATTCCACGCCGCTCACAGGCCCGGCCTCGCGAGAGAATTCAGTGCGGCGGCGGTCATCGCGCTGCCGCCGAGGCGGCCACGTACGATCGCAAAGGGAACGCCATAGGAATTTTCGGCGAGCGCGTCCTTCGATTCGGCCGCACCGACGAAACCGACCGGCATTCCGAGGATCGCCGCCGGCTTCGGGGCGCCGTCGCGCAGCATCTCGAGCAGATAGAACAGTGCGGTCGGCGCATTGCCGATCGCAACGACGGAGCCAGCCATCCGCTCACCCCAGAGCTTCAACGCCGCGGCGGAACGCGTATTGCCGATCTCGGTCGCAATCTCCGCGGTGCGCGGATCGCGGAGCGTGCAGATCACCTCGTTTCCGGCGGGCAGCCGGGCGCGGGTCACACCATGGGCGACCATTTCGGCGTCGCAGAGAATCGGCGCGCCGTCTTTCAGCGCCGCGCGCGCGGCGGAGACGAAGCCGGGCGAGAACACAAATTGGCGCACCGCCTCGACCGAGCCGCAGGCATGCACCATGCGTATGGCGAGATCGGCTTCCTCCTCCGAAAATCCGGAAAGGTCGGCTTCCGCGCGGATGATCGCGAAGGAACGCTCATAGATGGCGTTGCCATCGCGGATGTAATCGTAATCAGGCATTTCTATCCCTGTTCAAACGCGGCGGCGATGCGCGCGGTCCCGAGCCGTGTAAGACAGGACAGCGCCGATTCGCCAGCGTCTTTGTTTTCCCGCACGAGCGCGTTCAGCGCGCCGAACGCAGATCCTATTCCGTTTTCATCCCTGTAGGCACTCGGCGCGACGGAAGCAGTGCCATTTACGACAAGCGCATATCCTGATGGCGCACCGACGAGCGTCAGCGGCGACGCCGTGGGGCTGGCGCAACCCTTGGGACAGCCGGAGAGATGCACCGTCGCCGAACCGTCGAGGAGGTCCGGCGCAGCTTCCAGCAACAGCCTCGCCATCGCCTTTGTGTCCATCCGCGCCGAGGCGCAGGCGAGGCCCGCGCAGGTGGCTATGTGATTGCGCGGATCGCCGGAGGCGACCAGAAAGCCGTGCGCAGAGGCGAGCCGTTGCGCAACGGCCGCCGTTTCGCCCGAAAGACCGAGGACGAACAGACCGTGCGGGGGTGCCAAGCGTATCTCGTTTGCGCCGAGTTCCTCCGCCTGCCGGAGGAATGCGACGAGACTACCCGCATCGGTTTGCGCGAAGGCCAGCCCGATGCCAAGCACGGTGCCGGCGCCGCCGAAGTGGTGGATGCCCGCCGGTGGCGGCGAAAAAACGGGACCGTCCACGCGCGGCAGGGCATCGCCGGCAGCCGCGCGCTGCCGAAGAAGATCGGCATCGAGCTCGCGGGCGCGGGAAGCGGGACCGCGCGCAGTGAGATCTCCCAGGATTTCGAGAACCATCGGGACGATATCTTTCGATTCCAGGAGCGCGACGGGCTTTGCCGAACGCGCCGTCCCGCCGAGCGAAAACAGCCATCGCACGCCGCCCTCATGCGCGAGCGCAGAGACACGCAGGTCGGCGGTCAGGCTTCCCAGGTGGAAGCGGCCGCCTCCATCCACGACGATCGAAAGTTTCGGCGCAAGCCTGAGCGCCTCACCCGCGCCGGAGATCGCCACGCGCAGCGCGCGGGCGAGCGGGCGAGGATCGGCGATTTCGTCCGGGTCGAATCCGGCAAGCGGCGGCGTCTCGATCGCGACCCCTTCGGCAATGGCTATCTCCGCCGCCCCTATCGCTTCGGCGAGCGCCGGAACGCTTTCCGGCGTCAGGCCGCGTATCTGCAGGTTGCCGCGTGCGGTGACCTCAATGACCCCGCTGCCGCATCTCGCAGCCGCACCGGCAATCGCCCTCATCTCCGCCGGCGTCAGACCGTCGCCCGCCGGTCGCAGCCGCACGAGCAGGCCGTCCCCGGTCTGCATCGGCGCCGCCAGCGAGGGACAGCTCCCGCGGCGCATCGATGTGCCGGTCGCAGATCGGTCGGCTCGTGGAGCGGCGCAGCTTGTCATTCGTCTTCGGTGATCCTTCGGTGTCTCGGAGCCGTCACGGCAGGACTGATCGATCGAGCCTATATCACAGGCGGGCGCGTCGAGAGAGATCAAAGATCGGCGGCCAAGAGCACGGCAATGCCCGTTTACTCTTCGAAATCGGCGCCCTTGCGCAGCAGATAGATATCCATGATCCAGCCCATCCGCTCGCGCGCCGCGGCCCGCGCTTCGAGAATCTGCTCTTTCACCTCGGCGAGGCGCCCTGCAATGACGATCTCGTCGGGCGTGCCGAGATAGGCGCCCCAATAAATCTCGGCGTCCGGATCCTCGATCTTCCGGAACGCCTGCTCGCCGTCGAGCATGACGACGGCCGTCTCGTTCCTGTGCGGAAAACTTTCGGCGAGCCGCCGGCCGGTGGTGATTTCCACCGGCTTGCCGACGAGGTTCAACGGGATGCGATGGCTGGCACAGAGCGCCTGCAGGCTGGTAATGCCCGGAATGACGTCGTAGCCGAAGGTGACCCGGCCGCGCGTCTTCACGCGTTCGACGATGCGGATCGTGCTGTCATAAAGCATCGGATCGCCCCAGACGAGGAAGGCGCCGGTCTGCCCTTCCGCAAGCTCGCTCTCCAGCAGCGCCTCGTAGGCGGCGGCAATGCCCGCATGCCAGTCGTCCACGCTTTCCACGTAGCTGCGGCCTTCGGTGCGGCGGACGGGCACGGCGAATTCGACGGTGCGGCTGCCGGCCCGCGTCACGTAACGGGCGCATATCCCGCGGCGCAGCTCGGCGAGCTCGGTCTTCTTCTCCCCTTTGGTCGGGATGAAGAGCACATCAGCCCGGTTCAGCGCATTGATCGCCTGAACCGTCATGTGCTCGGGGTTGCCCGCACCGATACCGATGATCAGGATGTGTCGCATGCCGTCTCCCATCGCGCCACCCGCATAGCCGGGCCAGTCCTACCCGCATAGTCGGGCAGTCTTTGACGGATCGCCGCGGCGGGTGCAAGGCCCATTCGCGACGGCAAACGCTACGGCCGCGTCAGCAGTTCGGCGCCATCTGCCGCTCGACGGCCAAGGGGGGATCTTCCGGCAACCGCCAATCGATCGGATCCAACCCCTTGGACGTTAAAAACGCGTTCGCCTTGGAGAAATGCCGGCATCCGAAGAACCCCGCATGGGCCGATAAGGGTGACGGATGCGGTGCGGTGAGCACGAGGTGACGCGAACGATCGACAAAAGCGGCCTTGCGTTGTGCGTAAGAGCCCCAGAGCATGAAGACGACGGGCTGCGCCTGCTCGTTGACCGCCCGGATTACGGCGTCGGTGAAGCGCTCCCAGCCCCTGCCCTGGTGCGAGGCCGCGCGGCCACGCTCGACGGTCAGCACGCTGTTCAGAAGCAGCACGCCCTGGCGCGCCCAGCTTTCGAGGAAGCCGTGGCGCGCCGGCGGAATACCCAGGTCTTCCTGCAATTCCTTGTAGATGTTGACGAGTGAAGGGGGCGTGCGCACGCCCGGACGAACGCTGAAGCAGAGCCCATGCGCCTGCCCGTCGCCATGATAGGGATCCTGGCCGAGGATGACGACGCGTACCCTGTCGAGCGGGGTCAGATCGAGCGCACGGAAATATTCGACGCCCCTCGGAAAAATCTGCCGACCCTGCTGCTTCTCCTCCAGCAGGAACCGCTTGAGCTCGGCCATGTAACCGTGGCGGAATTCCCCGCCCAGAACGGCTTTCCAGCTTTCTTCCAGCCTGATCGTCGCGTCCATGTGGATCGTCCACCTCCTTGGGTCCCATTCCGGAATTTAGACGCCTGGGCGCCTATCGCAAGCGCTCGCGTAGTCTCCGCCCCATCGGTTCACCGATTTTGATTACGGCGCAACGGCCGCATTGTATTTCTACGAATATAGCGGTAACCAAAATACCGAAGCGTTATATCTTGGGAAATATCACGAACGGGGAGACTTGGGTGTGACAACGAGAAGAGACTGGCTCAAGGCCATATCACTGGCGCTCGGCGTGGTCCTGGCGGGAACGGCCTTTGCACCGGCCCAGGCGGCGGAGAAGGTCACCGTGTTCGCAGCGGCGAGCCTCAAGAATGCGCTCGATGCGATCAACGGCGAATGGCTCAAGCAGACCGGCAAGGAAGCGATCGTGTCCTATGCGGCGAGTTCGGCGCTGGCGAAACAGATCGAGCAGGGCGCGCCCGCCGATGTGTTCATCTCGGCCGATCTTGCCTGGATGGATTATCTCGCCGACAAGAAGCTGATCAAGGCCGACACGCGCTCCAACCTGCTCGGCAATCGCATCGTCCTCGTCTCCGGCAAGTCGGACGCCCCGGCTGTCGAGATCGAGCCGGGTCTCGACCTCGCCGGTCTTCTCGGCGACGGGCGATTGGCCATGGGAGCCGTGGATTCCGTCCCCGCCGGCAAGTATGGCAAGGCCGCGCTGGAAAAGCTTGGGCTGTGGCCGAACGTTGCCGGAAAGGTCGCCGGCGCCGAAAGCGTCCGCGCCGCCCTCCTCCTCGTGTCGCGTGGCGAGGCGCCCTACGGCATCGTCTACCGAACCGACGCCGCAGCCGATGCCAATGTGAAAGTGGTCGGCACCTTCCCCGAGGACAGCCACCCGCCAATCATCTACCCGGTCGCGATCACCGCGGACAGCAGGAATGCCGATGCCGCCGCCTACCTCGAATTCGTCCGCTCGCCGGAGGCGGCGGCGCTTTTCCAGGCCGAGGGCTTCACGGTTCTGGAATAGAAACTGGAGCGGGACGAGGAAAAGTGTGTGCGGTTTTCCGCCCGCATCCCGCGTCTCAATTTCTTGGAATCGATCACGCTCATGTTTTCAGGCCGACTCGACCTGAAAAAATGAACGTGATCTAGCGAATGATTGCACGACACGGCGCGTCAGGAACGGGAGTACGAGCTTGGACTGGATGGCATTGAGCGACGCGGAGTGGACGGCCGTCCGCCTGAGCCTGCGGGTCGCCACCGTAGCGATGCTTGCGAGCCTCCCGCCTGCGCTCCTCGTCTCGATGATACTTGCGCGCGGCCGCTTCTGGGGCAAGTCGCTCCTGAACGGCCTCGTCCATATGCCGCTGATCCTCCCGCCGGTAGTCACGGGCTTCGCTCTGCTGCTCCTTTTCGGCCGGCGCGGACCGGTCGGTGCATTTCTCGCGGAGAACTTCGGCCTGGTCTTTTCCTTCCGCTGGACGGGAGCGGCGCTCGCCTGCGCGGTAATGGGCTTCCCCTTCATGGTCCGCAGCATCCGGCTGTCGATCGAAGCAGTCGACCGCAAGCTCGAAGAGGCGGCGGGTACCCTCGGCGCGAGCCCCGCCTGGATCTTCCTGACGGTCACCTTGCCCCTGATCCTCCCCGGCATTCTCGCCGGCATGGTCCTTTCCTTCGCCAAGGCCATGGGCGAATTCGGCGCGACCATCACCTTCGTCTCCAATATTCCCGGCGAGACGCAGACGCTTTCCGCCGCGATCTATACCTTCACACAGGTGCCGGGCGGCGACGCCGGCGCGATGCGCCTTGCCGTGATCTCGGTCGTCATTTCGATGGCGGCGCTGATGCTTTCGGAAGCCATGGCTTCAGCAGCGGCGCGGCGGACGGTGGCGGCATGAGGCTCGAGGTCGAAGCGCGCCTTCGTCTCGGCTCCTTCGCGATCGACGCCGCCTTCGGCTCGGAGGGCGGGGTGACCGCTCTTTTCGGCCGCTCCGGCTCCGGCAAGACCTCGCTTGTCAACATCATCGCCGGCCTCCTCCGGCCCGATCAGGGCCGCGTCGTGCTCGACGGCGACACGATCGCCGACAGTGAGCGCCGGCTTTTCACCCCCGTCCACCGCCGCCGCTTTGCCTATGTGTTCCAGGAAGCCCGCCTCTTTCCGCATCTGAGCGTCCGCGGAAATCTTGCCTATGGCCGCTGGTTCGCAGGCGCGGCGCGGTCAGGGCCCGAATTCGGCAGGATCGTCGAAATGCTCGGCATCGGCCATTTGCTCGATCGCATGCCCTCGAAGCTCTCGGGCGGCGAGCGGCAGCGCGTCGCCATCGGCCGGGCGCTGCTCGCTTTCCCCCGCCTGCTCTTGATGGACGAGCCGCTCGCCGCGCTCGACGACGCCAGAAAGGCCGAAATCCTGCCCTATCTGGAGCGGCTGCGCGACGAGACGCGGATTCCGATCGTCTATGTCAGTCATTCGGTGGCTGAAGTGGCGCGGCTGGCGGAGCGCGTCGTCGTCATGGAAAACGGCCGGGTCAAGGCCTCCGGCAAAACGGCGGCCGTTCTGAACGAGCCGTTCCCGACATCCGGCCCCGGCCGGCGAGAAGCCGGCGCGTTGATCGAGGGCATCGTCGACAGTCATGACGAAGGCCACGAGCTGACTGTGGTACGCGCCGGAGACTGCCTGATCCGCGTGCCGCATCTCGTCGCCGAGCCCGGGCAGAGACTTCGCCTCTACATCGCGGCGCGCGACGTCATGCTGGCGACCCGCCGCCCGGAAGGCATCAGCGCCCTCAACGTGCTTCCGGGAACGATCGTCGGCCTCTCTTCGCCGCGGCAAGGAAGCATCGACGTGCGCGTAGACTGCGGCGGCAACGTCATTGCCGCGCGAGTCACGACCCTTTCCCGCGATGCGCTCGACCTGCGGCCGGGGAAGCAGGTGCACGCCGTCGTCAAGACCGTCGCGCTCGATTATTAGAGAAGCGAATGGTTAGAACGGCTTTCCAGCTGGCTCCTCTTGCGGAGCACCATTGCAGTCGCGCATGGCGTCCAGCCAATCGAGATCGTCCGCAATCGCCGCCTGTGCCTTGGCCTCCATCGCCCGGAAGCGCTCGATCAGCATCTCGCCGAAAGCGGTGAGGACGGCGCCGCCGCCCTGCTTGCCGCCACGCTGGGAGTCGACCGCCGGCTCCTTGAACATACGGTTCAAGGCGTCGACCAGTAGCCAGGCACGCCGGTAAGACATATCCATGGCCCGCCCGGCAGCGGAAATGGAGCCGGTCTCGCGGATGTGTTCCAAAAGCATGATCTTGCCGCGCCCGAGACGGTCGTCCGGCGGGAAGTCGATGCGGAGGATCGGGCGGAGGTCGGCTTCGGTGTCGCGCATGGAGCGAACATAAAGCCTCGCGCAGGAGACGGGAAGGCGCGACCGCTCAAAGACCATGCGGGAACTTCGGGCATGCGGGAACTGTGCATCGCCGCCCGAAACCGGCCGGGCAGGCTTGATCGAAGCCGACATTGGATGCAGCGATAGAAACAGCTGAACAAACCCAAGAGATGACCATGCCCGGCCCCGCTCTCGACCTCGTTGAAACCGATCCTTCGCTGCCCGGCAGTGCCGACGTCGTCATCATCGGCGGCGGTATCATCGGAGTGAGCACGGCGCTCTTTCTCGCCGAGCGCGGCGTGGAGGTCGTCCTCTGCGAGAAGGGCGTTCTCGGCGGCGAGCAATCGAGCCGCAACTGGGGCTGGGTTCGCGTCATGGGCCGCGATCGGCGCGAGATTCCCCTGGCGATGGAGGCGCTGAAAATCTGGGACACGCTCGATGCGCGTGTCGGCGGCGAGACCGGATTTCGCCGGAGCGGCATTCTCTATATTTCCGAAACGGAGCAGGACGTCGCCAACCGCGATGCCTGGCTCGCGATCGCGAAGCCGCATGGCGTCGACAGCCGCCAGCTCACCGCCGACGAGACCCGGGAGCGCATGGCCGGAGCGGCGATCCGCTACAAAGGCGCGCTCTATACGCCGAGCGATGGCCGAGCCGAGCCGCAGAAAGCGGTGCCCGCAATCGCGGCCGGAGCACGCCGCGCCGGCGCACGCATCGTGACCGGCTGTGCGGTGCGGGGGATCGAGAAGAGTGCGGGTCGGGTAAGCGCCGTCGTCACCGAAAAGGGCCGCATCGAAACGTCAACGGTGGTGCTTGCTGGCGGCGCCTGGTCGCGGCTCTTCTGCAAGGGCCTCGGCATTCGGCTGCCGCAGCTGAAGGTGCGCAACACCGTGCTCAGGACCGCTCCGGTCGAGGGCGGCCCGGACGGCGCAGGCGCAACGGCGACTTACGCCTATCGCAAACGCATCGACGGCGGCTACACGATCGCCACCGCGGGTGCCAATCTGCATCCGCTTGTGCCGGACACATTCGCATTCTTCCGCGATTTTCGCGCGGCGAGACGGGCCGAGGGCGAAGCCGTGCAGGCAGGCTTGAGCGCCCAGAGCTGGCGCGAGCTTTTCGAAATCGCATCCGTGCCCCTCGATCGGCCTGGCGCCTTCGAGCGCCACCGCATCCTCGATCCGCGGCCTGATCCGAAATCCGTGCTCATGGCATTCGAGGAAGCAAAAAAGGCCCTTCCGAAGCTCCGTACCGTCGAGCCGGTGCAGATCTGGGCCGGCCTGATCGATGTCACGCCGGACGTCGTGCCGGTCATTTCGCTCGCGCAAGAGCTGCCGGGCCTCGTTATCGCCACCGGCTTCTCCGGTCACGGCTTCGGCATCGGCCCCGGTGCCGGACATCTCGTCGCCGATCTCGTCACCGGAAACCCGCCGATCGTCGATCCCTCCGCGTTCCGCCTTTCTCGCTTTGCCGATGGCAGCCCGATAGAGATCGCGCCACCGGTCTGAGGGGCCGGTCGCCCGCCGGTCTCACGAAAGAAAATTACCCGCCACCAGCACCGGCATGGGCGTGCCAACGCGTGCCGCATGCGTGCCGGCACGAATCTGTCTTTCTTCGCGCAGCAGCCGGGCGCGGCGGCGAAAGCCCTTCATCTGGCCCCTGACTCGTGGCAGTCTGTGCCCATATCCTGTCGGGAGAACGGGAGGCCGTAGCGGCATGGCAGGCGGGGCGGAGGAACCCCGGACCCAGCCGGAACCGCCAGGCGGCGGCACCGTTCTTCCGGGGTATCGAGTTGCGCGACGCGCAATCCGGAAGGGAGGCCGGAACCCGCATGGATGAATTCAGCCGCTTGAGCCTGCATGTCCCCGAACCGGCCGTCCGGCCGGGCGATCTGCCCGATTTTTCCAACGTGAAGATACCAAAGGCGGGTTCTGTACCCCGGCCGGACGTCGATGTGGACCCCGAGGAGATCCGCGACCTCGCCTATTCGATCATTCGGGTGCTCAACCGCGAGGGCGAGGCAGTCGGCCCCTGGGCCGGCTTTCTTTCCGATGAGGAACTGCTGACGGGTCTCAGGCACATGATGCTGCTGCGCGCCTTCGACGCGCGCATGCTGATGGCGCAGCGTCAGGGCAAGACGTCCTTCTACATGCAGCATCTCGGCGAGGAGGCGGTGAGCTGCGCCTTCCGCAAGGCGCTTCGCAAGGGCGACATGAATTTTCCGACCTACCGCCAGGCGGGGCTCCTGATTGCCGACGACTACCCCATGGTCGAGATGATGAACCAGATCTTCTCGAACGAGCTCGATCCCTGCCACGGCCGGCAGCTGCCCGTCATGTACACCTCCAAGGAGCATGGCTTCTTCACGATATCAGGCAACCTCGCCACTCAATATGTCCAGGCCGTCGGTTGGGCCATGGCATCCGCCATCAAGAACGATACGCGGATCGCCGCCGGCTGGATCGGCGACGGCTCGACCGCCGAGTCGGATTTCCACTCCGCGCTGGTCTTCGCCTCCACCTACAAGGCGCCCGTCATTCTCAACATCGTCAACAACCAGTGGGCGATCTCCACTTTCCAGGGCATCGCCCGAGGCGGTTCCGGCACCTTCGCCGCGAGGGGTCTGGGCTTCGGCATTCCGGCGCTCAGGGTCGACGGCAACGACTATCTGGCCGTCTATGCGGTGGCGCGCTGGGCGGCCGAGCGGGCGCGGCTCAATCTCGGTCCGACGCTGATCGAATACGTGACCTACCGCGTCGGCGCCCATTCGACCTCGGATGATCCGAGCGCCTATCGCCCGAAAACCGAATCGGAAGCCTGGCCGTTAGGCGACCCGGTCCTGCGCCTGAAGAAACACCTGATCCTGCGCGGCGCCTGGTCGGAGGAGCGGCATGCGCAGGCGGAGGCGGAAATCATGGACGAAGTGATACAGGCGCAGAAGGAAGCGGAACGCCACGGAACGCTGCATGCCGGCGGCAGGCCGTCGGTACGGGATATCTTCGAAGGCGTCTATGCCGAGATACCGCCGCATATCCGCCGTCAACGGCAGAAGGCGGGGTACTGACATGGCCAGAATGACGATGATCGAAGCGGTGCGCAGCGCCATGGACGTGTCGATGGCGCGCGACGATAATGTCGTCGTCTTCGGCGAGGACGTCGGTTATTTCGGCGGCGTTTTCCGCTGCACACAGGGGCTTCAGGCGAAATACGGCAAGACGCGCTGCTTCGACACCCCCATCAGCGAGTCCGGCATCGTCGGCACCGCCATCGGCATGGCCGCCTACGGGCTGAAACCCTGCGTCGAGATTCAGTTTGCCGACTATATGTATCCCGCTTACGACCAGCTCACGCAGGAAGCTGCGCGCATCCGCTACCGCTCGAACGGCGACTTCACCTGCCCGATCGTCGTGCGCATGCCGACGGGCGGCGGCATCTTCGGCGGCCAGACCCATAGCCAGAGCCCGGAGGCGCTCTTCACCCATGTTTGCGGGCTGAAGGTCGTCGTGCCGTCGAATCCCTATGACGCCAAGGGCCTCCTCATCTCGGCGATCGAGGACCCGGACCCGGTGATGTTCCTGGAGCCGAAGCGGCTTTATAACGGCCCCTTCGACGGGCATCACGAACGCCCGGTCACGGCCTGGTCCAAGCACGAGCTCGGCGACGTTCCGGACGGTCACTATACGATCCCGATCGGCAAGGCCGAGATACGCCGCAAGGGCTCAGGCGTGACCGTCATCGCCTATGGTACGATGGTGCATGTGGCGCTCGCGGCGGCCGAGGAGACCGGTATCGACGCGGAAGTGATCGATCTGCGCAGTCTGTTGCCGCTCGACCTCGAGACGATCGTGCAATCGGCGAAGAAGACCGGGCGGTGCGTGGTCGTGCACGAGGCGACGCTGACCTCGGGATTCGGTGCCGAGCTCGCCGCCCTCGTTCAGGAACACTGCTTCTATCACCTCGAATCCCCGGTCGTCCGGGTAACGGGTTGGGACACGCCCTATCCGCACGCACAGGAGTGGGATTATTTCCCCGGTCCGGCACGCGTCGGGCGTGCGCTCGCCGAAGCGATGGAGGGCTGACCCGTGGGTGAATTCATCATCAAGATGCCGGATGTCGGTGAAGGTGTCGCGGAGGCCGAGCTCGTCGAATGGCATGTGAAGCCCGGAGACCCGGTGCGCGAAGACATGGTGCTTGCCGCCGTCATGACCGATAAGGCGACGGTCGAAATCCCCTCGCCCGTCACCGGCAAGGTCCTGTGGCTCGGGGCGGAGGTCGGCGACACGGTCGCGGTGAAGGCGCCGCTGGTCAGGATCGAGACCGCCGGCGAGGCGGGTGAAGCTGCCCCGGACAGCATCCCGGAGGCGCTGGCCGAACAGGTGCTGGACGAGCCCGTCGCCGTCTCCTCCCGGCTTGAGGCCAAGGCGCCGCCGCAGCCTGAAAAGCCTGCGCCGAAACCCGCACCGGCGCCGCGCGAAGCGCCGGATCTTTCGGCAAAGCCGCTCGCCTCCCCGGCGGTGCGGCTGCGCGCCAGAGAGAGCGGCATCGATCTCAGGCAGGTAGCCGGCACCGGGCCGGCCGGCCGGATCACCCATGAGGATCTCGATCTCTTCATCAGCCGTGGCGCCGAGCCGCTGCCGGCTCAGACCGGCCTCGTCCGCAAGACCGCCGTCGAGGAGGTCAGGATGATCGGCCTCAGGCGCCGGATCGCCGAGAAGATGTCGCTCTCCACCTCACGCATCCCCCACATCACCTATGTGGAAGAGGTGGACATGACGGCGCTCGAGGATCTGCGCGCGACGATGAACCGCGACCGCAAGCCCGAGCAGGCCAAGCTCACGATCCTGCCTTTCCTGATGCGCGCGCTGGTAAAGACCGTCGCCGAGCAGCCCGGCGTCAACGCCACTTTCGACGACCATGCCGGCGTCATCCACCGCCACGCCGCCGTCCATATCGGCATCGCCACCCAGACGCCCGCCGGGCTGACCGTTCCGGTGGTGCGCCATGCCGAGGCTCGCGGAATATGGGACTGCGCGGCCGAGCTCAACCGGCTGGCGGACGCCGCCCGTACCGGAACCGCGACGCGCGACGAACTCACCGGCTCGACCATCACCATCTCCTCGCTCGGCGCTATCGGCGGAATCGCTTCTACGCCGGTCATCAACCATCCGGAGGTGGCGATCGTCGGCGTCAACAAGATCGCTGTCCGTCCCGTCTGGGACGGCGCACAATTCGTCCCGCGCAAGATCATGAATCTCTCGTCGAGCTTCGATCACCGGGTCATCGACGGCTGGGATGCCGCGGTCTTCGTCCAGCGCCTGAAGACGCTGCTCGAAACGCCGGCGCTGATTTTCGTTGAAGGATAGGCGTCCATGAAGGAAATCTCCTGCAAGCTCCTGGTTCTCGGCGCCGGACCCGGCGGCTATGTCGCGGCGATCCGCGCCGGCCAGCTCGGCGTCAACACGGTGATCGTCGAGAAAGCGAAGGCGGGCGGCACCTGCCTGAATGTCGGCTGCATTCCGTCGAAGGCGCTGATCCATGCGGCGGACGAATATCACAGGCTGCGCGCGGCTGCCTCGGGCAAGGGCCCGCTCGGCCTTTCCTTGAGTGCTCCGGCGATCGACCTCAGGCGAACGATCGCCTGGAAGGACGGCATCGTCGGACGGCTGAACGGTGGGGTCACGGGGCTCCTGAAGAAGGCGGGCGTCAAGGCGGTCATCGGCGAAGGGCGATTCGTAGACGGCAAGACGGTGGATGTAGAAACGGAAACCGGGCTTCAGCGCATTCGGGCGGAAGCAATCGTAATCGCGACCGGTTCGGCGCCGGTCGAGCTTCCCGACCTCCCCTTCGGCGGAAGCGTCATTTCCTCGACCCAAGCGCTGGCGCTGACGGACGTGCCGCAGACGCTCGCGGTCATCGGCGGCGGCTATATCGGTCTCGAACTCGGAACCGCCTTTGCCAAGCTTGGCTCCAAAGTCACCGTGCTCGAAGCGCTGGACCGGATCCTGCCGCAATACGACGCCGATCTCTCGAAGCCGGTGATGAAGCGGCTCGGCGAACTCGGTGTGGAGGTCTTCACCCGCACCGCGGCCAAACGGCTCTCCGCCGATCGGCGGGGCTTGCTTGCCGAGGAGAACGGCCGCGCCTTCGAGGTCCCGGCGGAGAAGGTCCTCGTCACCGTCGGCCGCCGGCCCGTGACGGATGGCTGGGGGTTGGAGGAAATCGACCTCGACCACTCAGGCCGCTTCATCCGCATCGACGACCAATGCCGCACCTCGATGCGCGGCGTCTATGCGATCGGCGACGTGACCGGCGAGCCGATGCTTGCGCACCGGGCGATGGCACAAGGCGAAATGGTCGCGGAAATCGTCGCCGGGCATAAGCGGAGCTGGGACAAGCGCTGCATTCCGGCGGTCTGCTTCACCGACCCGGAAATCGTCGGCGCCGGCCTCTCGCCGGAAGAGGCGCGCGCCGCCGGCATCGACGTCAAGATCGGCCAATTTCCCTTCCAGGCAAACGGCCGCGCCATGACGACGCTCTCCGAGGACGGCTTCGTGCGGGTCATCGCCCGCGCCGACAATCACCTGGTTCTCGGCATCCAGGCTGTCGGCCATGGCGTTTCGGAACTTTCGGCGACTTTTGCGCTGGCGATCGAGATGGGCGCGCGGCTGGAGGACATCGCCGGCACCATACATGCGCATCCGACCCAATCGGAAGCCTTCCAGGAGGCAGCCCTCAAGACGTTGGGGCACGCTCTGCATATTTGAAGCGACGCCCGAACCCCTCCCGCGCGCCGGCTTCATCCCTCGGGAACCCAACCGCCTCAACCTCCTTCGGTCGGGATTGCCCCTCAACCGGCTGCCGCCACCTTCTCCCCGCAGGCGGGGAGAAGGGACAAGCGGCGCCAACTGAATCCCGCATTCACCGCCCCGTTCGAGGGAGCGAGCGGGCGCAGCATATCCCTTCTCCCCGCCTGCGGGGAGAAGGTGCCGGCAGGCGGTTGAGGGGGTGGGTGACCGCTACTGCATGTTTCCTTTGATAGTGTCCGATTAAAGGACAAAAACATGCAGTAGATCAAAGTACTACAGCCACCTTTGCGCGTCTAATAAGACGCGCGGCGCTGTAATGCCAATGTTGGCAAGGATTGACGATCACCCCATCCGTTCCGAGGCGTAGGAACCCGGGCTCGGCGGGAAGACGACGACGCGGTTGCCGTTGATGAAGCAGCGGTGGTGGATATGGGCGTGCACGGCGCGGGCCAGCACCTGGCTTTCGACGTCGCGGCCGATCGAGACATAATCCTCGGCCGACTGCGCATGGGTGATGCGGGCGATATCCTGCTCGATGATCGGACCTTCGTCGAGATCGGCGGTGACGTAATGCGCCGTCGCGCCGATCAGCTTCACGCCGCGCTCATAGGCCTGCTTGTAGGGGTTCGCCCCCTTGAACGACGGCAGGAAGGAGTGGTGGATGTTGATGATCTTCCCCGACATCTTCTTGCAGAGCGCGTCCGAAAGCACCTGCATGTAGCGGGCCAGCACGATCAGTTCGGCGCCGGTCTGCTCGACGACGTCCATCAGCTGGGCTTCGGCCTTGGGCTTGTTCTCCTTCGTCACCTTGATGTGGTGGAAGGGGATGTCGTGGTTGACGACCACCTTCTGGTAGTCGAAGTGGTTGGAAACGACGCCGACGATGTCGATCGGCAGCGCCCCGATCTTCCAGCGATAGAGAAGATCGTTCAGGCAATGGCCGAAGCGCGACACCATGAGCAGCACCTTCATGCGCTCCTCGGAATCGCGGATCTCCATCATCATCTCGAAGCGCTTGATCACCGGCTCGAAGCCTTCGCGCAGCTCTTCGAGCTTGGCGCCATCCTGGCTGATGAAGGTGAGGCGCATGAAGAACAGGCCCGTCTGGAAATCGTCGAACTGCGAGCTGTCGCTGATATAGCAGCCCTTTTCGGCGAGATAGCCGGTGATGGCGGCGACGATGCCGCGGGTGGATTTGCAGCTGACGGTCAGCACATAGCTCTTCATCGATGAATCTCTCGTTTTGAGGTGTTCCCACGCGCCCCCTTACACGGGCAGTCGCGCAAAAACTAGCTTGGCGATCTGCGGCCCGCCGATCCATTCGCGACATCGGCTTGGCGGAACAGGCCACACGAGGTCCGGAATGACGAAATCGCATCCCGACGGGGATCTAAGGTTTTGCGCGGTCGGGATGCGCCCTCTGGAAGGCGTCGATGCCGGCGCAGCGGCGATCTATGGCGACCAGAAGCGGGCAGGCCGCAAGATCGACATCCCAGCGCCGCGCATTGTAGACCTGGGGCACAAGGCAGAGATCCGCCATCGTCGGACGATCGCCATGGCAGAATGCACCGGTCGCGGGGTGGTCCAGCATACGCTCGAAGGCAGCGAGACCCTCGCCGATGAATTTCTGCATCCACTCGCGCCGCGCGGCCTCGCCGTCGCCCGCGCCCGCCATCACACGGGCGACCACGCCGAGATTGCAGACGGGATGGATATCCATCGCCACGGCATAGGAAAGCGCGCGGACGCGTTGCCGGTCGATGGGATGGGCCGGGAGGAGACCCGTCCCATCCCGCGTCTCCGCAAGATATTCGATGATGGCGAGCGACTGGGTGAGGCGCTCGCCGTCGATGTCGAGCACCGGCACCAATCCCTGCGGATTCCGGGCGAGATGCTCCGGCGCGCGATGAGCCTTTGCGAGCAGGTCGACCGGGACGGAGCGATAGGCTTCGCCGCACAGGTTGAGGGCGATCCGCACCCGGTAGCTCGCCGACGAGCGCCAATAGTCGTAAAGCACGGTTTCGTTCGCCACACCCGTCTCCACCCTGCCCGGCCTCAGCCGCGCTCGTATTTTCCGACCTTCTGTTCGATGGCGCCGAAAATCGAATGGCCGGTGCGATCCTTCATCTCGATGCGGACGACATCGCCGAATTTCAGGAATTGCGTTTTCGGCGCCCCGCCTTCAATCGTCTCGATCATGCGCAATTCCGCGATGCACGAATAGCCGGCCCCGCCTTCGGAAACCGGCCTGCCCGGCCCGCCCTCGAGCTTGTTGGAAACGGTGCCCGAGCCGATGATCGTGCCGGCCGAAAGCGGCCTCGTTCGCGCGGCGTGCACGATCAGCTGCGGAAAATCGAAGGTCATGTCGATACCGGCATTGGCCCTCCCGAAGGGCTCGCCATTGAGATCGACGTGAAGCGGCAGATGCAGCTTCCCGCCATCCCAGGCTTCGCCGAGTTCCTCCGGCGTCACCGCGACCGGCGAGAAGGCGGAGGACGGCTTCGATTGATAGAAGCCGAAGCCCTTGGCGAGTTCTCCGGGAATGAGGCCCCGCAGGGAGACGTCGTTGACGAGCATGACTAGGCGGATCGCGGCCTTTGCTTCATCGAGCGTCGCACCCATGGGCACGTCGTCGACGATGACAGCGGCTTCGCCTTCCATATCGATGCCCCAGGCATCGTCGGCCATCAGGATCGGATCGCGTGGGCCGAGAAAACTGTCGGAACCGCCCTGATAGATCAGCGGATCGGTCCAGAAACTTGCCGGCATCTCGGCATTGCGCGCCTTTCGGACAAGCTCGACATGATTGACATAGGCCGAACCGTCCGCCCACTGGAAGGCACGCGGCAGCGGCGAGGCTGCGTCGTGCTCATGAAATCGCATGGTCGGCTGCGCCCCGGTCTCGATCCCCTCGGCGACGCGCTCCAGCCGCGGACCCGCATGCGCCCAGTCGTCGAGCGCAGCCTGCAGCGTGCGGGCAATATGACCCACCTCGGAGCAGCGGGTCAGGTCTTTCGAGACCACGACGAGCTTGCCGTCGCGGGTGGAATCTTTCAGCGTCGCGAGTTTCATGGAGTGGTGTTCCCGATGCGTTGTTGATCCTCGCCGGGTGGCGCGGATATTTGCAGCATGTCACGGTTCGGCGGCGGAAGTCACTTGATTCCAGGCGTGCCGTCGAATTTCCGTTCGAGGCCGGACCAGCAATCCATGTAGTCGTCCTGCAGCGTGTCGAGCTCTGCGGCAAACGTCGTCAGCTGCTGAGGGAAGCGGGTCTCGAACATGAAAGCCATGGTGTTGTCGAGCTTCACCGGCTTCAGCTCGCCGTTGGAAGCCTTCTCGAACCCGGAGAAGTCCGGCCCGTGCGCCAGCATCATGTTGTGCAGGCTCATGCCGCCCGGAACGAATCCTTCCTCCTTCGCATCGTAGCGCCCGTAGATCAGGCCCATGAACTCGCTCATGATGTTGCGGTGATACCAGGGAGGGCGGAACGTATGTTCGGCGACCAGCCAGCGGGGCGGGAATATGACGAAGTCGACATTGGCCGTCCCCTCCTCTCCCGAAGGCGCCGTCAGCACCGTGAAGATCGACGGATCGGGATGGTCGAACAGGATCGCGCCGACGGGCGAGAAGGTCTTGAGGTCGTATTTGTAGGGCGCGTAATTGCCGTGCCAGGCAACGACGTCGAGCGGCGAATGGCCGATCTCGACCATATGGAACGAGCCGCACCACTTCACCTGTACCCGGCACGGCGTTTCCTTGTCCTCGTAGGCGGCGACCGGCGTCTTGAAGTCGCGCGGATTGGCAAGGCAATTGGCGCCGATCGGGCCGCGATCCGGGAGCGTGAACTTCGCGCCGTAATTCTCGCAGATGTAACCGCGCCAGACCTTCTCCTCTCCGAGGCGAGTGACCTTGAACATCATGCCGCGCGGTATGAGGCAGATTTCGGACGGCTCCACGTCCATCCTGCCGAGTTCGGTGAAAACCTGGATCGCGCCCGTTTCGGGAACGATCAGCAACTCGCCGTCGGCGTTGAAGAAATAGTCGTCCACCATGTCGGCATTGAAGGCATAGGCATGCGCGGCCATGCCGGCTTGCGTCAGCGCGTCGCCCGCCGTCGTCATCGTGCGGATGCCTTGAAGGAAGTCCAGCGCTTCCGAGGGCGCCGGCAAAGGGCTCCAGCGCAACTGCCCGAGCGCCAGGGAATGCTCGCCCACATGCGGCGCTGTCTTCCAATGCGGATAGTCGACCCTGCGGAAGCGTCCGGTGTGGCGGACGCTCGGTCGGATCCGGTAGAGCCAGGAGCGCTCGTTCGTGCCGCGGGGTGCCGTAAAGGGTGAGCCGGAAAGCTGTTCGGCATAAAGGCCGTAATTGCATTTCTGCGGGCTGTTCTGCCCCTGCGGCAGCGCTCCGGGCAGGCTTTCCGTCTCGAAGTCGTTGCCGAATCCAGGCATATAGCCGGCTGCGCGCTGCTGACCCGAACCTGCCCGCCGCTGTTTTTCCGCCTTCTCCAACATGGCTTGAGCCTCCTCATTCCTTCGCTATATTAGTTACAAGCGTAACTGTCAGTTTTGTAACTATCAAGGAAGGAAAGCCATGGCCGAGGAGCGGTTCGAACTGGAGAACTTCCTGCCCTATCGGCTGAACCGGGCGGCGGAATTCGTCGCCCTCCGTTTTGCCGCACAATACAAAGCGCGATACCAGCTGACGCGCCCGGAATGGAGAACGCTTGCGGCACTCGGCAGCTCCCGCCGCAGCATGACGGCAACCGAAATCGGCGCGCACTCCACCATGCACAAGACGAAAGTAAGCCGCGCGGTCTTCAGCCTCGAGCAGCGCCGCTGGCTGAAGCGCGAGGAGGACGGGCGGGACCGCCGTTTCGAGCATCTGGCGCTGACGCCGGCGGGCCGGCAGGCCTATAGGGAGCTGACCGAGCTTGCGAGCGACTATCAGGCGGAGCTGCATTCCGTGCTTGGGGCAGAGAATATGGAGGCGCTCTCGCAGGGCCTGGGCGCCGTGGAGCGGGCGATCAATGACCGCTAGCAAAGGTGCGGACGGTTAGCGCTTACCCCTTCATCCGCGCCGGTATCGGCAGCCCCTCGAAACTCTTGAGCGTCTCCAGTACGATCGATGTCTTGACGTGCTGCACGCTGTCATGCGGCAGGAGCACCTCGTTGACGAAGCGGGAGAGCCCGGCAAGATCCGGCGTCACGACGCGCAGATGGTAGTCCATTTCACCAGTCAGCGCGTAGGCCTCCAGCACCTCCGGCAGAGCCGAAACGAGATTGGCGAAACGCTTGGCATTGTCGCGATTGTGCGTGGCCAGCGTGACCGAAATCACCACCATCAGATCGAGCCCCAGCTTCTGACGGTCGATCTGCGCCTGGTAGCCGGTGATGAAGCCTTCCGCCTCCAGGCGCGTACGCCGGCGCGAACATTGCGAAGGAGACAGCGCGACGCGCTCGGACAATTCGTTGTTGGTCAGATGACCGTCGCGCTGCAGTTCGCTCAGGATCTTGAGATCGAATCCGTCAAGCAGCTCCATTCATGCACCCTCAAACGCTTCTCTGCACAATTCATGCGCCGATCCTGCTGAATCACGCAAGAATACAAGCACCATGCATCGAAACTGCGCCATAATCCAGCAGAGTTTGGAGGATAAGAGGAGACTGACGATGGGCCCGTTCCCACATGACGCACCGCCCCCCGCGATTTCGGCGGAGAACCCCGCAGGGACGGACGGTTTCGAGTTTGTGGAGTTCGCCCACCCGGAGCCGGAGAAGCTTGCGGAGCTCTTCGGCCGTATGGGCTATACGCCGATCGCCAGGCACAAGACCAAGGACATCACCGTCTGGCGGCAGGGCGATATCAACTATGTCCTGAATGCGCAAGCCGGATCGCATGCCATGCGCTTCGTCGGCGAGCACGGGCCCTGCGCCCCGTCGATGGCCTGGCGCGTCGTCGACGCGAAGCATGCTTTCGAGCACGCCGTCGCCAAGGGCGCCGAAGCCTATACCGGCAACAACAAGTGCCTGGACGTGCCGGCGATCGTCGGCATCGGCGGCTCGCTTCTCTATTTCGTGGAAGCCTACGGCGAAAAGGGATCGGCCTATGACGCCGAGTTCGAATGGCTGGGAGAGCGTGATCCGAAGCCGCCCGGCGTCGGCTTCTACTATCTCGACCACCTGACCCACAACGTCTATCGCGGCAACATGGACAAGTGGTGGGCCTTCTATCGCGAACTGTTCAATTTCAAGCAGATCCATTTCTTCGACATCGATGGCCGCATCACCGGCCTCGTCAGCCGGGCGATTACCTCGCCCTGCGGCAAGATCCGCATTCCCCTGAACGAATCGAAGGACGACACGAGCCAGATCGAGGAGTATCTGAAGAAGTACAAAGGCGAAGGCATCCAGCACATCGCCGTCGGTACCGAGGCGATCTACGATGCGACCGACAAACTCGCCGAAAACGGCCTGAAGTTCATGCCGGGGCCACCGGAAACCTATTATGAAATGTCCCATCAGCGCGTTCACGGACACGACGAGCCGATCGACCGGATGAGGACACACGGCATCCTGATCGACGGCGAGGGCGTGGTGAATGGCGGCATGACGAAGATCCTGCTGCAGATCTTCTCGCGAACGGTGATCGGTCCGATCTTCTTCGAATTCATCCAGCGCAAGGGCGACGAGGGCTTCGGCGAAGGCAATTTCCGCGCATTGTTCGAATCGATCGAAGCCGACCAGATCCGGCGCGGCGTCCTTGGCCACGAGGCCGCGGAATAGCGGCTGCTGATGTCCAGTATGGCCGGAAACATAGAGCTGCCGGGCGGCGTAGAGACGCCGCGCGGCAGCCTTGTCTTAGGGTCGAACGGTCAGTTGCGCCAGCGCGTCGGCGAGGGCGTGAGGGAAGGGCCCATGCCTCCGTCGTTTCTGAAATAGCGCGAGGCCGCCTCGGTGCGATTGCGCACGTTCATCTTCTTGTAGATGTTGCGCACATGCACCTTGACGGTGTTTTCGGACAGTCCGAGGCGATCTGCGATGATCTTGTTCTGCGTGCCCATGCAGATGAGATCGAGAATCTGGATTTCGCGTGTCGTAAGGACGACCTGGCCAAATCCTTTCCTGCGCTCCGGATCGACATTTTCAGAAGCCGTCTCGTTCCGGGTGGCGAGGTCCCGCTCTCCAGGATTCTTCGGCGCGAGGCGCCTGAGCAGTGCGGCGGGAAAATGTTCGCCGCCCTTCATCAGGAGGTCTATGGCGGTGAGGCAGACATCGAGGTGGAGATTCAGGGGCAACACACCGTGGATCATCCCCTCCTCGACCAGGTGCGAAACCGACGCGTCGAGCCCTTCCGCGTTGTCGACCAGCAGGCCGATCGCCGCTTTCGGATGAAACTCATGGATCATCCTGATGATCGACGGAAAGTTTGCCGTCGGCACGCGGTAGAGCATGACCAGCGTCACATCTACGAGGTTGCCGTCCAGAAGGCTGTCGGCGTCCGAAAGCCGCACCACTTCCCGGTCCTGAAAACGCGCCCCGATCGCCTGGGTCAGACACTCGGCGAAGAGGTCCGTCCTGGCTAGCATGACTATTTTGCTTTTTTTCGGTAATACACTTTTGCTGTCTTCGAACCCGCCCAACCCCGAACTCGCACGATACATTATCCCCTCCTCGGACTTCCCCTTGGTTTTTACGGGTTTTTTACCCATGTGGAGAAAGGCCCGCGTTGTGAAAATTGCTTGGATAAAAAAAATTTCTGGAAAAAAAGAATTTATGTTGGCTAATGTATCGTAAATATGGGGGATGTAAAACCGCCCAAAAGGATTAGGTGGCGGCCACAATCCTGTCTAAATCGTTCAAGAACGAACCAATTTTGGGCGAATCCGCGAAATTCGTACGGGATCGGCAACGCCACTCGCGCCTTTCGCCGGGCCCTCGGTTTTGAGGGGTGCCGCACCTTACGCCTCGTCAGTCCCGCGAAGTTCTTCGCAGTAACTCGGACAAGTATTCGCCACTCCGTTTGACGAGGTCGATACTCACATCGGATTATCGCGAAGGTAATGCGGGCCGCGGCCAATACACTCGATCGGGTGCTGACGCAGGTGGCCGGCGCACTTTCCGCCACGGATTCCTGCAGCCGGCCTTCACTCCCGCGTTCCAAGCGGGCCCCGGCAAACGACCTGCACGACTCCGATCAACATTCTCGAGTATTTTCAGTTTCTTAGCGCAGCGGCTGGATCAATGTATATGCACAGCCATGGCGAGGGAAGCGCGAGCTGCGCTCGAAACGAGCGCTTCGGTTGCGGCGCATCGAATATAAGGCGAAAATTCCGAGGCGGCCGGTGCCGAGTCTCATAACCACAATAGGTAGCTTTCACTCAGCAGCGTTCCAGATCACACTCCAATGGTCGCACCAACATTTTGTGCGTCTTCGGTCGTTGTTTCGCGTAGAAGATCGGAAGTATAGATACTTACGTTTATATGCCAAATCTTATGACTATGAATTTATCATACGTATAAATTTAGGCGCTTAGTATCGCGCCAAAATGACATTGCAAGCAGAGACGGAAGATTTCATTTCCGCTAAACCGCCAAAAGAGCCAGCGCCTCAAGAATCCTATAAAAGATGAAGGGTTTCGGTGCTGGCTCCCCCTCTTATGAGGAAGTGCTTATGCCCGATTCCTCACAGAAGAATCTTGGGCTCCACGACAACTTCAGTGCCGATGACGAGCTGAAGACGGGTGCGCTTGCCGATGGCGTAGCGACGAACACGTCCAGCAGGTCGGTTGCCGGTGGCAGCACCAGTCTCACCGAGACCGCCGGGGGCGACTTTGCCTTCTCCCTCGGCGACGGCTTTTCCTTTTCCCTTGACGTCGACAATGTTCTGGGCAATGGCGCCAGCATCTACGAAGCCGGGTTCAGCCTCGCCCAGGCCAATAGCCTCGCCGATCAGGACCGTGCTTATGACGTCAGCAAGAGCGGCAATGCCGATCCCGGCGCAGGTAGCGGAGAACCTGGTGCCGACGGCCTCGCCCCGGATGGTTGGGATCTCAAGGGCGAGGATGCGTCCCACCCCTCGACGGAGACGCCGCCAGGCCCGGTAAATCCGGACTTCCACCACGAAATCGTCCAGGGCGCGAACCTTCTCAGCAACGCCGACGTCAGCACCATCGTTGGCGATCCGGGCGTGATCCCGGCGGGGTCGGATGGCGACGTCGAATGAATTACCGGATGCTCCGGCCGTGCAACGGGGAAGACCGATCGCGGGCGAACGCCCGCACGTTTCCTTCACTCGTATCCGTTTGAAGAAAAAAAGAGGTCGAAGGCACCCTTTGCTGCGGAAAGGGGAAGGATCGGACAATGCACTCGGAGAAGATCAACGAGATCGTTGCGCATTTCATAGGGCTGTTCAACACGGCTATCGATGACGCGCGTATAAGATTTGAATACCTGCAGGGATATGAAACCCCGAAGACTGTGCAAAAGGAAGATTCCGACTACGTACAATCGCCTGATTTCCGGTCTGACTTCGCGTTGAAAAGCTACGATCCCGATATCTCCTACGAACTCCGGGCTTACGACATCGCCCGGCTCGACTCCGCCGATCATGTAGCCCCGTCACGGCATCACCTCGACCAACCGGCCGGCGCGGCGCAAGCCGGACAGGTGGATGTCCGGTCCCGGGAGGACCACGGCATCTCCGGCAACGGCCCCGAAGCGTCGGGTACGATGCCTCCTGCGGGTCCCGACCCGGTGTTCAGCCATATCTATCAGGCAAGCACCCTTCATGACGACGATGTCGTGAACCTGACCGGCATGCTTGTGGAACCGCGCAACCTGACGCATGTTGACCAAACGCTCGAAGATTTTCTCGCGGAAGCCCTTGAAGCCTCGCCCTTCGCGCGGATCGGCGCCGCCGATGCGCCCGCCTCTTTCGCCGCAGGGGTGGCGAACCTTGAAGCACTTGCCTCCATGGCGGGCACCAGCCAACAGGCCGTTCCGGCCGCGCCCGCGACAGGCGGACCGGAGAACCTTCCGCAAGCCGCCTCTCCGGACGAACTGGTGAAGAACGAGTCGGGCGATGCCGTTCTCATCGCAGAGCGCATTGAAGGCACCTATGTCAACGGCACCCGCGCCGAGACCGCGCCGGAACTGCGCGACAATCTTCCCGGGCGAGAGCACACCGCGCACCCCGCCGAGACGCCCCTCGACAAACCGCTTCAGAACGGCGACCTCGACATCGACGCGGGGACCAATGTCGTCGCCAATGTTGCCAGCGTCGTCGGCACTGCCGCGGCCGCACCCGTGACCGCCGTGATGGGCGACTACCATCAAATCGATGTCATCTCGCAATCCTACGTCTATGCCGACAGGGACACGCTCGACGGCGCGATCTCCGGTACATGCGCGACGATGACCACGACCGTCGCACTGAACATAGCAAGCTTCGGGGGAGGCGAATCCGGGGCGAGCCTTCCCGGGGAACCGGAGATTCCGGCCGAATCTCCGACATTCCCAAAAAACTGGCAGGTGAATGTCGTCGAAGGCGACCTTTCCCTCGTCCATTGGATCGAGCAGTACAACTTCGTCAGCGACAATGACAGGCTGACCGTCACCAGGACGGGTGCGGAGACGACCGTACTCAGCGGCGGCAACACGGCAGTGAACGTCGCATCGTTCCTCGGCATTGCCGAGCATTACGATCTGGTCCTCGTCGGCGGCCGGCTAGTCGATCTCAACGTCATCAGCCAGATCTCCATCCTCTACGACAATGACGAGATCGCAGGCATATCCGCCGGCAAGGGCATCGCGCTGGACACGGGCGGCAATCTCGTCTGGAACATGGCCTCGATCGAAAACGTGAGCTCCGGCGTCCGCTTTGAGGCAATGCCGGACTACTTTCATGAGGCCGCCGACCAGATGCGCGAGGGCGACGGTACATTGCCGGACGAACTCCTGCGAGACCATGATTTCGAGGGCTATGCCGACCTGCACATCCTGTTCATCACCGGCAATCTCTACGACATCACGATCGTCCAACAGGTCAGCATTCTCGGCGACGCCGATGCCGTCTCGTATGCCGTCGGCAAGGTGCTCGAAGATGGATCGGAGGCCTCGGTCACGGTGCATACGGGAAACAATGCCGTCGTTAATGTCGCCGAAATCATCGACTTCGACGGTTCCAGCGGGACGACCTATGTCGGAGGCGGGTCCTATTCCGACGCGGTGCTCATTCAATCGGGAATAGTCGACGGGATGCCGGACCTTCAGCGGGAAAGTGGCGGTCTGACGACCGAACTCATCGCCTTTATCGGCGAGGATACGGCGCGGCAAGGCGAAGACATGGACGGCGATGTCGGCACCGACCAGTCCGGGAGCCAGTGGAGCGACGTCATGCATACGATACTGGCTTGAAGCCGATCCGCTTCGAGCCCTTGGGACTGCACAGGTTCGAACGGAAGACCCGTTGGACGGTTCGAACCGAAACGACTTCAAGCGCAAGCGCAGGGGAGCGAGCATGAACGACATGTCGAAGTGGTATGCCGGGCGAGGCAAGCCGCAGCGCCACGATGTCGCACGGCTGGAGCTGCCCGGGACGGCCGAAGCCGAGGCTGTCACACGCTTCGGAAAGCGGTCAGGGTCGGACGGAAAGGCAGCCGCGGCAAGCTTCTCGGAGCGAGAGCAAGCATCGGCATCGACCGATGCGTGCCGCAACGAGGGCGAGGTTCCCAAGGTGGGACGCCGGCAACCCCCAGGGCTGCCGCGAACGATCGACAATGATCCGGGCCCGATGAAGCAAGGCGACCTTCGCCCGGTTGAACCGAGCGCAACGGGTGAAGGGCAAGCGAGCGAAAACGGCGGCGGCCGGAGCACGCTTCACAAGCGCATGGGACCGGCGAACTTCGCCGCCAGCCTGCACAACGGCATGGCCGCTGTCCGGCGCAACATGCTGATCGTCATCGCTTTCACCCTGGCCATCAATGTCCTGGTCCTGGCCATCCCGATCTATCTGTTCCAGATATCCGACCGGGTCCTGACCAGCCGCTCGCAGGACACGCTGGTCATGCTGACGATCGCCGTGCTCGGCGCCGTGGCGCTCCAGGTTATTCTCGACGCGATCCGCCGCTTCATCCTGATGCGCACCGCCGTCGAAATCGAGGTCCAGCTCGGCACACCGATCCTCAGTGCGGCAGCCCGAGCCTCGCTGCACGGAAGCGGCCGGGACTACCAGATATTGGGCGACCTGCAGCAGCTTCGCGCCTTCATCACCTCCGGCACGCTCACCGCTTTCCTCGACGCTCCGCTGACACCGCTCTTCGTGATCGTGGTCTACCTCATACAGCCACAACTCGGCATGATCGTCATCCTGTGCTGTACGGTTCTCTTCGTCATCGCCTATCTCAATCAGAAGGCGACGACAAAACCGTTCAGCGAAGCCAATGCCTCGCTCGGCCGGGCCAATTTTCATCTCGACTCGATGGCGCGCAACGCCCAGATCATCAATGCCATGGCGATGATTCCGGAAGCGGTGAGGATGTGGGGCCAGGAGACGGCGGCCTCGCTCAAGGCGCAGGTCTACGCTCAGGACCGCAACATAATGTTCACCGGCGCCTCCAGGGCCGTGCGGATGTTCACCCAGGTGGCACTTCTCGGCTGGGGAGCGCATCTGGCGATGGAAGGGCAACTGACCGGCGGCATGGTGATCGCCGCTTCGATCATTGCCGGGCGTGCGCTCGCGCCCGTCGAAGGGGCTATCGAAGGCTGGAACCAGCTCAATCACTCGCGTGCCGCCTATCAGCGCATCAGGCAGCTCTTGCTCACCTCGCCCTTGAACTTCCCGCGGCTGCGCCTGCCGAAGCCGGAAGGCAGGCTCGACGTCGAGCGCATCCTCTTCGTCCCGCCGCCGCAGAAGCGGGTGATCCTGAACGGCATCTCCTTTTCGCTGGCAAAGGGGGAATCGCTTGCGGTCATCGGCAATTCCGGCTCCGGCAAGACCACCCTCGGCAAGATGCTGGTCGGTTCGATTCTGCCCACGTCCGGCAGTGTTCGCCTCGATCTCATGGACCTGCGCAACTGGGATCAGCGCCAGTTCGGCGAAAGCATCGGCTACCTTCCCCAGGACGTCCAGCTCTTCCCGGGTACGATCAAGGCCAATATCTGCCGCATGCGCGACGATGTCGACGACAGCTTGGTTTATGAGGCGGCGGTGCTCGCCGACGTGCACGAACTGATCGCAACCTTTCCGCAAGGCTACGAGACCGTGGTCGCCGCTGACGGCGCCCCGCTGTCGGGCGGTCAGAAACAGCGCATAGCTCTGGCGCGCGCCTTCTTCGGCAATCCGAAATTCGTCGTCCTCGACGAGCCGAATTCGAACCTCGACAGCAATGGCGAGGCCGCACTTGCCCGCGCGCTGTTGCATGCCAGGAAGGAGGGCATCACCACCGTCACCATCACGCAGCGCCCTGCTCTCCTGCAGTGTGTCGACAAGATTATGGTGCTGCACGAAGGCACCGTGGCGATGTTCGGCGCCCGAAACGAGGTGCTCGCCGCGCTTGGCGCAAAGGCCGAAGGCGACCGCGGGCAATCCCGCATTCACGGAGAGTGACGATGCAAAGCGACAAGCGGAGCGGCGAACCTCGAAATCCGGCGGAGTGGTATGCCGAGGTCCCCCGTTCGATCCGGCTCCACACCCTGCTTGGCCTGGCGCTGATCGCGATCTCCTTCGGCGGCTTCGGCTACTGGGCTTTCGCGGCACCGCTCGCCGCGGCAATCATCGCGCAGGGAAGCTTCGTCGCCAACGGCAACAACAAGATCGTCCAGCATCTGGAAGGCGGCATCATCGAGGAACTGCTGGTCGCCGAGGGCGACAAGGTCAAGGCCGGCGACATTCTCGTGAAGCTCGACCAGACGGTCGCCCGGGCCAACGCACGTATGCTCAACCTCAAGCGCCTCCGCCTGGAGGCAGTCGTCGGGCGGTTGAGGGCGGAGGCGGTGGGCGAAGACGCCTTCAGCGTACCCCAAATTGTCGCCCGACAGGCCGACGATCCCGACGTCCGCGCCATCATGGAAAGCCAGAACGTCAATTTTCAGAGCAAGAAGATCAAGCTGCGCGACCAGCTGAACCTGATCGACCAGAACATCCGTTCGCTTGAATTCCGGGCCAGGGGATACGCTCTGCAGCAGGCATCGTTCAACCGGCAGCTGGAGATTCTCAACGAGGAGCGGGAGGCCAAGAGCAAGCTCGCCGACAAGGGCCTGATCCGGCGCCCGGAACTCATGGCGTTGGACCGCGCGATCGCCGACGCGATCGGCGAGATCGGCCGGCTCGAATCCGAGGTCAAGGAGAGCTACACGCAGATCGACCGCTACCGCCAGGAGGCGGTCATCGCCGTCAATACCAACAAGCAGGCGGCGCTCGATGGCCTCGAAGCGGCCGAGGCCGATCTCGACGGCGTACGCGAGCAGGTTCGGGAGGCGTCAGAAGTGCTCGGCCGCGCCACCATCCGCTCGCCTGTCGACGGCACCGTCGTGCGCAGCTACTTCCATACGGCCGGCGGCGTCATCGCAAGCGGAAAGCCGATCATGGAGATCCTACCGGCCAATGTGCCGCTGATCATCGAGGCGCAGTTGCTGCGTACCGCCATCGATCAGCTCAAGGTCGGCGAGGACGCGACGATCCGGCTTTCGGCACTCAATCGCCGCACGACGCCGGTGCTGAAAGGCAAGGTCTTCTACGTGTCGGCGGATTCGATCGAGGAGGAAGTAGCCGGCGGCCAGCAGCGCGACGTCTATATCGTGCGCGTCGAAGTGCCGGCGAGCGAGATCGGACGCATCCACGGCTTCCACCCCGTGCCCGGCATGCCGGCCGAGGTGCTGATCACCACCTCGGAGCGCACCTTCTTCGAATATCTGACGAAGCCCATCACAGACAGCATGTCGCGCGCGTTCAAGGAGACCTGAATGCAGGACATCGATGGAAGCCGGTTTCGATCGGCGGAAAATGCAATTGCGCAAATCCGGTCCTGGCGCATCATTCTCGGGACCGCTTGGAGATCGCCATGGCGGCTGCACAGGATGTGCTTTTGCTCGTTGGTCGCCTGAACTACGTGTGGACCAACACCGAAAGCCTGCTGATCTACGTGATCGCCCACCTTCTGGGGGTGGAAAAGGACGCGGCCATCGTCGTTTTCCTGACGCTGAATACGACCCGCGCGCGTATCGATCTGACAGAGCGTCTGGCGAAGCTGCCGCGGATCCCCGTGGCGACTCGCGACGAGGTGCTCGCCATAACCGAGCGCCTGAAGCAGCAATCGAAGATGCGCAACAAGTACAATCACTGCATCTACTCCGTCGACGAGCAGGGCGAGATTTCGAGCACGCAGCTGATGCGGCTCGTCGAAGGCGAGAAGGATGTGCGCTACGGCAAGGTCGAGCAGCTGGATGCACGCGAGATGGCGCGTCTCGACAATGCGGTCCGCGAGATCACCGATATCAGCAAACGTCTATGGACGTTCATTCGATCGAGACCGAACTTCGACGAGCGCTCCATATAGGGGAGCAGCCGAATACCGGCACTCGGTGGTTGTCCTGCGCAGTTGGACGGTGTATACTGAATAGAAGCATTATTATATTCAATTATTCACTAACGTAACGATTTTGGCGAGTATCGAGTATACTGCCTCAAAGAGGCGACAATGACAGTCCACGTTATCGACTGCATCGAAGAATTTAAAAAAAATCATAGAAACTGGAACAAGATATATCGTTCAGATCCGGAAGCGCACGCTTTTCTCTCCTGGCCCTGGCTGCAGGAATACCTTCCGCACCGCGAGAGGTGGCTCATTCTGGCCTGGAAGCACCGCGCCGCCGGAAAACGGTACGACGCGTTCTTGCCGCTCGAGCTGGCGACCTCTCAGGACGAGGACACGGGACTCTTCGTCGACGAAATCCTGATGATCGGCAATCACGGAACCGGACGCACCGGTTTCCTCTGCACACCTGGCCTTGAAAGCGAGGCGGCAGACGCATTCGCCGGCATCCTCGCTTCCGAAAACTGGACAAGCATCCGGTTCGACCGTTGCGGCGCGGCCTCGGCGCGGCTCGACCGGTTGCTCGATGCCTTTCCCGAAGGGGAGTTTGCGCGCGTCGACACCGCCGACGAGGGAGAGAGGATCGACGCCTGCGGGCGTCGCCTCCGCAGTATGCTTCTCAGAACCCTCACGGGCAGGAACCTGCGCGACTGTCTCAATCGCCGCAGCCTCGGCATCGTATTGGAGCGGGCGGTGGCGCTGCACGCCTTCGGCGACTTCCACGGAGCCGAAGCGGGGTATCGGCAGCTGATCCGCACCGTTCCGGGACATATCGAGGCACGCTGTCGCCTTGCGCATCTCTTGAGCGACGTTGGCGACTATGTGGAGGCGGAGCATCTCTATCGCACTTTGCTGCCGGCGGTGCCGAACGCGGACGACGTTCTCCACTGGCTCGGCGACACGCAAATGGCGCAGGCATCCTACCGCAAGGCGGGCAAGACGTTTCAAGAGCTGCTTGCCCGCTATCCGCATCGAGGCATCCTGCGCTATAAACTCGCGGTCGCGCGCTTGGCTTCAGGCCAAAGGGATGCCGCTATCGCCACCTTCCAGAGCTTCCACGACATCGTATCCGATGACGCGAACCACTTCCTCTGCAAGACAAGGGCACAGGAGATATTGATCCGCCTGATGGGTGTCGCCGGCATGGAGGAGCAGGAACAGGAGACGCAAGCGCACGAGGATGCGAATCGGTTGACGGCAGCTGCGCAGCCGCTCCTGACACCTCTGCTGCCCGCGGGCTCATCGGCCCATCTGCATGCGACACCGTCGATATATGGCTGGAAGGCCTCGAAATTGAAGCACTGAAGCCGGTTCCTGTTTGCACCCCGCCACAGCGGCGCGCCCTGCCGGGGCGCGCGCAGTCGCTGTGAACGAGTCCAACAGGTTGGAGGGGGATGCGGGCGGAAAACCGCACGCACTCCCGCTCTGCCTTATGAACGCTTTTGAATGATGCCGTAGACGACGTTACGGTTCGCACCGAACTGCACGCGCGCTTCGATGGCTTCCCTGTCAGCGCTGGCATGGATGATCTGCCACATGTCGAACTCCGATCGAAGCAGCAGCGCCCAGTTCATGAAAGTTTCCATGTAGCCGTCGACATGGATGTCGCGCGCGAAATTGGCAAAGAGGAAGACCCCGTTCGGCTTCAGCATTTCCAGGCATCTGCGCGTGAGCTTCACCGCCACCTTTTCGGTAAGGTAATCGTAAAGCCCGGCGGCGTAGATGAAATCGAACTGGCCGAGCTCCTGTGACCTGGTGAGAAGACTTTTGACCGACCCGTCGACTGCCTCGATGCGTGTTCCCATGAAGTCGCGCGCGATCGAACCGACGCTCAGCGGATCCTGATCGAGGGCGACCCACCGTTTCAGGCTTCCATCCCGCAAGGCTGCCGAGCGGTTGGCCTCGCGCAGGTGCCCGGCCGCGATCGTCAGGATCTCGGCCTCCCCTCCCCGTGTCGCCGCAATCTCATCGACATGGCGCGTCAGCAGGTCGCGCCGCTCCCGCACGGCCACCGAAGACGAGGCCTCCTTGGTGTAATCGTAGAGCGCTCGCCCGAGCGGCGTGGCCTTTGCGACCTCCCCGGCAATGCTCGGATGTCCATAGATGAAGTCGAGCAACTGGGCGTCGCCGGAATAACCTCGGGGCTTTTCGAACGACCAGCGCGTAAACGGGTCCTGCAGGAAGAAGTCCGATACCGCGTGATTCTGCACCAGTGGTATCAGCTCCTGCCAGACGCTCGGCTGATACTTGTTGCGCGCCTCATGAAGAGACCCGGCAATCCTATGTATTATCTCCGCAGGGTCTCGCCTTTGTCCGAACTGTTGCTGCGCGATGTTCAAAATCAGCGCAATCTCGGCCTTTCCTGTCGCCAGCTGTTCTTCGTAAAACTCGATTCTCTGGGAATTGAATTCGGTTGCGATGGCGGCGGGCGTAATGAGGCTCTCGCCGTCTAGTACGATCTGAAATTGGCTCACGCGTTACTCATCCGTTAACTGTTTGTTAACATTATGCGCAGGACGCGGCACCGCGCCAGCCGGGTTTCAAGTTTTCGAATAATATGGTTAATAAAAACAGCCATTGGATTGTTTCAATACACTATTGAACGCTCTTCTGATCTTTGCCAATTCAGCAAAACTTAATTTGCCTCGACTATTGTGCCGGACGTTTCTGGCTGTCTTCGTAGGGCTTGTTGGGATTGGATGGGGCGTGAAACGACAAGAGCGGGATAAGGAAAAGTGTGTGCGGTTTTCCGCCCGCGCCCCGCGTCTCAACTTTTTAGAATCGATCACGTTCATGGTTTCAGGTCGATCCGATCTAAATCATCGTGATCCAGGACGCGCCGATCGCCGCAAGGAGTTTCAGCCTCGCGGCGGGCGGCGCAAAGCGATTGGGATCGGTGCATGAGGCACACGTTGGCCGAGGTAATTGAGATCGATCTGCAGGCGCAGCCGCCCAGACTGCAATCTGTAGAGCTGCAAGCGCTCTACCGGAGAGAAGGCGAAGTCACGCGCCGGATGGCAAGCCGCCAGGGCCTCTGGGTGGCCGTGGCCGTCTATCTGCTGTTCGCGGCCACGGATATCCTGCTCGTTCCGGATGTCGCGTTTTATGCAATCCTGGCACGCCTTGCGGTGGGCGCTACGGCGATTGCCGCCATCGAGACATTGTTTCGGCTGGATGCCGAGACGAAGTGGTTCGATCTCACCTGCGCAGGGGCACTCGTGGCGGGCTATTGGGGTTGGCTGTTCCCGTCGCTGATGACCAGCCAGACCGAGAGTATTTCCTATTACATGATTTTTGGCGCGATATTCATGATGGGCGCCAATCTATTCTTCAGTTTTCACTTTCGCCTGTCGGTCGTAACCTCGGGAATCGTCCTCGCCACGTTCTTTCTCGCCTTGATTTTCTATATACCGAAAAGCGTGTCCTATCAGGTCGCCTTCGGAACCTTCTACGTCTCGTGCTTCGTCTTCACGTCCTATGTGAACTGGAAGCTCAACCGGGAGCGCTACAAGGTCTTTCTCAATGCCTTCGAGGCGAAGATCCAGCAGAAGGAAGCCTCGGACCGCGGAAAAGCGCTGCTGCGGCTGTCGCATACCGATTCGCTCACGGGCCTCGACAACCGTCGCGCGGTCGACCAGAAGCTCCGGGACTATTGGAGCGACTGGCAAAGAGGCGGGAAGAGCTTCGCAGCAATCCTTATCGACGTCGATTTCTTCAAGCGGTACAACGACTTTTACGGCCATCAGGAAGGCGATCGCTGCCTCGTTCTCGTTGCCAATGCACTGAAGGAGTCGATCGCGCCCTACGATGGCTCGATCGGCCGTTATGGCGGCGAGGAATTCATCGTGCTCGCACGGCTGAAGACGCGGGAGCAGGCTGCGGATCTGGCGGAAGCCGTACGGCACAGTGTCGAGACGCTCGCGCTGCCGCACGAACAGCGCCGCGACGGCATGTCGATCGTGACGGTGAGCGTCGGCGCGGGTTTCACCCGGAACCAGATCGGTTCGAAGCTCGAGAGGCTGATCCATGAAGCGGATCGCGCTCTCTACGGGGCAAAGGCCAACGGCCGTAACTGCGCGCGCCTCTTCGATCCGAACGACCCGCAAAGCAGCGACGAAAGCGAGAACATCGCCGCGCTCCTGAAAATTGCGATCGACCAGAATCTCGTCTCACTCGTCTATCAGCCCATACGTGACGTCGCCACCGGCCGGGTAGACGCGGTCGAGGCATTGATGCGGCTCAAGATGCTGGATGGCACGTCCGTCCCTCCGAGCCTCTTCGTGCCGATTGCCGAGAGGACCGGGGCCATTCTCGATCTCGGCCGCTGGGTCATAGGCATGGTGTGCCAGGAACTCCTGGCAAGCGAGCATGTGCCCGTCGTCAGCGTGAACGTCTCGCCGATCCAGCTCAGATCGCCAGGCTTCGCAGCTTCGGTCGCGGCCATTCTCGGCGAAACCGGAGTGGCCGGCAGCAGGCTCGCCTTCGAAATCACCGAGGGGCTCGAGATGGAGATGCATTCCGATATCCTGCGTTGCATCGCCGATTTGAAGACGCTGGGCATCAGAATATGGCTCGACGATTTTGGAACCGGCTTCGCCGGCCTGTCATGGCTGCGCCTGATCGACTTCGATACGGTGAAGATCGACCGATCGTTCCTTCACGATTGCGACACGCCCAAGGGCAAGGCGATGCTCAGGGACATTATCGGCCTGGTGCGAAACCGCGGGCACAAGATCCTGGTCGAGGGTGTCGAGACGGAGGAACAGCTCGCGCTCATGCGGCAATTCCGGATCGACCACGTCCAGGGCTTCCATGTGGGGCGACCCGCGCCTGCGCGAAATTTCCAGACCCCTCCGCCGACGGACAAACGCCGGAGCCGCGCGAGGCCGCATTAGATCACGATGTTTTTAGGGTCGGGTCGACCTAAAAGCATGAACGTGACCGGTTCCAAGAGGTGGAGACGCGGGATGCGGGCGGAAAACCGCACACACTTTTCCTCATCCCGCTGATTGGGCCGACCGGCAAGGGCGGAGGGAAGGACGCTTCCCTCAAGATCTTCGCAACCGCTGTGCGACCCCGGATCGCTATTTCCGCGCGAGGCTGAAGGAAAAATGGCTGCCGCGGTGGTAGTCGACGGAATAAACGACCGGCACGCCGCTCGCATTGAAACAGGTCTCGCGGATCAGCAGCGCCGGCCCGAAATCCCGCAGATCGTTGCGCTCCACCACGTCCTCCGGAAGCATCACCGCCGTGACCGTAGCAGCGGACATGCGCGGCCGGTGTCTATACTGGTCGAGCAGATCGAGCAGCGAGCCGCCCCATTCGATGTCATAAAGGCGGCTCGGAATGATGCTGCGCGGGATGTAGTCGAGACAATAGAGGATCGGCTCGTCCTTGTGCAGACGCAGACGCTCGAGACGGATGACACGTTCGCCGCTTGCGAGCCGCAATTGCCCCGCCGTGACCGCGTCGGGCATTTCCTCGGCGATCGAGAGTACCTTGTTGACGGTCGCATAGCCGTAATGGCGCGTCATGTCGGTGACGCTCTCGAAGACGGTGATCGGCCTTTCGACATGGACCGCAGACGCCGCCGAAACGAACCGGCCGCGGCCGTGTTCGACATAGATGACGCCATCCTGTTCCAGTAGCTTCAATGCCTCCCGCAGCGCCGGGCGGGATATCCTGAAACGCTCCGTCAGCTGCGCCTCCGTCGGAAGCTTGTCGCCCGGAGCGAGCCCCTGCTCCCGGATCAGATCGGCGATGCGGTCGCGAAGCTGTATGACCAGGGTGCGCGTGTCGCGAAGGGGCTCGGGCAATTCCTCTCTCCCAATGACGGCAAAATATGATCCTTCTTGTCTGACAAATCCAGGAAGGTCAAGGGACAGCTATTCTAGCTTATACCCTTGCTGGAACTCGCTGGCAGAAGGTGCATTCGGCCGATTATCTCCCTTGACATTTTCATGCGATGTTGTCAGTTGTCTTACAACATTGTTGGCACCAGCCGGCGATCGCCACCACCTGTCGAGAGAGAACCATGCTGAATTTTGACGAACAGAGATTCCTACGCATCCAGTCGGGCGCCGTTGCCCTGCGTCAACGCCTGGACGACGTCGTCGTCTCCTGCCTTGAAAAGGGTGCGGAGAACGTCTTTTTCCTCGGGACCGGCGGTGCCGCCATTCTCATGCAGCCGGCCGCCCAGTTGCTCCAGCGCAGGTCGCGCTTTCCGGCCTTCATCGACCTGCCGGCTGAGCTCTTCATCACCGGTTCGGTCAACCTGACGGAAAAGTCGATCGTCGTCATTCCGTCGCTCTCCGGCACGACCAAGGAGAGCGTGGCTCTGCTCGCAAAGGCGAAGGAGGCCGGCGCGACGGTCCTGTCGCTGGTGGGTCACGAGGAAACGCCGCTCGGCAAGGGCGGCGACCATGCCTTCGTCAACTTTGCCGAAGACGACACGTCCTGCGAGTCCTTCTACCTGCAATCCCTGTTCATCGCGCTGTCGATCATGCGTCACCGCGGCGAGATCGAGAACTACGACCAGATCGCCGGTGAACTGGAAAGACTTCCTGGGCTTCTCCTCGAAGTGAAGCGCGGTTACGAGGACAAGGCCGAGACCTTCGCCCGCGTTCTGGCGGGCTCCGACTACCACATCGTCACCGGCGCCGGAAACGCCTGGCCCGAGGCCTTCTACTACGGCATGTGCATCCTCGAAGAGATGCAGTGGATCCGGACACGCCCGGTCCATGCCTCGGACTTCTTCCATGGGACGCTCGAGCTCGTGGAAAAGGGCGTCAGCGTCATCCTCTTCAAGGGCGAGGATGCGCTGCGGCCGCTTGCCGACCGGGTGCAGAATTTCGCGCCCAACTACACGGACAGGCTGACCGTGCTCGACACGGCCGACTTTGCGCTGCCCGGCATTTCGCAAGAGGTACGCGGCCTCGTCTCGCCGATCGTTCTCGCAACCGTGCTCGAGCGCATCAGCGCGCACCTCGAAGTGATGCGCAACCACCCGCTGACGACGCGGCGTTACTACAAGCGCGTGGCCTATTGAGCATGGACGCCCGATAAACTAGCACGGCCGCAATTGCTTCCGCATTCGCGGCCGTGACGCCGCAGGACAAGAGATCGCCATGACTTCCTTCCGATTTGCCGCAGTCGGCGACAATTGCATCGACCGCTATCGCGCGCCACTTCGCCAATCCTATGTCGGCGGCAACGCGATCAATGTCGCCGTTCAACTTGCAAGGCTCGGCCACGGCTCCTTCTATTTCGGCGCCGTCGGCCGCGATTCCGACGGCGCCCAGGTTCGCCGCCTGCTGCTTGCAAACGGCGTCAATGTCGATCACCTGCTCGCGCGCGACACCAACACGGCCTACACAGATATCGACGTTACGCCTGCCGGCGACCGCATCTTCGTCCATGAAGACTTCGGGGCCTGCGCCGGATACCGCCCCGATGCCGGCGAGATCGAGCTGCTGAAGACCATGGACCATGTGCATATCGGCTGGCTGGACGACGGCGGCCTGTTGCGCCGTGCGCTATCTGCCGCAGGCGTCAGCGTCTCCCAGGACGTCTCGGTCAATGCGGCAGCCGCAGATCTCGAAGTCGACGGCCTTTCGATCGCCTTCGGATCGGCCGGCGAGGACGAAACGAGTGCAGAGAGGCTGACCGGCGAATTTCTCGCGCGCGGAGCCCGCCTCGCGGTGGTCACGCGTGGTGCGCTCGGCTCGCTCGCGAGCGACGGCGCCGAGGTTGCGTCCGCGGGCATTCGTGCGGTCGAAGTCGTCGACACGACCGGCGCCGGCGACAGCTTCATCGCCGGCTTCATCGCCGCCCGCCTGGAAGGGCGCGCCCTTGCCGCATGCCTCGAGGCCGGCAGGGACCTGGCCGCGGATACATGCACGCATGTCGGCGGCTTTCCGCAGGAACCGCAGTCGATCTGACGGCGCGGCGAATGGGACGGATTACTCCGATGCCTCGCCCCCTCCCAACAATGACTCCAGCAACGTATGACGCGGAGACGCAAAGGGATTGACGACTGTTACGCCGCCCGATGTGAAGCCATCCTGAAGGTCTTCGGACAGCAGCAGCCGGCAACCGGCCTGCGAGGCGGCGGAAAGGATCACCGCATCCCAGATGCCGAAATGATGATCGGTTGCGAGGTCAGCCGCCGCCACCATGATTTCGGGCGAGGTCCCGACGATCGAAAAGGCGTCTCGCCAGCCTAGAATGGCCTCGCGGGCGTCGGCCCGTGACCTTCCTGCCTTGCGCACGAGAACATTGAACAGTTCTCCAAGCACCTGAACGGGAATGACGGCAGCCTCCTGCGGCAGATTGCGCACCAGTTCCAGAACGATATCCCGCTTCTCGATACCGTTGACGCCCTCCGCATAGGCGAGGACGTTGGTGTCGAGCGCGACCCTCACCGCTCGTCCTCGTAAAGCTCATCGCGGGTCCAGCGCCCGGCAATCACGGCGGGCTGACGTTCGAGGCGCGACAGCAGCGCTGTTCGCGCACCGGAAACCGCGTTATCGCTTTTGGCGGCGGGAACGATGCGCGCGACAGGCCGTCCGTGGCTCGTCACGACATAGCTGTGCCCCTCCCGCACGCTGCGCAGGATAAGAGAAAACTTGCGGTTGGCATCCGCTGCCGAAACGGCTTCTTCCACGGCAATACCTCATCAGTAGTTATATTGCCTACAATAATGGAAGGCGACGCGCTCCGCAACGTCATATGATCGGTATCGCCAGCCAGTGCCTGCCTCGGTCAAAGCTTGCCCGAGCAGCGATGGGTGCGCACAAATCCTGCCATATGCATCAGTGCAGGAGCTGGCTGAGGAACAGGCTCGCCCGATCCGTCTTCGGATGCGCGAAGAATTCGTCCGGTTCGCCCTCTTCGACAATGCGGCCCTGGTCCATGAAGATCACCCGATCGGCGACCTGGCGTGCGAAGCCCATTTCGTGGGTGACGCAGACCATCGTCATGCCGTCGTTTGCGAGCGCCACCATGGTGTCCAGCACTTCCTTGACCATTTCAGGGTCGAGTGCAGAGGTCGGCTCGTCGAAGAGCATGACCTTCGGATTCATGCAGAGCGCCCGCGCGATCGCCACGCGCTGCTGCTGTCCGCCCGAAAGCTGGCCCGGATATTTGTTCGCCTGCTCCGGAATGCGCACGCGATTGAGATAGTCCATCGCGATCTCCGTCGCCTGGGCGCGCGGCATGCGCTTGACCCACATCGGCGCCAGAATGCAGTTTTCGAGGATCGTCAGGTGCGGGAAGAGATTGAACTGCTGAAACACCATTCCCACTTCGCGCCTGATGGCATCCACCTTGCGCTCATCCTCGCCGACTTCGACGCCGCCGACGACGATGCGGCCCTGCTGATGCGCCTCGAGCCGGTTGACGCAGCGGATCAGCGTCGACTTGCCGGAACCGGAGGGTCCGCAGATGACGACCTTCTCCCGCGACGCGATGGACAGGTTGATATCGTCAAGGGCATGATACTGGCCGTACCACTTGTGTACGCCGCTGAGCGTGATCTCCGGCGAAGCGATGTCGATCGATGTTGGCATTGTTGTCTCCAGGATTATTTCAGGACGAGCCAGCCGGAAAGCACGATGACGAGCGCGCCTGCGACCGTGTGCAGTTCGATGGGGGCGGCAAAGAACAGCGCCCCGTAGAGGCAGCCCCAGACGATCTGGCTGTATTGGAAAGGCGCAACCACCGAGGCGTCGCCCATGCGGAAGGCGCGCACCAGCAGCAGATGACCGCCGAGCATGAAGAGGCCGGCGAAGAAGGCTATCAGCAGATCGCCCGGCCCGACCGGCGCCAGTCCGCCGCCGATCGACGCAACGGCCAGCGCGACCGCGGCGAGCACCACGAGCAGCGTCGAGACGAGGGCAAGGTCGCTCTCCGTCGCCTTGGCGCGGCGCAGCAGCACGAGCGAGAGCGCGAAGACGAGAGCCGACCCCGCCGCCGCGGCGTGACCGAGATTGAGCGGCGCGATCCCCGGCCTGAGCGCAACCGCAACACCGAGGAAGCCGACGACCACGCCACACCAGGCAAGCATGGACAGGCGTTCCGCAAGCAGGGCGAAGGCCAGCACCGCCACAAGAACCGGAGTGAGGAAGGCGAGCAGATAGGCTTCCGACAGCGGCAGCACCGAAAATGCGTAGTGGATCAGAAGCGTATCGACGGCGAGCAGGAACGCCCTCAGGAGCGCGAGCCCCGGATGACGCGGCCTGAGCGACGCCGTTGTGCCGGTGACGCCGGCGTAGACGGCAAGCATCGCGAGCGCCGCAAGCGTCACCATGAAGGTCACCTGCGGCACCTCGAAGCGCTCTGCGAGAAGCTTCACCAGCACATCCGTGCCCGAAAACACGGCGAAGGCCAGGAAGCCCAGGGCGGCCGCGCGCAGGTTGCGCGGCAGGCCGCCCGCGGCCGGCGCGACAGTCGCGTCAACGGACATTGAAGCGTCCGAACCGTGCCTCGACACGGGACTGCATATATTCGAGGCCGATCGAAAGGATCCAGTAGATCATGGAGGCCGTGATCAGCATTTCGATGTGACGGAACTCGGTCTGTCCCTGGGTGCGGGCGAGATACATCAGTTCCCAGACGCCGACGACGGAGATCAGCGAGGAATCCTTCAGCATCGCGATGAACTGGTTTCCGGTCGGCGGAATGATCACACGCATCGCCTGCGGGAGGATCACCAGCCCCATCGTCTGGCTCGGGCTCAGGCCGAGCGCGGTCGCACCTTCCGTCTGCCCCCGCGGAATGCTCTCGATCCCCGCCCGGAAGATTTCGGTCATATAAGCGCCGTAGCAGAGCGAGAGCGCAAGGATGCCGGCCGGCACGGCGCTGATGACGTAACCCACCTGCGGCAGACCGAGATAGATGATATAGATCTGCATCAGGAGCGGCAGGCCGCGAAAGAGCGACGTGTAGAAGGTGGCGAGACCGTAGATCACACCGTTCTTCGACAGTTTCGCAATTGCGCCCACAAGCGCGATGACGGTCGCGACAGCGATCGAGATCACCGAAATGTAGAGCGTGGTGACGACGCCCTGCGAGATCAGGAAGCTGAGCTTCTTGGCGATAAAGGCAAAGGAAAGATTGAAGGAATAGAAGAAGAGCATCAGGAGCGCGAAGAGCTCCAGCCAGACGCCGGCCACCTGCCAGCGGCGAGGCAGCTGCCGCAGGGCCTTCCAGTTCAGCGCCGCTATCACCGCGATCATCACCGCGCCGACCAACCGTCCGAGCGCGGGATTGGCGGCCAGCCACTCCGAGCTCGTCGGCAGAACAAGGCCGATCCAGGCCGGGCTGACACCCAGGCTGTAGACCGTCAGGGTTATCAGCGCGAGCAGGAGAAACGTCCCGGTGCGCCGCGCTGCATCCGGATAAGTCAGAATCATACGACCGATCATTTGGTTCTCTCCGGCATTCAGGCCGCGCGCTCGCGCCACCAGTCTTGAGCTTGCAGTTTCCAGTAGGTGAGCTGGGCTACCGCCAGTCCGGCATAGCCGCCGGCCCAGACGAGCCCGAATGGCTTGAACAGCTTGTAGCGGTCGGACTGACCAAGGATGCCTTCGGCCACCAGCTTCCCGCCGATGGCGGTCGTGTTCAGCCCGTGGCCGCCAAAGGCCGTGCAATGCCATACGCCGGGTTGCATTTCGCCGATCTGTGGCATGAGGTGGCGCGCGTAGGACATCAGTCCCGACCAGGCAAGCTCGGTCTTCAGATCCTTGAGCTGCGGATAGGTCCCGACCATTTCGCGCCGCAGTTCCCCGGCCAAGGCTGCCGGTGAGGCCGCGCGGGTGGTGATGCGCCCGCCCCAAAGCAGGCGCTTCCCGCCCTCGACCAGGCGGTAGTAGTCGCCGGCGCGGCGGTTGTCGCCGATCGCGTCCGTGGTGGCAATGGCGGTACGAATGAGTTCCGGCGCTTCCTCGCTCAGCATGACATAAGTCGCGATCGGCAGGAACGAACGTTTCAGCCGCCCGTTCAGGGGGCCCGTATAGCCGCCGGTGGTGAACACGACATGACGCGCTCTGACACGGCCGCCCGACGTGGACACGGTCTTCTCGGCACCGTCGAGCACGCTCCCGGTCGCCGCCGAACCTTCATAGATCCGTCCGCCCAGCCGTTCGATCTCGCGCGCCAGTCCGCGAAGATAGTTGAGCGGATGCATGTGGAAGGCTTTGGGGTCGCGCAAGGCGTGGAAATATCGGTTCGACTTCAACACCGAACGGACTTCGCCGGTGGAGAGATAGTCGAGCTCATAGCCGTAGATGCGCCTCATCTCGTCGGCATGCGCTTTCAGGCTGCCTCCGTCGTCGTAGCGCAACACGCTCGTGATGCCGGGCTGGGGCCTTGCGCCGTCGATTTTCAGCGCCTCGATCGTCTCGCGGACGAATTCGACGCCTTCGATCGAAAGCCGGTGTATCTGCCGCGCCGCCTCGGTCCCGGCCATGCGGGCGATGTTGTCGCTGCCGGTGGCAAAACCCGGGCTGACGAAACCGCCATTGCGGCCGGACGCCCCGAAGCCTACGCTTTCCGCTTCGAGAACGACCACCGATTGCCCGGCGCGCGCCAGCTGCAACGCCGTCGTCAGACCGGCGAGCCCGCCACCGATGATCACGGTATCGCATTCGACCGTACCGGAGAGGGGCGGTCTGACATTCGTTTCGGCTATTGTCTGCTTGTAATAGGTATTGGGATAGGACATTTTCTCTCGCCCGTCGACCGCGGTGGCAAGCGGAGGGGCGGCGAGCCGCCCCCCGCAGGTATCGGTTCAGTCGGCGCTGTAGTCCTTGCCGTACCACTTGGTGGTCAGCGTCGCGAGCGTGCCGTCCTTCTTCATCTCGTCGATGATGGAACCCACCTTCTTCGTCCAGTCCGGATCGACTTTTTCGGCGATGACCACAAGCGGCTCCCTGAAGGCATACTCGCCCTCGAGGACGCGCAGCGGATAGCCGTTCTTCACCGCGTTGAGCGCGGTCTGCTCCGGCGCGATGACCGCATCGAGGCGCACCCCGTCGCCAAGGCGCAAATCGTCGAAGGGCAGCATGGAATCGGCGAAGGTGCGGATCTCGCCCGGCTCGATCTTATATTCGATCGGCGGCAGGCCCGGCGCATCGATCTCCAGCTGACGGCGGATGAAATCTTCCGACGTGGTCGCCGTTTCGACCCCGATGATCTTGCCGTTCAGGTCCGCGACGGATTTCGCCTGGCTGTCCTTGTGCAGCACGTAAACATAGGGGCTGAAGTAATAGATGCCGGCGAAATCGATGACCTGGGCACGCGCCTTGGTGGGGGTGACGGAGCCAACACCCAGATCGTAGCGCCCTTGCCAACGGCCGCCGGTCAACGTCGCCCAGTCGGGCGTTTCGAAGCTCACTTCGACGCCGAGACGCTTGGCGATCTCCTTGGACACGTCGATGTCGAAACCGACCAGCTCGTTGCTGTCGTCGAGATAGCTCTGGGGCGGCCAGCCGCTGTTGGTGGCGACCACCATGGCCTTCTTGCCCATCACCCGGTCGAGCGTCTCACCCGCCTGTGCGGCGGTTACGAACGCCAGTGCGGCAACGCCGATAGCGAGCTTTGCAAACAGTCCTTTCACGCAATCCTCCTCTTCGATAAGCCAGCCCTACAGCGTCGCGTCTCTCGCAAGGCGCGCAATGGTCGCTGTAGCACTTCGACTTGCTGCATGATCCACGGAACATGCAGCGTGCTCCCAGTTATAAGATGTCTGACAACTGAATTAGTAAATCCTACTGACGCGGTGTCAAGGCCGCATGGCGCACGCGGCCATGAAACGAAATGATGAGACTATGCGAATCGGTGATGGACTCGGCCGGAGTGCGAAGGAATAAGGCGGCGTTGAACGCGACGGCGTGGAGCCAGGCTCTACACACTATCCTGAAAGCGCGCCAAGGGCTGGACGCGGAAAGGCGGAGCCCGGCATCCGCCAGAGCCCCGCCTACGCAGCAATGACAACTTCAGGTGGCGATCACTCGGCAGCCGTTGCGGTGCGGCTGAGCAGCATCAGCCCTTGAGCACGCTTCAGGCATTCGGCCTGCTCATTGCGATAGCGCGGCCCGATCTCCATCATCAGCACTGTCTCGGGCAGGAAATCCAGTTCACCGAAAATATCCTCCCAGTCGATGTCGCCCCAGCCGAGCGGCATGTGCAGGTCGCCGATACCGAGTGCCGTCGCCTCCTGCGGATAGAACGCCTGATAAAAGGCCTGCGGGCGGCCGAAGGAATCGTGGACGTGGAGGTGCCCGGCAACGGGCGCCATGGCGCGGATCTGCTCGCGAAAATTCAAGCCGCGATAGGTGGCCTCGATATAGGCATGACTGAAGTCGATCAGCGCCACCAGATTGGAATGGTCGACGGCCCTCACCGTCTCGGCGATTTCGGCCGGCGTCTGGCGATACTGTCCCGGCGCCGTTGAAAAGATATTCTCAAGCGCGATGCGCACGCCGTAGGGGCGTGCGAATTCCGCGAGCTCGAACAAAGCGTCACGCTCGCGCCGGTCTGCCTCCGCCCGCTCGAAAAGCTGCTCGGCGCGCAGGTGACCGCCGTGCTGAACGATGATGCCGGCGCCGATGCGATCGCAGATCTCGACCAGCGCCTTTGCCGCCTCCAGCTGATAGGCCGCCGTTGCCGGATCCATGAAGTTCGAGGAAACGAGGCCGTGAACCGTGTAGCGAAAGGGAAACTGGCGGGTCAGCGCCACAAGCCGCTCCACGCGCTCCTTGATCAGTCTTCCGCCGGCGATGAGGTCGATGCTGGTCAGGCCAAGCTCGACCGTGTCGACGCCGAGTTCCCTCAGTCGGCGCAGGTCGGCCTCGAGGCTCTCCAGTTCGCCGTCGACGGAACCCGAACTGAAGCCGGTTGCGATGATATTGCTCATTGATTGTCCCCATTGAGATGACCGGCTACGACCGGACTAGAAAATACGCGTTTCCGGTCGGAAACCGCTATAACTTTTCCTCTAAGCGCACTGATGCGACTTCGGCGTCACGGAAGCCGAGCGCCAGATCGGGACTGTCCGAGGTCAGATGCCCGATCCCCCTTTCGAGCCAGCGGCGGATGCCCGCTTCCTCGTTGAGGGTCCATACGCAAAGCCGCTCCATAGGCACCGAGCTACGGATGAGTTCCCACTGGTCCGCCATCAGTTCGTGGTGGATCGCTACGATGTCCACGAGGCCGTCGGCGGCCGGGAGAAAGGCAGAGAGGCCGCCTTGCCGCGCCGCCCAGTCGGCATTGACGGAGACGAGACGCGCGACATGCGGCGCATGGAGGCGGCACTCCTCGAGGACCGATATATCGAAAGACGTGAGATGGGAGCGGTGGTCGACGCCGAAGCGCCGCAGTTCCGCCGCTACTCGGGCGGCGATGCCGGGGTAAGGTGTTCCCGTTTCGTCGGACTTGATCTCGACGTGCAAGTGAAGTCCGTCCCTGGCTGCAAGTATGCCCAGCACGTCGCTCAATGTCGGGATACTCTCGTCCGTATCGCGCAACCGCGTCGCGAGCCGCCCCGCGGGAGAAAGCCGGCGCACCGGTCCGGTCGCGTGTACGGTCCTGTCGAGCGCGGCGTCGTGAATGACGAGCAACTCTCCTGAATCGGTCAGGTGCACGTCGAACTCGATGGCATCGACGCCGAGCCGCAGCGCATTGCGGAAACCCGTCAGCGAGTTTTCCGGCCAGAGATTGCGGGCGCCGCGGTGGCCGATGATTTTCGTCATGGGATTGGGTCCTCAACGCACGGTGGGATCGAGCTTGTCGCGAAGCCAGTCGCCGACAAGCGAGATGGAAAGGGTCGTGAGCATGATCACGGCAGCCGGAGCGAGCATGATCCAGGGAGCGCGGGTCAGATATTCGCGCCCGAAGCCGACCATGTTGCCGAGGCTCGTTTCCGGCGGCTGCACACCGAGACCTAGGAATGACAGCCCGCTTTCCATCAGGATGATCTCCGGAAACGTCAGCGTCATCGACACGATCAGCGTCGATGCGACATTGGGCAGGATATGGCGGAGATAGACCCGCGCCGGAGTGGCGCCGAGTTGCACCACCGCGGCAGCATAGCCCTGCGCCCCGGCCGAGATCGCCAGGCCGCGGGCGATGCGCGCGTAGCGTTCCCAGCCGTAGAAGCCCATGAGACAGACGAGCAGCACCATGGAGGAGCCGAAGAAGGCCAGCACCGCGAGCGACATGATGAGAAACGGCAGGGCCGCCTGGAAATCGGCAAGCGCGAGTACCAGATGCTCGGTCAAGCCCCGAAACCGCGCTGCCGCGAAACCGAGCGCCGTGCCGAAGACCGCCGAAAGCACCGTCGCACCGAAGGCGATGATCAGCGAGACGCGGATCGACTGGATCAGCCGCGACAGCACGTCCCGGCCGAGCTCGTCGGTGCCGAGCCAGTGCTTCAGCGTTCCGGGCGCCGACAGCCGGCTCGTCAGATCCATCGCCGTGATGTCATAGGGCCGCAGGTAGCCGGCGAAAAGCGCGATGACGATCATCGCTGCGAGCCAGAGGAAGCCGAACGCCACCGAAAGCGGCAATTTGCGCCGAAGGAAGGAAAGGGAGCCTCGTAGCCATCCTGCAAGAGGCGATCTCTCTGCCAGATCAACGGAAGCCATAGCGCATCTCCTTGGATCTAATGCCCGGCATGCGAACGCAGCCGCGGGTCGAGCCAGCCGTAGAGCAGATCGACGACGAGGTTCGACATCACCATTGCCGCGGCGATGATCAGCAGAATGCACTGCACGACGGCGAGGTCGCGATTGCTGACCGAAACGATCAGCAGCCGCCCGATGCCGGGCCAGGAGAAGATCGATTCCACCACGACCGCGCCGGCGATCAGCGACCCGACCATGAAACCGACGATGGTGACGATCGGGACTGCGGCGTTGGGAAGCGCATGGCTCCAGATGACGTCGCGCCATTTCAGCCCCTTCGCCGAGGCCGTGCGGATGTAGGGCTGCCCAAGCACTTCGATCATGGCGCTGCGCGAGAAACGGGCAAGAATGCCGATCCCTCCGATGCTCATCGTGATCGTCGGCAGAATCCCGTGCATCCAGGTATCCTGCCCGCCGGACGGCAGCACGCCCAGAAGAACCGAAAAGATCAGTACGAGCACGAGGCCCATGACGAAGGACGGAACGGTAAAGCCGATGATCGCCAGCGTGATCACGCCGCGGTCGGCGAAGCTCTGCCGGTGGAGCGCGGCATAGACGCCGGCGGGGATACCGATCATCAGCTTCAGGATCAGCGCCGGAAGCGTCAATTGCAGCGTCGCGGGCACCCGCTCCAGAACCAGATGGAGCGCCGAGGCCTTGTCGCGCATCGACACGCCGAAATCTCCGGTGAAGATCGACTTGATATAGGCGAGGTATTGTATCCAGATCGGCTGGTCGAGACCCCAGGTTTTGCGGAACGCGTCGACGGCGTCCTGAGGCACATCGGGACCGAGCATCACCTGGGCCGGATCGCCCGACATGCGCAGCACGACGAAAGCGAAGGTCACGACGGCGAGTATCGTAATCACGGCGCGCATCAGACGCACGAGAACGAAGCGGATCATGCCCGTCTCCTAAGGGTCTCGACCGACGCGGTTTCGCCTGCCACCGCATGACAGGCCGCCGTCCGGCCGTTGCCGGTCCGGCGAAGCGCAGGAACGCTCGTGCGGCAGATGTCGCGCGCAACGGGACAGCGGGGATGGAAAGCGCAGCCCGAGGGACGATCGGCCGGGTTCGGCGGTTCGCCCTGCAGGATCACCCGGCCTTCGAGCGGCTTGCCCGGGACCGGGACGCTCGAGACGAGCGCCTTCGTATAGGGATGCTGCGGCGCCCGGAAGATCACGTCGGAAGAAGCCTCCTCGACGATCCGGCCGAGATACATCACCGCGACGCGGTCGGCGATGTTGCGCACGACCTTCAGATCGTGGCTGATGAAGATCATGGCGATGCCGTTCTTTTCCTGGAGATCGCGCAGCATGTTGACGACCTGCGCCTGGATCGAAACGTCGAGGGCGGAGACGGGCTCGTCGCAGACCAGGAGCTTCGGCCGCGAAGCAAGGGCGCGGGCGATGACGGCCCGCTGCCGCTGGCCGCCGGAAAGCTCATGCGGGAAGCGCCCGGCCTGGTCGGAGCGAAGCCCGACAGCCGCCATCAGCTCGGCAATGCGGGCGGCCTGGTGTTCCTTGGGGACGAGCCGGTGAATATCGAGCGGCTCGCCGATCTGCGCGGCAAGCGTCAGGCGCCGGTCGAGTGCCGCAAGCGGATCCTGGTAGACGAGTTGCATCTTGGCGCGCAGCGCCCGCCATCCGGCCGTACCGTATTTCGGCACAGGGCTTCCCTCGAAGCGCACCTCGCCGGCCTGCGCCGGATCGAGCCCCAGAAGCATCCGCCCCAATGTCGATTTGCCGGACCCCGATTCGCCGACGATTCCGAGCGTCTCGCCGGGCATGACCGCGAGCGAAATCCCGTCGACGGCGCGCACCGGGCTTGGGCGGCCGAAGAGCCCGCGCCGGACTTCGTAGATGCGCACGAGTTCGTCCGCTTCGATCAGCGCAGTCACGACATCAGCCCTTCGGGAACTCTTCTCTCAGCGTCGCCGCGCGTGACCGCTGGCACGGGGCGCATGCAGGCAAGGCGGCGTCCGTCGCCTTGGGGCTCGAGATGCGGGTAGTCGCTCCCGCAGGCATCGACGGCGCGGGGGCACCGGGGCGAGAAGGAACAGCCCGCAGGCAGATGTTTCGGGTTCGGTACGGTCCCCGGGATAGGGATCAGCCGGTCGCGCGGCCCGTCGATCCGCGGAATGGCATCGAACAGTCCCCGCGTATAGGGATGCCGCGGCTCCGAGAAGAGTTGCGCCACGCTTCCCTCTTCGACGATCCGGCCGGCATACATGACGCATACGCGATCGCAAACCTGCGAGACCGCGCCCAGATCATGGCTGATGAAGACGAGCGCCATGCCGGTCTCGGCCCGAAGCGTGTTCAGAAGATCGAGGATCTGCGCCTGGATGGTCGCGTCGAGCGCCGTGGTCGGCTCGTCGGCGATCAGCAGGTCCGGCTCGCCCGCGAGCGCCATCGCGATCATCAGGCGCTGGCACTGCCCACCGGAAAATTCGTGCGGATAAAGATCGAAGCGCCGCGCCGCATCGGGAATGCCGACCATGTCCATCAACCGCAGGGCCTCGACGCGCGCCGCATCTCCGCGAAGACCGCGGTGAATGTAAAGCGCCTCGACGATCTGGCGGCCGATGCGCAATACGGGATTGAGAGAGCTCGAAGGGTCCTGGAAAATCATTGCGATCCGCCCGCCGCGGACCTCCTCGAGAGCGGTGCGGCGTGCCCCGCACAGTTCCCGGCCGTCGATCCGGACAGAACCCGTGACAGCCGCCTTGCCCGGAAGCAGCCCGAGCGCCGCGAGCCAGGTCACGGACTTGCCGCATCCCGACTCGCCGACGAGGCCGACAGCCTCTCCCTTGGCAACATTGAGATCGATGCCATGCAGAACCTGAACGCCATCGAAAGCGACCTTCAGGTCCCGCAATGCTACGAGATCCGGCTTGGCAGCGCCCATTTCTCATTCCCGGTGTTTCGACCGCGGCATCGCCGCCCGGTCCTCAAAGGATTCCGGCAGCCGCCGGGCTGCCGGAACACGGCGTAGTCGAATTCAGCTGGCCCAGTTGGCGGCGCGGAAGTCCATGGCGAAGGCGGGCGCCGCCTTCCAGTTCAACGAAGACTTCATGCCGGTGAAGACCGCGTTCTGGTGAAGCACCTGGTAGACCGGGTCCTCGCGCTCACAGATCTCGAGCATGCGGGCGAATGCCTTCTTGCGTTTCGCATGATCGGTTTCCGTTTCGAGGATCTGGGCCATCTGGTTGGCCTCGGCATTTGCCCAGTCCTTCTTCTGCTGAACCTCGCCGTTAGGCCCGAACTGGGCGACGATCGAGGAGACCGGATCGCTGAAGGCGGCGCCGGCCGACCAGTCGCGCACGCCCTTCGCGCCGGACGGGTCGTGGATCTGACCCCAGTTTTCCTTCATCTGGATTTCGACATTGAGGCCGACCTGCTTCCACATCTCGACCATGATCTGGCCGTTCGCAGTCTGGTTCGTGTAGTAATTGTTGAGAAGTCGGAACGGGATCGCATCGCCCTTGTAATTGGCCTGCTTCAGGAGATCCTTGGCGAGCTGCGGATTATATTCCGGAACCGTCCAGCCTTCGACGAACATGTCACCGTAGAAGGGGAACTGCAGGCCGGCCGGCACGGTCGTCTGACCGGACCAGAGCGCATCGACGATCGCCTGGCGGTCGATCGAATGGGTCATCGCCCGGCGGACGAGCGGGTCCTGAAGCGTCGGGTTCTGTACATTGAAGACGGAAATGCGGTGGTTGTGGATCGTCGAGCCCTGGACCTCATATCCGGGCGCGGCCTGAACCGCGGCGATCTGGTCCGGCGGCAGGTCGCAGGCGAAGTCGTATTCGCCGGAGAGCAGGCCGTTGACGCGCGACGAAACCTCCGGAACCTCGACGAAGCGAATCTGCTCCAGCGGCGGGCGGCCGCCCCAGTAGTCGTCGAAGGCGACGAGCGTCAAGGAAACGTCCGGTTTATGTTCGCCGACCATATAGGGGCCGGTGGTGATCGGCTTGCGTGCCCAGTCCATATAGGTCGCCGCCTCGTCCCAGGCGCGACGGTTGGCAATCTGGCTGCCGAAGGCATAAAGGCGGCCCTCGATGGTGACGTCCGGCGTCGCGTTGTGGAAGCGAACGGTATGTTTGTCGACGGCCTCGACGCCGGCAAGCGCCGGCCAGAGGCGGCGCCCGGTGCCCGGCACGACTGCCGGCAGTTCCTTGGCGGTGGCCGGCTTGTGCTCATCCTCGAAGACCGTCTTGCCGCCTGCGGGCTGGGTGTCCCCGAACACGCGCTGCGCGGAGAAGCTGAACACGACGTCGTCGGCCGTGAGCTCGTCGCCATTGTGGAACTTCACACCCTGGCGCAGCTTGAGCTCGAGGGTCTTGTCGTCGATACGCTTCCATTCCGTCGCAAGGCCGGGAACCGGACCCTGATTGCCCATCCAGTCGCGCAGGATCAGACCCTCCCAGAGGTTTGGGAAGAACACGCGCTCACCGACATTCGACTGCTCGTTCCAGACGTCGAGCGTATTGTTGATGGTGATCTTCTGCACGGCGATGGTGACGGATGGGCGCTTGCCTTGGCTGAACGCGAAGCGCGGCAGGACCAAGCTGCCCGCAGTCGCGCCCATGAGGCCCAGCGCGCCGCGCCGATTGATTGAAAGCATGAGACTCTCCTTTTGGATGGAATCGAGCACCCGCGCGGATGCTGTTCAGCGTCGGGTGTAGTTCCGCCAGACGTCGTCTTCCTGATGTTTGGGTGAAACTTTCGTGACAGGGGCTCGACGACCAAACTGTGGACGGTCTTGCCGACAGAGGTCCCTAGGAGACATCGCTTGCGTAACTCCGCGCCCTGTCGGCGCGCAGTGGAAAGCGATGATGAATGAAGCTGCAGTCATTGGGGGTAAGCGTCCAACCGAATGTCGTCAGACGCCAATTAGTTCACATGTGTAACACTGATGTGACGTATGTAACTCTTCTCCCTGTCGCCTTGCCCGATTAAGGATGACATGCGGTCTAACAGACGCGCAGCGTTGCAGGGGGGTGCATGGGGCAGCAGAAACTGATGGCCAAGGCCGCTTGGCTCTACCACGTGGAAGGACTGACGCAGGCCGAGATCGGCGAGCGCATGAATCTCACACGCCGGAGGGTGAACGAGCTTCTTGCCGCGGCGCTGGAGCAGGGCATCGTCCGGATCAGCTTTAGTTCACCCCTTGTCGAGAGTGTCGAGCTGGAATCGCGGCTGCGCGACCGTTTCGGATTGGATGATGCCGTGGTCATGCCCGCCCCGGCAGATCCGCGCCTTCTCCACGCGGTCATCGGGCGCGGCGCCGCCGCCTATCTCGATCGCCTGATCCAGACGCGGAAACCACACTCCATTGGAGTTGGCTGGGGAGCGACCTTACGCGAGACGATGCAGCATATGACGCCCGCCAACGAACCCCGGATCGATGTCCGATCGATGATGGGCGGGCTGACGCATGGTTCGGAGATCAACACCTTCGAGATCGTCCGCGGCTTCGCGGAGGTGCTGAAGGCGCAATGCCACTACTTCGTCGCGCCTATCTATGCCGAAACTCCGCAATCGCGCGAGGCCCTGATTGCGCAGTCGGTGTTCCGCAAGACCTTCCGCCAGATCTGCGACGTCGACATATCCTATCTCAGCGCCGGCGACATGTCGCAGCACTCCCTGCAGGTGCGCTATGGCCTTCCGGAAGGGACGAAGGTGAGCGAACTCATAGCCCGCGGTGCGGTCGGCGATCTCCTCGGCCGGTATATCGACGCCAAAGGCAACCCCGTCGATCACCCGCTCAACCGTCAGGTGCTCTCGCCCGAGTTCGACGATTACCGCCGCATCCCCTGCCGCATCATTGCCTCGGGCGGTTCGCACAAGCACGGCATTCTCCTGGCCCTGGCACGGGCAAGGCTGCCCACGATCTTGATCACCGACGCCGAGACCGCCATGGCGATGCTGCAGCGCGCGGAGGAAAGGTGACATCGACTGGAAACGACGCTGCAAAACGGGCGCCCTATCGGCGCTGGGTAGCCCCAAAACGCCAAAAGGCCCGCTGCTGCGGGCCTTTTGGCGTTTATGTGTATGTGTTTGGTTGCGGGGGCAGGATTTGAACCTGCGGCCTTCAGGTTATGAGCCTGACGAGCTACCGGGCTGCTCCACCCCGCGTTATCCGAGTTTTGCGAAGCAAAATCTCGTCTGAGTTTTGCGAGCCAAAATCTCGTCCGAGTTTTGCAAAGCAAATCTCGTATGTTTTGGTTCGGTCTGGCGATCGAAAGGCCGCTTGTCGGCGGCCGGTGTATCGGCCGAATGCATAAGAGAAGATATTCGGTTTGTTTATCCTGCGTTTTGCAGACCTGGCAGCGACCTACTCTCCCGCGTCTTAAGACGAAGTACCATCGGCGCTGGGGCGTTTCACGGCCGTGTTCGGAATGGGAACGGGTGCAGCCACCCCGCCAGAACCACCAGGTCGGCAAAGCGCAAGATTGAGCCTGCGCTGCAGGCTCGAACCGATTTTGAGAAGCTGGTGAAGTTTTTCACTTCTTTTGAACACGTCTTCTGTCTGTCGCCCCGGCCGTGAGGCCGCAAGCGCAGAGCGCGTCGCGCCTTGTGGCGCGCGCCGTCCGCAGCGCTACGCGCGTGAGGACAAAGAAAGTTGCGATGCTCATCTTCGATGAGCATAGGCAACAAGAACGATCAAGCCAATCGAACGATTAGTACCGGTAAGCTTCATGCGTTGCCGCACTTCCACACCCGGCCTATCAACGTGGTCGTCTTCCACGGTTCTCAAGGGAATACTCGTTTTCAGGTGGGTTTCCCGCTTAGATGCCTTCAGCGGTTATCCCTTCCATATATAGCTACCCTGCTATGCCCTTGGCAGGACAACAGGTCCACCAGAGATATGTCCATCCCGGTCCTCTCGTACTAGGGACAGATCCTGTCAATATTCCTACACCCACGGCAGATAGGGACCGAACTGTCTCACGACGTTCTGAACCCAGCTCACGTACCGCTTTAATTGGCGAACAGCCAAACCCTTGGGACCTGCTCCAGCCCCAGGATGCGATGAGCCGACATCGAGGTGCCAAACAACCCCGTCGATATGGACTCTTGGGGGTCATCAGCCTGTTATCCCCGGCGTACCTTTTATCCGTTGAGCGATGGCCCTTCCACGCGGGACCACCGGATCACTATGACCGACTTTCGTCTCTGCTCGACTTGTCAGTCTCGCAGTCAGGCGGGCTTATGCCATTGCACTCGACGAGCGATTTCCGACCGCTCTGAGCCCACCATCGCGCGCCTCCGTTACTCTTTCGGAGGCGACCGCCCCAGTCAAACTACCCACCATACACTGTCCCGGATCCGGATGACGGACCGCGGTTAGACATCCATGACGATAAGGGTGGTATTTCAAGGATGGCTCCACGAGAACTGGCGTCCCCGCTTCAAAGCCTACCACCTATCCTACACATGCCGACACGAATGCCAGTGTAAAGCTATAGTAAAGGTGCACGGGGTCTTTCCGTCTGACCGCAGGAACCCCGCATCTTCACGGGGAATTCAATTTCACTGAGTCTATGTTGGAGACAGCGGGGAAGTCGTTACGCCATTCGTGCAGGTCGGAACTTACCCGACAAGGAATTTCGCTACCTTAGGACCGTTATAGTTACGGCCGCCGTTTACTGGGGCTTCGATTCAGAGCTTGCACCCCTCCTCTTAACCTTCCAGCACCGGGCAGGCGTCAGACCCTATACGTCGTCTTGCGACTTCGCAGAGCCCTGTGTTTTTGATAAACAGTCGCTACCCCCTGGTCTGTGCCACCCCATCCTACTTGCGTAGAAAAGGGTCACGCTTCTTCCGAAGTTACGCGTGCAATTTGCCGAGTTCCTTCAACATAGTTCTCTCAAGCGCCTTGGTATACTCTACCTGACCACCTGTGTCGGTTTCGGGTACGGTCTATACGGTGGAGCTATTTCCTGGAACCGCGTCCCCGCCCGGACAATCCAATAAGTCCGGACAAGTTGAGCAATCCGTCACTACCACCAGGCCCACGAATATTAACGTGGTTCCCATCGACTACGCGTGTCCGCCTCGTCTTAGGGGCCGGCTAACCCTGCTCAGATTAACTTTAAGCAGGAACCCTTGGTCTTTCGGCGAGAGGGTCTCTCACCCTCTTTATCGTTACTCATGTCAACATTCGCACTTCCGATACCTCCAGGACCCCTCACGGGTATCCCTTCACTGGCTTACGGAACGCTCCGCTACCACACGTCTTACGACGTATCCTCAGCTTCGGTGCATGGCTTCAGCCCCGTTACATTTTCGGCGCAAAGACC